>NZ_JAKRMS010000088.1 GCF_022346185.1 Cellulomonas sp. ACRRI | reverse complement strand
ACCCCGACGCGGCCTCGGGGCCCCCGGCGGGCCCCGGGGCCCCCCCCCCGGGGGGGGGCGGGCCCCCCGCCCCCGCCGTGAGGGCGACGGCGGCGACGGCCAGCCACCGCCGCGCCCGCGGGGGCAGCTGCACCCCCGCGGTGTACAGCGCGTCGACCAGGACCAGCAGCAGGCCCACGGAGCCGCCGGCGGGGAGGGTGCCGGCGAACGCCGCGGTCGTCACGAGCAGGACGGCGAGCGGGTGCCGGCGCTTGGCGGCGAGCGCGGCGCAGCCCGCGACCAGCAGCCCGGCGTGCAGCGCGTCGGCGGCCGGGCCGGAGGTGGCCGGCGGGGTGCTGGTCACGCCGAGGCCGAGCAGCAGCAGCCCGACGCCGAGGTACACCAGGGCGACGCCGCGGTCGTCGGGCCGCGGCCACCGGGCGGGTCGTCGCGGAGGCATGCGGCCATCCCAGCACGGACCTCCCCCGCGCGGGTCCTCCGAACGGACGAGGCGCCCCCGCGGGATCGTGCGGACGGCCGACGCCCCCGCCCGGCGCGCCCGGGGAGGCTGCCCGCATGGACGCCCTGCGCGAGAACCCCGTCGCCCTGCTCGTCGTCGCCTGCGAGGTCGCCTTCTGGGTGTTCCTCGCCGCCGCGGTCGTGGCCCGCTACGTGCTGCGGCGCCGGCGCCTGTCGACGGTGCTGCTGCTCTGCGAGCCGCTGCTCGAGGTGGTGCTGGTCGTCGCGACGGTCGGCGACCTGCTCCGGGGGAGCGAGGCGACCTGGACCCACGGCCTCGCGGCGCTGTACCTCGGCTTCACGGTCGCGTTCGGGAAGCGCACCGTGCACGCGGTCGACGCGTGGGTGGCGCACCGGTTCTTCGGCGGGCCCGAGCCGGTGCGGCCGCCGAAGCACGGGCCGGTGCGGGTCCGGTACGAGTGGGCGCTGTGGTTGCGGGTGCTGCTGGCCTGGGCCGTCGCGTGGGCGGTGCTCGGTGTGCTGATGCTCGTCGCGTCGGGCGCGGGCGAGGCGGCGGCGCAGCAGCGCGAGGTGCTGCTCGGCTGGGGTGCGCGGGCGACGCTCGTGCTGGTGGGGTGGCTGGTGTTCGGCCCGGTGTGGGAGACGCTGACGCCCGCGCGGCGCGAGGAGGAGCCCCGCGCGGGCGACGGCGCTCAGCCCGCGAAGATCCGGCGGTAGGTCTCCGGCGGGAGCTTGGGGTTCCGGCGGGAGTCGCACAGGCCGTTGGTCTCCAGGCCCGTGTCCGTGAGCTGGGTGTAGCAGTAGCCCTGCAGCACCGTCGACGCGCGGACCGCCCCGACGATGTCGGACAGCCGCGCCTCGAGGTCCTCGGTCGACCGGGCCTCGGAGTAGCCCCAGGACCCCTCGGGCGCGCCGGGGGCGTAGGACACGCCGCCGAACTCGGTCAGCAGCACCGGGACCGTCTCCGGCTCCGGGGCCGGGCCGCCGACCCACATCCGCCGCCCGGCCGGCCCGACGCCGTCGAGGGTCGCCGCGACCGCCGCCGCGTCGGCGTAGCGGGGGCCGAGCACCGCGCCGCTGTCGGCGTAGTCGTGCACGGTCAGCAGGTCGGAGGCGGTGTGCTCCCAGCCGTCGTTCGAGATGACCGGGCGCGTCGGGTCGAGCGCGCGGGTCAGGTCCGTGAGCGCCCGGCTGTACGCCTGCTGCGCCGGGTCGTGCGGGATGTGCTGCACGCCCCACGACTCGTTGAACGGCACCCACGCGATGATCGACGGGTGGGACACGTCGCGCCGCACGACGTCCAGCCACTCGCGGGTCAGCTGGGCGACCGCCTCGTCGCTGAACCGGTACGCGCCCGCCGTCTCCGACCACACCGCGAGCCCGAGCACGTCGCACCAGTACAGGTAGCGCGGGTCCTCGACCTTCTGGTGCACGCGGACCGCGTTGAACCCGAGGTCCTTGGTGAGCTGCACCTCGGCGCGCAGCGCGTCGGGGCTCGGCGGGGTGAGGTGCGACTCCGGCCAGTAGCCCTGCTCGAGCACGGAGCGGAGGAAGAACGGCCGGTCGTTGAGCAGCAGCGTGCCGCCGAGCACCGCGACCGAGCGCAGGCCGCAGTACGACTCCAGGCGGTCGAGCTCCGCGCCGTCCGGGCCGAGCAGGGCGACCTCCGCGTCGATCAGCACCGGGCTGTCCGGTGACCAGAGCAGGCGCTCGTACTGCTGGCCGTTCGCCTGCCGCGCGATCGGCACCGTGACGTCCGCGACGGAGCCCTCGACCGGCACCTCGGCGGCGCCCAGGTCCTCGCCCGCGCGGGTCAGCCGCACCCGGACCCGGGTCCCGGCCGGCGCGACCGCGCGGAGCCGCACCTGCGCCGCCACCCGGCCGCCCGGCACGTCCGGCCGCCAGGCGACGTCGGCCACGGCCACGGAGGGGACGCGCTCCAGCCACACGGTGCGCCAGATGCCGGACGTGCGGTGGTACCAGATCGCGTGCTGCTCGGGCTGCCAGTCCTGCTTGCCGCGCGGCTGCTCGACGTCGGTGCGGTCGTCGGTCGCCCGCACCACCACGACGTGCTCCTCCGCGGCGACGTCCGGGTCCAGCAGGTCGGTCACGTCGACCGAGAACGGCGTCTGGCCGCCCTCGTGCCGCACCGCGTGCTGGCCGTCCACCCACACGTCGGCCTCGTGGTCGACGGCGCCGAGGTGCAGCAGCAGCCGGTCGCCGCCCGGCGCGCCGTCCAGGCCGCCCGGGACCGCGAACGTGCGCCGGTACCACAGGGCGGCGTGGTCGCCGTGGTCGCCGACCCCGGACGCCGCGGACTCCGGCGGGAACGGCACGACGACCTCCCGGTCGAACCGCCCGGCCGCCCCCGGCGCGTGCCACCGCTCGCGCAGCCCGGCGTCCGCGTCGTCGAACGCGAAGGCCCACGGCCCGTCGAGCGACCACCAGCGGTCCGGGCGGACGAGCTGGGGGCGGGGGTGCAGGCCGCGGTCGGCTGCTGACGTCGTCGTCATGGGCGGTCCTTCGGTGTCGCGGGAGTGCTGGCCAGGTCGCGCACGGCCATGTTGCCACGTGGCAAAGGCGCGCGTCACGTCCGTGCCCGGGCGCGCCGCGCCGCGCCGGTCGCGGGGCCGCGACCGGCCCGCGGACGGCCGTCAGGGCGTCGCGGTCGACTCCCGGGCCACCACCGCGTGCGGCACGGTCACGTCCTGGGCGGGCCCGGCCTCGTCGCCCCGCTGCACCCGCGTCACCAGCCGGCGCACCGCGGCGCGGGCGATCGCGTCCCGGTCCGGCCGCACCGAGGAGAGCGACGGCGTGGCGAACCGGGCCTCCTCGACGTCGTCGAACCCCATCAGCGCGACCTCGTCCGGCACCCGCACGCCGCGGGTCAGGCAGGCACGCAGCGCCCCCGCCGCCAGGACGTCGGTGAAGCAGAACACCGCGTCCGGCCGGGGGTCGGCGTCGAGCAGGGCCGACATGGCGGCGAACCCCGCCGACCGCTCGTAGGCGTCGACGTACCGCATGAGCCGCGGGTCGGCGGGCAGCCCGGCGTCGGTGAGCGCCGCCCGGTACCCCGCCTCGCGCTGCGGGCCGGTGCGCGCCGCCGCGCCCGGCTCCAGCCCGATCGCGGCGATCCGGCGCCGGCCCGTCGCGACCAGGTGGGCGGTGGCGTCCCGCGCGGCGGCCACGTTGTCGATGTGCACGTGGTCGAACGAGGTCGGCACCGTCCGCTCGCCGAGCAGCACCACCGGGCGGTCCGGGTCCGCGGCCGCGAGGTCGTCGGGCGTGAGCGACAGCGGGCTGAGCACCAGGCCGTCGAACAGCGCGCCGCGCGGGCCGCGCAGCAGCAGCTCGCGCTCCCGGTCCGGGTCGCCGTCCGTCTGGTCCACGACGACCGTGAACCCGGCCCCCGTGGCCTCACGGACCACCGCGCGGGCGAGCTCGGCGAAGTAGGGCTGGTCGAGGGCCGGCACGACCAGGCCCAGCAGGCCGGTGCGCCCGGTGCGCAGCGAGCGGGCCGCGGCGTTCGCCCGGTAGCCCAGCCGGTCGATCACGGACTGGACGTGGGCGCGCGTGCGGGGCGCGACGTGCGGGTAGCCGGTGACGACGTTGGACACGGTGCGCGGGGACACGCCCGCCGCCCGGGCCACCTCCTGCAGCGTCACCGCCGACCTGCGCGCCATGCGGGGCACCCTAGCGGTGCCGGGACGCGGCCGTGGGCCCCCTGTGCGGCGTCGGTAGGGTGCGGCTGTGCCCCCGAGCCCCCCGCCGCCCGTCGTCGGCCCGACGACCGCGGACCAGGTCGCGCGTCGGGGGCGGACCGCGGCGGCCGTGGCGCTGGTCGCGCTCGGCGCGGTCGGCGTCGCCCAGGTCGCGACCGCGGCCGTGCTGCCCGCGCTCACGCGGCAGCTCGGGCTCGCGGACTGGCAGGCCGGTGCGGTGACGTCGCTGTCCGGGGCCGTGGTCGTCGCCAGCAGCCCGTGGTGGGGGCGGCGCGCGGACCGGCGCGGTGCCCGGCCGGTCCTCCTCGCGGCGGTCCTCGCGGGCGCGCTCGGCGCCGTCGCCGTCGCCACCGTGCTCGCCGCCGGCGACCTGCTGCCCGCGGGCGTGGCCTGGGTGCTGCTGCTGCTCGCCCGGGGCCTCGGGGTCGGCGCCGCGGTCGCCGCCGCCGGCCCGGCCACCCAGGTGGTGCTCGTCGCCCGCTCCCGCACGGAGGCCGAGCGGGTCGCCTGGATCGCCCGCGCGGGTGCGGTGCGCGGGCTCGCGACCGCGGTGGGCGCCGGCCTGGCCGCGGTGCTCGCGGGGCTGGGGACGGTGGTGCCGGTGCTGGCGACCGTCCTGGTACTCGCGGGTGCGGGCGCCGCGGTGCTCGCGTCGGCACGCGCGCCCGGGGGCGGGACACCGGTGGCGTCGGCGGGCCCCGGGGGCGTGCGGCCGCCGCCCACCGGCGACCGGCTGGGCGCCCTCGCGGTCCCCGGCGTCCGGGTCGCCGTGACCGCCTCGGTCGCGGTGTTCCTCGCGCTCGCCCTGGTCCAGGGCAGCGTGGGCTTCCTGGTCCAGGACCGGTACGGCCTCGGCCCGGCGCCCGCCACGGCGCTGACCGGGACGCTGCTGCTCGCGGCGGGCCTCGGGTCGATGCTCGCCCAGGGCGTCCTGGTCCCGCGGCTGCGGTGGGCGCCGTGGCGCCTCGTGCGCGGGGGCTCGGGCGCGGCGCTCGCCGCGTTGGTGGCGTACCTGGCGCCCGTCCCGGCGCCGGTGCTCGTCGGGGTGGCGGCGGTGTTCGGCGCCGCGGTCGGCGCGGGGGCGGCGGGGTGCACGTCGGCCGCGTCGGTGGCGGTCGGCGCCGACCGCCAGGGCGACGTCGCGGGCGTCGTCAACGCCGGCAACGCGCTGACCTTCGTCCTGGGGCCCCTGCTCGCGACGGCGGCCTACGGGGTCCGGCCGGAGCTGCCCGCCGCCCTCGCGGTGGCCGCCGGCGCGGTGGCGCTCGCGGCCGCGGCCCGGGGCGGCCGGTGACCGCCGTGCGCCGGGGCGTGCCCCGCGTGCCGTCGTGGGCCGTGCCGCGCCGCGGGCTGCGCGAGCGGCTGGACCCCGGGACCGCGCTGCTGGTGCTGCGCGGTCCGGCGGGCGCGGGCAAGAGCCTCCTGCTCGCGTCCTGGGTGCGCGCGACGACGGACAGGGCGGTGCTGTGGCTGGACGCCGAGGCCGCCGGTCCCGAGCTGTGGCCCGCGGTGCTCGAGCAGCTCGTCGAGGCCGGGCTGGTGGACGGGCGCGCGGCCGGCGCGGCGCAGTCGGCGGCCGGCCGCGGCGGCCGTGCGGTGGCGGGCGCGGTGGTGGGCGCCCTGGGGTCGCTGGCGTCGCCGGTGCTGCTGGTGCTCGACGGCTACGAGGCGGTGTCCTCGCCCGGCGTCGACCACGGCCTGGTCGAGGTGCTCGCCGGCACCGACCTGCTGCACGTCGCGGTCACCACCCGCGGGTCCCAGGACCGGTTGCTCGCCGAGGCCGCCGTGCGGGTCGACGTCGCGGTGCTCGGACCGGAGGACCTGCGCCTGGCGGAGGACGAGGTGGCCGAGGTGCTGGCGCGCGCCGGCCAGACCACGGAGGCCGCCGGGCGGGTGCGGGCGGCCACCGACGGCCTGGGCCTGCTGGTGCGGACCGTGGCGCTCGCCGGGGCGGCCGGCCAGGTGGACCTGCGCACCGCGCCGCACGACGCGCTGGTCGCCGTCGCCGCGCGGGGCGTGCTCGCCGCCCTGGAGCGCGACCCGGGCGACGCGGCGTACCTCGCGGCGGCGCGCCGGGTGTCCGTCACTGCCGTCGTGCCGCCGGCGCTCGCGGAGGCCCTGGCGGGCGACGGTGCCGCGGCGCTGCTCGCGCGCCTCGAGCGGGACGGGCTCGGCGCGTGGGAGGAACCCCCCGGGGTGCCCGGCGGCGCCCCGGCGGCGGCAGGCCCGGAGCTCCGGCTCACGCCCGTGGTGCGCGCCGCCCTCCGGGCGGACCTCGCGCGCACCGAGCCCGGCGCGGTCGCGGACCTGCTCCGCACGGTGGTCGCCTGGGGCCTCGACGCGGGCCGGTACTACCCGGCGCTGCACGCGGCGGCGGAGACGGGCGACCCGGACCTGGTGACGTCGGTCGTCATGCGGGTGTGGGGCTCGGGGCAGCGCACCAGCGCCGAGGACACGATCCGGGTCCTCGAGCGGCTGCCGCGGACCGCGGTGGCGGCGCGCCCGGCGCTGGCGCTGCTGGTCGCCCTGCTGCACAACACCCGGGCGGAGCACCGCGCCCGCGCGCTGGAGTGGTTCGCCGTGGCCGCGGGAGCGGCCGTGCTCCACCTCCCGCGCGCCACGACCGCGGAGCGCG
This sequence comes from Cellulomonas sp. ACRRI, assembly GCF_022346185.1. Taxonomy (GTDB): domain Bacteria; phylum Actinomycetota; class Actinomycetes; order Actinomycetales; family Cellulomonadaceae; genus Cellulomonas. Next base: position 12,802 of record NZ_JAKRMS010000088.1, on the reverse strand, counting down.
CGGTCCTCCGCGCCGCCGAGAGCGTGGCGATGCGGCTGCTCGGCCGGGGCGGCCGCGCCCGGACCGCGGCGCTCGCCGCGGTGGAGCACCTCGCCGCGACGCCACCGGGCGCGGACGCCACGGTCGACGGGCTCCGGGGGCTCCTGCACCGGCAGCTCGGCACCTCGCTCCTCACCGCGGGCGACGTCGAGCACGGCCTTGAGGTGGCGGCCGGCGGGGTCGCGCACGAGCGTGCGGGCTCCCTCGGCGCGTTCTCCGCGCAGGCGCTCGCCGCCGGCTTCCTGGCGGTGCAGGGCGACGTCGCCGGCGCGCGCCCCGCCACCGCGGCGGCGGCCGGGATCGAGCCGCCCCGCCGTCCCGAGACGGCCTACCGCCGCTCGCCCCTCGACCTCGCCCGCGTGCACCTCGCCCTCGAGGACGGCGACCCGGTGGCGGCCGTCGCCCTGCTGGACGACCTGGCCGTGGAGCTGCGCACCAACGAGTTCTGGCCCGCCTTCGCGGAGGCGCGCGCCACCGCCGACCTGGTGCTGGGGCACGCCGCGGCGGGGGAGGAGGCGCTCGCGGCGGCCCTGCGCCGGGGGCGGCGGGCGCCCGCCAGCGGCTACTGGCGCGCCCGGCTCGCGGCGTCGCGGGCGGTGCTGGCGCTGGCCGCCGGCCAGCCCGAGCGCGGGCTGGACCTCCTCGACCCCGTCCGCCGCCCGCACGCCGCGGTCCGGGTGGCGCGCGGCCGCCTGCTGCTGTCCACCGGGCGGCGCGACGAGGCGCGCGCGCTGCTCGCCGCGCCCGACCTGCCCGACGAGGGTCCGCGGCTGCGCGCCGCGCGCCGGTTCCTGCTCGCCGCCGCCACGGTGCCGGACCCGGACGCCGCCCGCGACCGCCGGGCCGAGCCGCGCGCCGGGGACGAGGCGCGCGCCGGGGACGAGGCGCGCCGGGCCGTGGCCGCCCGCGCCCTGCGCGAGGCGTGCGCGGTGCTCGCCGCGGGCGGGTCGCGGACCGGCTGGCTGCTGGTGAGCCCGGCGGAGCGCGCGGCGCTCGCCCGGTCGGCGGCGGCGGACCCGGCGACGGCCGCCGCCCTCGACCGGCTCGCCGACCTGCCGGCGACGGTCCCCGACGGCGCGCCCGGCGTCGGGCTCACCGAGCGCGAGCTGGTGGTCCTGCGGCACCTCGCGGACGACGCCGGGCTCGCCGAGGTCGCCGCCCGGCTGCACGTCTCGCACAACACCGTGAAGTCCCAGGTGCGGACCGCCTACCGCAAGCTCGGCGTCCGCAGCCGGGCGGACGCCGTCGCGCGCGTGCGGGAGCTCGGCCTGCTCTGACCCGCGTCCGCGACGCCGTCCGGGGCGGTCACCCCTTTCACCCCGGTCCTCACCTCCGCGGCCCCGCCGGCCGTCCCGATCCCCGATCGGCCGGACCAGGGCGCGCGACCCGCGCCCGCACCGCCGGCGCAGTCGAGACGGATGGGCACGGGGATGAGCTGGGGATCAGGCGCGCGCGGCGCGTCACGGGGGATGCTGGGGCGGCTGACGGCGGTCGCGACGGTGATCGCGCTGCTGCTGGTCAGCGCGGTGCTGGCGGTGGCGGCGCCGCAGGTCGCGCAGGCGGCGGACGGGGACCGCGGGACGCTGGCCGTCCGCAAGACGGCCTCGGTCACCACGGCGCGCCCGGGCGACGGCGTGACGTGGACGGTCGAGGTGACCTGCGAGTCGATCGTCGCGATGTGCGCCGACGTCGCGCTCGAGGACGCGGTGCCGGAGCCGTTCGTGCTGGACGCGGACGGCGTGACCGTCCAGGCGGAGCAGACCGGCCAGGCGGTCGTCGCGGTGTCCGGGGCGACCGCCCGGGTCGCGTTCCGCGAGACCGACCCGAGCCACCCCGGCGTCGTCGGGCTGGCGGCCGGCCAGAGCGTCTCGGTGCTCCTGCGCACCACGCTCCCGGCCGGGACGCCGCTGTCCTGGGACGGGCGGTCGGTGACCAACACCGCGGACGTCACCGCGAGCAACGCCGACCCGGTGAGCGCCCCGGCGACCGTGGGCATCGCGGTGCCGGTGACCCCGAGCGTCGCCGTCACCAAGCGGGTGGAGCCGGCCGACCAGGTCGCGGGCGACCCCGGCGACGTCACGGTCACCCTGGGCGCGCGGAACACCTCGCCCGTGGCCGCCACGGCGCTGACCGTGACCGACCCGGCCGCCGGGACGCCCGCCGCGTTCGGGCCCGGCACGCCGCTGGTCCTGCGCGGCCTCGGCGCCTGGACCGCGCCGGAGGGCGCGACCGCGCTGTCGGTCGACCTCAGCACGCCGGGCGGCACCGTGACCGTCGGGCCGTTCGCGCCGGGCACGACCCTGGACGCCGGCGGCGTGGACCTCGCGACCGTCTCGGCGGTGGCGCTGCGGTTCGCCGGCGACGGCGCCGCCGACGGCACCCTCGTGCCCGGCGGGGCCGCGGGCTCCGTCGCCCTGGTGCTCGGGCAGGCGGGCACCGCGCCCCGCGACGCCACCACCCGGGTGCCGAACACCGCGTCGGCCGCGCTGGCGACGCCGCGCGGCGACGCGACGGCGACGGCGTCCGCCGCGTTCCAGATCAACCCGGTGACCGTCGAGGTCGCGGCCGGGAAGACGTTCGACGGCGCCGCGCGCGCCGAGGTGGTGGCGGGGCAGACGTCGGTGGTCCGGCTCACCGCGCGCAACGCCTCGAACTCCGCGCTGTCGCTGCTGCGGGTGGCCGAGCCCTCCGCGCCCGGTGCCGGTCCGCTCGGCGACCCGGCCGCCGGCCTGCTCGGGTTCGACGGCTTCGGCACCGACGGCTCCGGCTCCGTGGACGCGGCGGCCTGGCCCGCCGGCGCGGACGGCGCCACGGTGACCTTCCTGGGGACCGGGGTGGGCGGACCCGTCGCGGTGCAGCCGCCGAGCGGCGGGACCTCGACCTGGCCCGCGCCCCCGGCCGGCGCCGTCGTCACCGGCTTCGTCGTGGAGTACCGCGGCGCGCTCGCCCCGGGCGCCGCGGCGACGGTGCCGTTCCGCGTCGCCACCGACGCCGGCTGGTCGCCGGTGCGCACGTTCACGAACGAGGTGGCGGTCGACGGCGAGGCGGCCGACGGCACCCCGGCGGCGGTGCGGACGGCGTCCGCCCGGCTGACCGTGGTCCCGCGCCAGGTCGTCACCACCGCGAGCAAGTCCCTCACCCAGCAGGCCCAGGGCGCGCCGCTGCCCGGCGCGCCGGGCCAGGAGCTGGTGGCCACCCTCACCGGCCGCGTGTCCGCCGACACCACCGTCCCCGTCGGGTCCCTGGTGGTCGAGGACGCCGCCGGCGGCGACGCCGGCTCGTCCCTGTGGGACGTGGCGGTGCTCGACCGGGTCGGCTCCGTGCAGGTGCCCGCGGGGGCGCGCGCCGAGGTCCTGGCCCGCACCGGCGGCGACTGGGTGTCGCTGGCGGGCCCGACCACGGACGCGACGTCGCTGCTGGACCTCGCCGTCCCGGCCGGCGCGGACGGCGTCCGCGTGGTCTACACGCCCACCGGCGCCTCGCTGCCGACCGACGGCACGTTCACCCCGCGGGTGGCGCTGGTGCTGGCCCTGGACGAGGCGGTCGCCGCGGGCACCGCCCTGCGGAACACCGTGGCGGTCGAGGCGACCGGGAGCGGCGTCGGTGCCGGGCTGACCGGTCCGTCCGACGCGGGCGACGCGGTGACCTTCGGGCCGGGCGACGCCCCGGTCGACATCCGGCGGGTGGACGCGAGCAAGTCCTGGCGCGACGCCTCGGCGCTCATCGGCGTCGACAACGCCGAGCCGGGCGCGGACCGGCCGGCCAACCGGCTGACCATGCGGGTGCAGAACGTCTCCGGCGTGCCGGTCGGGTCGCTGCGCCTGGTCGACCCCGACCCGGCGACCGACGACGGCAGCACCTTCGAGCACGTCGACCTGACCCGGCTGGCCGTCACCGCCCCGGCGGGGACCGACGACGTGCGGGTCGTGCTGCGCGGCGCCGACGGCGGCGTGCGGCACGACCTCGGGTCCGCGGCCGCGGTCGCGGCGCTGTCCCCGGCCGACCTCGCCGACGTGGTCTCGGTGGAGGCGCGCGCCGACGGCACCCTGCCGGACGGCGCGGCGCTGGTCGTGGTCGCGGACACCGTGCTGCGAGCGCAGACCCGGTCCGGCGCCGCGATCACCGGCACGGCCGACGCCCCGGCGTCGACCACCCTCACGAACACGCTGGTCGGCGACCTGGGCCCGGGCACGCCGGACGACGTCGCCCAGGCGAGCACGGTGCTGTACCCGGAGGCGCTGCAGCCGCTCGACGGCGCGCTCGCCAAGTCCGTCTCCCCGGGCACAGGGACGCGGTACGCCGCGCAGGACCGCACGGTGCGGCTGTCGCTCAGCGCGCGCCGGGTCAGCGACGCGGCCGTGAGCCGGCCGGCGACCTACGTGCTCGAGGACACGTCCGAGGCGTTCTGGGACGCGTTCGACCTGGTCGGGCTGGAGGCGCTCGCGGGCGTCACCGCCGCCGACGGGGCCGGCTACACCGCCGACGTGCAGTACCGCGTCGGCGGCGCCTGGACTGCGCCGGTCAGCAGCGCGCTGCCGCCCGGTGTGAGCACCACGATGCCGCCGCTGCCGGACGGTGCCGCGGCGCTGCCGGACGGCACGTCCGGGCGGGACGTCACCGGCGTCCGGGTGACCTTCCGGGCACCTGCGGGCTCCTGGTTCGCCAACCGGCAGATCGGCGGGTTCGAGGGCCCGACGGCGGTCTTCGCGCTCAGCCCGCGGTCGACGCTGCGCAGCACCGGCGCTCAGGTGCCGGCCGGGACGCTGATCAACGAGGTCACCGGGACCGTGCAGGCGGAGCACCAGCCGACCCCGGTCGTCCTGGACCCGGCCCTCGCGACCTACGAGGTGACGGACGGCGTCCTGGACGCCACCGTGACCAAGACGCCCGGCACCACCACCACGGGCCCCGGCTCCCGGCTCCCGTTCCGGCTCACCGCGACCAACACGGGCACGGCGCCGATCGTCGACCCGGTGCTGGCCGACGTGCTGCCGGCGGACGCCACCGGGCCGCAGCTCGTCTACGACCCCGACGCGTACGGCGCCGCATCGGTCGCCGTCACCCCCGACGACGCGCCCATCGCGAGCGCGGAGCCGTCCGTGGTGGTCGACGGCGGCGAGGTGCGCGTGACGTTCCCGCCCGGGACGCGGCTCATGCCGGGCGAGCAGGTGGCGGTCACGGTGCCGCTCGCGGTGCGCGCCGGGACCCCGGCGGGCTCGGTGCTCACCAACCGGTTCGTCCTGTCGTCCGCCGACGGGCTCACCCGGGAGGCGACCGCGCGGATCGACGTCGTGGCGCTGCCGAACTACCTGCGGGTCAAGGACGTGGCCGAGGACCTGGCGCCCGGCGCCACCCCGACCGGGGTCGTGAACACCTCGGCGAGCGGCCAGGAGTGCGTGTCGGCCGACGGGTTCTACCGGACGCCCTGCCTCGTGCGCACCCAGCCGGGTGGCACCGAGACCTGGCGGCTGCGCGTGACCAACACCGGCAACCTGCCCACGGCGAGCGCCACGCTGGTGGACGTGCTGCCGTTCGCGGGCGACACCGGCACGTCGCGGTCCCAGAGCACCAGCGCGCGGGGCAGCGTGTGGGCGACCGAGTACCTCGGCGACCTGGAGCTCACCGGGCTGCCGGACGGGGCGCGGACCGCGGTCTCCTACCTCCTGGGCGGCGCGACCTGCACCTACACGGGCGACCCGCGGTCGGCGGACCCGTTCGGCACGGGCTGCGCCGCCGACGTCTGGACGCCGGCGGACCAGGTGGACGACCTGTCCCGGGTGCGGGGCCTGCGCGTCGACCTGGACCTGTCGGCGCAGAACCTCCGGCCCGGCGACACCGTCACCGCCACGTTCCGGACCCGGTCGGCGACGGCCTACGACACCGCCGCGGCGGACGTGGACGCGCCCGCCTGGAACACGATGGTGGTGACCACCGCCAGCGTGACGCCCGCCGGGCTGGAGCACGAGACGCTCGAGCCCAACCGGGCCGGCGTCGCGGTCCACCGGACCTACGCCCTGGGCGACCGGGTGTGGCTGGACGACGACCGGGACGGCCGGCAGGGCGCCGGCGAGCCGGGCGTCGCCGGGGTGACAGTCCGGCTGTACCCGGCGGGCTCGGACGAGCCGGTCGCGACGACCACCACGGACGCCGACGGCCGGTACCTGTTCGACCTGCTCCCGGCCGGGACGTACCGGGTGGAGTTCGTGCTCGACGGCGACCTCGCGGGGCGGTACGGGTTCACCGGCCCGCGCCGGGGGGACGCGGCCGAGGACTCCGACGCCGACACCATCGGCTGGACCCGCGAGGTCGCGCTCGGCGCCGACGCGCCGCAGGTGCGCCCGGTCGGTCCCGGGGACGGGGCGCGGGCGGACTACGTGGACCCGACGGTGGACGCCGGGCTGGTGCGGGTGCTCGGTCCCACGCTCCCGGGTGACCCCGGTGACCCCGGTGACCCCGGTGACCCGCCCGCGGGCGGCGACCCGGTCGGTGGCGCCGTCCCCGCAGAGGCGGGCGCCGTGACGACGCCCGGCGGCGGTGCCCTGGCCGTCACGGGGTCGGGCCTCGGGCTGCTCGCGGCGGCGGTCGTCCTGCTCGGGCTGGGCGGCCTGGCGCTGAGCGCCCGGCTCGGCCGCCGGCGCGGCTGACCCGCCCGTCGGGCCCCGCCCCTCCGGTGACCGCCGGGGGAGCGGGGCCCGACGTGCGCGGACGCGCGGAAGGCGCTTCACTCGGGCCGCATGAGACGCACCGCAGGACTGCTGCTGACCGCGGCGCTGCTCGCGGGGTGCTCGGGCGGGTTCCCCGCCGACCCCGACGGCACGCTCGAGCGGGTGACGGGCGACGCGCTGCGCGTCGGGATCACGGCGAACCCGCCGTGGACCGTGGTCGAGGAGGGGGCACCGCCGTCCGGGCTCGAGGCCGAGGTGGTCGCCGAGTTCGCCGAGACGCTCGACGCCGAGGTCGACTGGACGGTCGGCAGCGAGGAGCGGCTGATCGGCGACCTGGAGGCGGGCGAGCTCGACCTCGTCGTCGGCGGCTTCACGGGGCGGTCCCCGTGGTCGGCCCGGGCGGCGCTGACCACGCCGTACACGACCGTGCCCGACGAGCACGGCGCGCCCGAGCCGCACGTGATGGCCGCGCCGCTCGGCGAGAACGCGTTCCTCGTCCGGCTGGAGACGTTCCTGCTCGAGCACCACCGGGACGTGCTGCCGTGAGCGCGCCCGGGACGACCGCCACGTTCGGTCACACGGAGCTGCCCCCGGAGCAGTCGGCGGCCCTGCGCCGGGCCGTCCGGCTGGCCTGGGGCACGATCGCGTTCCTGGTCGTCGGCGTCAGCCTGGTGTACCTGGTGATGGGCAGCTCGCAGGCGATGAAGGCGGCGTGGACGGAGGACCTGCTGTCCTTCATCCCGCCGATCTCGTTCCTGGTGGCCGTGCGGTTCGCGCGGCGCCGGCCGACCACCGCGCACCCGTACGGGTACCACCGGTCGGTCGGGGTCGGGCACCTCGTGGCGGCCGCGGCCCTGCTCACGATGGGCGCGTTCCTCGTGGTCGACTCCGGCAGCGGGCTGCTCGCCGCGGAGCACCCGCCGGTCGGCGTGATGCACCTGGGCGACCACGTGTTCTGGGCCGGCTGGCCGATGATCGGCGCGATGGTCCTGACCGGGATCCCGCCGGTGCTGCTCGGGCGGGCCAAGATGCCGCTGGCCCGCACGCTGCACGACCGGGTGCTCTACGCGGACGCCGACATGAACAAGGCCGACTGGATGACCGCGCTCGGCTCGGTCGTCGGCATCCTCGGCATCGGCGCGGGCCTGTGGTGGGCCGACTCCGCGGCGGCGCTGTTCATCTCCGTGAGCATCCTGCGCGACGGCATCGGCAACCTGCGGGTCGCGGCCGGCGCGCTGATGGACGCGCGGGCCACCACGGTGGACGGCGACGAGCCGCACCCGCTGGACCGGGCGATCGACGAGCGGCTCCGGGAGCTGCCCTGGGTCGAGGACGCCCGCTCCCGGGTCCGGGACCAGGGGCACGTGTTCCACGTCGAGTCGTTCGTGGTCCCGCGCGCGGGCCGGGCACCCGGGCTGCGGGAGCTGGCCGAGGCGCGCGCGGCCGCGACGGCGCTGGACTGGAAGGTGCAGGACCTCGTGGTGGTGCCGGTCGAGGAGCTGCCCGAGGAGATGCTGCCGGACGTCGCGGCGCCGCCCGGCGAGGACGAGCGCCGCGCGGGGGCGGACGCGCGCTGACGCGGGCGCCCGGGCCGCCCGGGCCGCCCGGGCGCCGGCGCCCGCCGCGCCGACTGGGTACGGGACACGTCGAGTGAGCATCCGCCGGATGCTCACTCGACGTGTCGGCTGCACACTCGGCGCTGCGGGACGGCGCCGCGGGAGGGGTCAGGCGGTGGCGCGGTCGGCGGCAGGGGCGCCGTCCGAGGCCGCCGCCGAGGTCGGGGCCGCCGCCGGGGCGCCGTGGCCGCCGCGGGACGGCGCCGCGAAGAACGCCACCAGCACCGCGCCGACCAGCGCGATCGCCGCCGGCAGCAGCAGCGACTGCGCCATGGCGTCCGAGAACCCGGCGGTGAGCGCCTCCGGCAGCGAGCCCGCGGCCTCGGCCGCGCCCGTCGAGTCCCCGGCACCGGCGCCGAGCTCGGCCACGAGGCGCGCCTGGATCAGCGCGGCGATCGCGGCGGAACCGAGCACGGAGCCGATCTGCCGGGTCGTGTTGAACACGCCCGACCCGGCCCCGGCCTGCGCGCGCGGCAGGTTGCGGGTCGCGGTCGACGAGATCGGCGACCAGAGGCAGGCGTTCGCGACGCCGAGCACCGCGCTCGGCAGCAGCAGCCGCGCCCACTGGTCGGGGTCGGGGCTCAGCCAGAGGAAGAACCACACCAGCGCGCCGGCCTGCAGCAGCATGCCAACCAGGGCGATGTTCCGCGGGTTCGCGGTGTCGACGCGGCGGCCGATCACCGGCGACAGCACCAGGGTCATCACGGCCATCGGCGCGAGCATCAGCGCGGACCGGGTGGGGGAGAAGCCGAGCACCAGCTGGTAGTAGAAGACCAGCGGCAGCGACATCGACGTGACGGTGAAGCCCAGGGCGCTGATCGCGCCGTTCGCGAGCGCGAAGTTCCGGTCCCGGAACAGGCCGAGCGGCAGCAGCGGCTCGTCCTTCGTCCGCGCCTGGTGCCAGACGAACAGCCCGAGCACGACGACGCCGGCCCCGACGACGCCCCACACCGGCAGCCAGCCGCCGATCAGGCCCCAGTCGTACGACTGGCCCTCCTGGATGCCGAACACCAGCAGGAACATGCCGAGCGCGCTGAGCACGACGCCGAGGACGTCGAACCGGTGCGCGTGCGTCTCGAGCCGCGGCACCAGGCGCCAGGCCAGCACGAACGCGACGACACCCACCGGCACGTTGACGATGAAGATCCACTCCCAGCCGAGCCCGTCGACGAGCACGCCGCCGAGGATGGGGCCGACCAGCGTCGCGACGCCGGCGACGGCACCCCACAGGCTCATCGCCTTGCCGCGGGAGTCCGGCGGGAACATCCGGGTGATGACGGCCATGGTCTGCGGGGTCATCAGCGCGGCGCCCAGGCCCTGGACGGCGCGCGCGGCGATCAGCACGCCGATCGACCCGGCCAGGCCGCAGGCGAGGGACGCCAGGGTGAAGACCACCAGGCCGGTGAGGTACACGGGCTTGGGACCGAAGCGGTCGCCGAGCCGTCCCGTGACGAGCAGCGGGGCGGCGTAGGTGAGCAGGTAGGCGCTGGTCACCCAGATCACCGCGTCGATGTCGGTGCCGAGCCCGGCCATGATGGCGGGGTTGGCGACGGACACGATCGTGGTGTCGACCAGGATCATGAAGAAGCCCACGACCAGCGCCCAGAGGGCGGGCCAGGGACGGGCGGTCTCGGACATGCGGGTTCCTCGCAGGGACGCGTGCTCGTGCGGAGCGGGTGGAAGGGCGCGCGGCGGGTGGCCGCGCCGGGTCACCAGGCGATGTCGCCGGACTCGATGCCCTCGATGAAGGTGGCGATCCAGGTCGACTCGGTCTCGTAGACCGCGATCTGGTACGTCAGGTCGATCCAGTAGCGGGCGGGCAGGTCCTTGGCCCGGACCCGCTCGACGCCCGCGCGCAGGTCGTCGAGCTCCGCCGCCAGCCGGGCGCGCCGGTCGCGGAGGAGGGTGAGGACGGTGGCCCTCGGCAGGTTGTGCGCCTCCGCCAGCGCGAGCGGCAGGCGGGGGTACTCGTTGACCGGCGCGGCGATCATCGCGGCGAGCTGCTCGGTGAGCGCGTCGCGGCCGGCCGGGGTGATCTCGTAGGTGGTGCGCTCGGGGCGGTTGCCGGCGCGCTCGGTGCCGACGGCCCGCACGAGCCCGTCCCGGTGCAGCCGGTCCACCGAGTGGTAGAGCGAGCCGGGGCGGACCTTGACGATGCGGTCCGTGGCGCGGTGCAGGAGCACCTGGTGCATCTCGTAGGGGTGCAGCGGGCGCTCGACCAGCAGCGCGAGAACCGCGACCGCCAGGGGGGTGAGCGAGCCTGCCACGTGATGCTCCTTCTTGATTACTCCATGTGGACTATAGGACATCTGTCCCATGCAGGGAAGTGGGGACGGGGCGATGCCCGCCGCGCGTGGCGGCCGTCAGCCCCGGGCGAGCAGCTCCGCGACCAGCGTCGGCAGCGCCTGCTCGATCGGCTCGCGCACCACCCGGTCGGCGATCCCGTCGTACGGGGTCGGCTCGGCGTTGACGATGATCACCTCGGCGCCGGAGTCGGCGGCCAGGGCCGCCAGGCTCGCGACGGGCTGCACCGTCAGCGTGGTGCCGACCGCGAGCAGCACGTCCCCGTCGGTGGCGGCGGCGATCGCGCGCTCCAGCGCCCGGTCGGGCAGCCGCTCGCCGAAGTAGACGACGTCCGGCTTGAGGATGCCCCCGCACACCGCGCAGGGCGGGTCCGGCTCGGCGTCCAGCCGGGCGAGCACGTCCACGGTCTGCTGCCGGTCGCCGCACGCCAGGCAGGAGGTGGTGCGCAGGGTGCCGTGCAGCTCCACCACGTCGGCCGGGTCGGAGCCCGCGGCCTGGTGCAGCCCGTCGAAGTTCTGGGTGAGGAGCGCCTGGAGGTGTCCGGCGTCCGCAAGGTCGACCAGCGCGCGGTGCCCCGCCGCCGGCCGCGCCGTCCACGCGGGGTGGGTGCGCCACATCTCCCAGCCGCGGCGCCGCACGTCGGGGTCGGCGACCAGCCGGCCGATCTCGAGAAGCTCGGCCTGCTCGGGGTGCCGGGTCCAGGTGCCGTCGGGTCCGCGGAAGTCCGGGATGCCGGAGCCGGTCGAGATGCCGGCGCCGGTGAGGACGGTGACCCGCAGGCCGGGGGCGGGCATGTGCACGGCTCAGCGACCCTTGCGGCCGCGGGACGAGCCGGGCCGGCTGCCGGACCGCCCGCGACCCCCGCCCGATCCGAAGGAGGGGCGGCCGCCGCGCGCGGGGGCGCCGCCACCCCTGCCGCCCGCGCCCTTGCCGCCCGCGCCCTTGCCGGCCGGGGCCGCACCGCCGGAGCGGTCCGGCTTCCCGTCCTTCCGCGCGGCGCCCGTGCCCGCGTCCGCCGGGGACGCGGACCCGCGGCCCCGCGAGCTGTTCACGGTCCGCCCCCGCACGATCCCGATCAGCTCCTCGACGAGCGGGTCGCCGTCCCGGTCGCCGAGCCAGGCGAGCGCGGCCTGCGACCCGGGCGCGCCGGTGACCGGCCGGTACGTCAGGTCCTTGCGGTGGTGCAGCCGGGCCAGGGACTGCGGCACGAGCAGCAGCCCGACACCCGAGGCGACGAGCGCCACGGCCTCCTCCGTCGTGGCGGGCTGCGGCAGGAGCGACGGCTCGCCGGGCGCGTCGGCCCAGCGCAGCACGTCGTCGGCCGGGGTGAGCACGGTCTCCTCGGCCAGGTCGTCCGGGCCCACCTCGTCGAGCGCGGTCAGCAGGTGGTGCTTCGGCAGCACGACGACCGTGGTCTCGACGTACAGCGGGATCGCCGACAGCACGTCCCGGTCGACGGGCAGCCGCAGCAGGGCGGCGTCGGCCTCGCCGCGCGCGAGCACCGCCCCGGCGTCGGCGGCCGGCGCGTGCACCAGCTCGAGCGGCACGTCGGCGACCCGCTCGCGCCAGGTGCGCACCCAGGAGGCGGGGACGACGCCGGGGACGAGCAGCAGCCGGAACCGCGGCGGGTCGTCGGTCGCGGCGGGCTCGGCGGGCGCGGCAGGGGGAGGCTCGGACATCGGCGTCAGCGTAGCCGCGCGCCGCGTCCGTATCCTGGTGCGGTGACCTCCGAGCCCATCCCCGCTCCCGCCCGCCGCGCGCGCACGCCGCAGACCATGAAGCCGGCCACGGCCGCCGCCAAGCTCGGGGTCTACCTGCCCGCGACGCCTGCGGAGTTCCAGGCGGGCCCGGTGTCCCGCGAGCAGCTCGACGACCTGCAGCGGAACCCCCCGGCGTGGCTCACGGACCTCCGGAAGAACGGCCCGCACCCGCGCTCCGTGGTCGCCGCGCGGCTGCGCATCTCGACGTCCGGCCTCGCCCGCAACGGCCTCACCGACCCGCTCACCACCGAGCAGATCGACGCGATCGTCGAGGAGTCGCCGGAGTGGCTGCACCGCGAGCGCGCCACGCAGGCCGAGGTGAAGCGCGAGGAGCAGCGCCTGCGCGAGCGCGACGCCGCCCGCGCCGCCGAGGGCAAGGGCGACCGCCCCCGCGCCTGACCGGCCCCCGCGCCTGACC
>NZ_JAKRMS010000087.1 GCF_022346185.1 Cellulomonas sp. ACRRI | reverse complement strand
CTACCCGCCAGGAGCCCCGTGCCCACCGCCCCCCTCGTCTCCCTCGCCGCCGTCCTCGGCCTGGCCATCGGCTCGTTCCTCAACGTCGTCGTGTGGCGCCTCCCGCGCGGCGAGTCGGTCGCGAGCCCCCCGAGCGCCTGCCCCCGCTGCGGGCACCGCATCCGGCCACGGGACAACGTCCCGGTGCTGTCGTGGCTGCTGCTCCGGGGCCGGTGTCGCGACTGCGCCGAGCCCATCGCGGCCCGGTACCCGCTGGTCGAGGCCGGGACGGCGCTGCTGTTCGGCGGGGTGGTCGCGCTCGCCGGTCCGACCTGGGCGCTGCCCGCCCTGCTGTACCTGGCGGCGCTGTCGGTGGCGCTCACGCTCATCGACCTGGACGTGCAGCGGCTCCCGGACGCGCTCGTGCTGCCCGCCTACCCGGTGTGCGCGGCGCTGCTCGCCCTCGCGTCCTGGAACCCGGGCGGCGAGCCGGCGTGGGGCGCGCTCGGCCGCGCGGCGATCGGCGGGGCCGGGCTGCTGTCGATCTACCTCGCCGCAGCGCTGGCCTACCCGGGCGGCATGGGGCTCGGGGACGTGAAGCTCGCGGGGGTGCTCGGCCTCTGCCTCGGGTGGTTCGGCTGGGACGTGCTGGCGGTGGGCGGGTTCGCGGCGTTCCTGCTCGGCGGCCTGTACGCCGTCGGGCTCGTGCTGGCGCGTCGCGCGGGCCGCCGGTCGGGGATCCCGTTCGGCCCGTGGATGCTCGCCGGGGCGTGGCTCGGGATCGCCGTCGGCGAGCGGGTCGGCGACTGGTACCTCGGCCTGCTCGCGTAGCGCGGACGCCAGCGCCGCCGCGCGCTCCCCGCGGGCAGGCCCCGCGCTCCCCGTCCCGCTGGGCTCCCCGCGCGCCGAGTGTGCATGCGACACGTCGAGTGAGTAGTCGGCGGATGCTCACTCGACGTGTCGGGTACCCACTCGGCGCCCGCGGCGGCGCGGCGCGGCGGCCGCGGCCGGCCCCGGCCGCACCGCCGTCAGCGGTCGCCGAGCTCCGTGATCGCCCGCACCCGCCAGGCCTCGCCGAGCAGGGGCGCGAGGTACGGCGGGACGGCGTTCGCCAGGGCGGGGTCGTGCACGATCGTCGGGTAGTTCCCACCGTCCCCGTCGACCGCCGCGGGGCCGAACGCCCCGGCGTACCGCTGCGCCAGCGACCCGTGCACCACGACGTCGACGCCGGACGTCCCGTGGTGCTGCACCCGCAGCGTCCCGGACAGCACCTGGACGGCGGCCTGGATCTGGACACCCGGACCGGCGGCCTTGTCGGGGTACGGGACGCCGGTGCGCTGATCGCTGTACCGGTGCGGCCAGGCGTCGAACCAGGAACCGACGCGGCTCTCCGCCTCGGTGGGTTCGCGCACCAGCACGCCCCCGATCTCGAGTCCGAAGTCCCAGCGCGCGTCGGCGGCGTCGGTGCCGGACCCGGGCAGGTCGGTGACGACGGGGTTCAGGACCTCCACGTCCCGCCCTGCCACGACGCCGAGCAGGCACTCGGTGCCGTCCTCCGCGCATGCGTCGCCGGGTCCGGCGCCGGTGCGCAGGACGTCGCCGGTGACGACGACCGACTCCTGGGCGACGAAGGTCAGCCCGCCGCCGCCGTCGTCGGCACCGGGCGAGAACTGCCCCTCCAGGTAGAGGTTCCCGTACCGCGCCCACTTGGTGGTCCGGGTCGTCTCGGGGTCGATCACGCCGGTCAGCCACCCGGGGCCGAGCGCGGGGTCCGGGGTCGGGCCGTGGTCCCCGACCGGCAGCCAGCCGTACCGGGAGTCACCGCCGACCTGCGGGTCGACGGTGTTCAGCGGCGTGTCCACCGCCCAGGTCCCGGCGGCGCCGGCGTACTCCTGCGGCGTGGTCCACACGACCACCGCGAGCCCGTCGGGGACGTCGACCACGCCGGTCCCGCAGGTCGGGGGCGTCCCGTCGGCACCGGGGACGGCGACGACCGCGCCCCGTGCCGCCGCGGCGTCCGTCCCGGGCGACCACACCCGCATCGTCCTTCCCTCGCCGATGATCCGGGTCGCGCCGTAGTAGTGGCAGCCCGGCACGTCCGCGTACAGCGTCGCGGTGCTGGTCGGCAGCGCGGTCCAGCTCCGCTGCACGGGCGCCCAGCCGCCGAGCAGCGCCTCGGCCTCCGCCGCGGACGCGTCCCCGCCCGCGGCCGCGCCGACGCAGGTCGTCCAGGTGGCCGCGTCGTCGTCGGCCAGTTCGCAGGCGGGGTCGGCGGTCGCGTACTCGCCGTCGACCAGCGCGCCCTCCGCCGTCGGGTCGGTGCCGCCGACCGCCAGCCGGTCCCGGGTCAGGACGCTCCCCGTGATCGAGTCCCCGGCCGTGAGCGTCGCGAGGTTGGCGCAGTCGTCCGCCCGGTCGGCGGCGAGCAGCAGCGTGCCGGCACCGCAGCCGTCCGCCAGGTCGGTGGGCAGCCCGAGCGCGCGCCGCCCCTCGGCCCACGTCGTCGGCTCGACCACGTCGGTGGCCTGGTGCAGCGCGTGGTCCGCCGTCGACGCCCGGGCGAACCGCACCTCCAGCGTCCGCTCGACCGAGCTGGACCGCCCGGTCACGGTCAGGGTCAGCGAGGTGGCCCAGACGTCGTCGAGCTCGTCGGGGGCGGTCGTCACCTCGTAGTGGTACGCGGGCGACGAGTCGGGGTCGTCGCCCTCGGTCACCGGCGCCCACCCCGTCTCCCCGGCGGGCCAGGGGCAGGTGTGCTCCAGGACGTCGGGGTCCTGCCCGACCAGCGCCGGGTCGTCGCAGTCGACGTCGAGCCACGACGCGGGGTCGTCGAGCAGCCGCTGCTGGTAGTCGGCGACGCCCGCCTCGGCGGCGGCGCCTGCCTGGGTCCAGTGCGCCTGCCGGGCCGCGGGCCGGACGGCGTTCGCCGCGTACACGGCGGTGACCATCGCCACCGCGGTCAGCGCGAGGAAGGTGAACAGCACGGTCACGCTGGACAGGCCGGCGTCGCGTCGGCGGAGGTGGCTCATGGCATCAGCCCCGAGGGTGTCAGGCGGTCGGTGAACCGGCTCGGCTCGTCGCCGGTCGTCGGGTCCTGCTGGACGACCAGCGAGATCAGCACGGTGCGGACGAGGTGCGGGGCGTCGGTCTCGTCCCCGGCGGCGTCGAGGTACCTGAACAGCGGCTCGGCGTCGTCCCGCACCGCACGCGCGAGCACGACGGTCTGCACCCGGTCCTCGCACGCCGGCGTCGCGTCGTCGTCGGCGCAGTAGGTGGCGCGGTCGCCGTCGACGGGGCGGCGGGTGGTCTGGGTGAGCTCGCCGGCGGCCAACGCGTACTCGACCCGTGACGGCCCGACCGCACCGCCCGGGTTGTCGAGGTCCGCGTACACGGTGAGCGCGTCCGGCGCGAGGTCGGCGAACGCCGCGCGCTCCCGGCCGCCGACCGTCGCCGGCACCACCGCGCGCCCGATCACCCGAGACAGCTGCATGAGGGCGTACCGGCCCTCCTCGGTGTCGTCGACGCGGTCCCACGCCGCGCGGTCGGAGCGCTGGATGCCCGCGGTGAGCGCCGCGACGCCGACCAGGACGATGCTGAACACCGCCATCGCGACGATGAGCTCGGTGAGCGTCACGCCGGCGTCGCGGGGCGGCGTCGCGCGTCGGGGCCGGGCGCCGCGCCACCGCCGTGCGTTCACCCTGCACCCCCGCGGGCGATCGTCACGACCCCGTCGGCGCTGCGCACCGCCAGGACCTCGCCGGTCAGGGCGAGCGCGACGTCCACGGTCCCGCCCGGGGTCAGGCTCACCGGCGCCAGCGACCCGGGACGGGACCCGAGCCACAGCGTGTAGTCAGTCGGCCACAGCGCGCGCAGGGTGAACTCGCGGGTGTCGTGGAAGAGCGAGACGACAGCGTGCTGGCTCGCCACCACGTTGTTGCCGAAGCCCTGGCCCACCACCACGACGCGGTACCAGGCGCCGTGGTCCTGCGGGGTGAGGGCAGGGGTCTCCCAGGTCCACCGGTCCCGTTCCATGATCAGGTCCTCCCAGGTCCGCCCGCGATCGGTCGACCGCTGCCAGACCAACCACAGCTCTCCCTCACCGAGGCCCTCGGCCTCGAACGTGAGGCGGTCGCCGACCGCGGCCGACTGGCTCATCGGCGGGACCGTGATCTCCGGCCGCGGGAAATCCGGCAGCTCGCCCTGCTCGGTGAGCACGCGGATCGTCGCACCGCGCGAGACGTCGGACCCGATCGCGTTCGACACGACGGCACGGACCATCAGGCCGTCCGCCACGCGGTAGTTACCGGGCAGCACCGCCCCGGCGACGAGCTCCAGCTCGAACAGCTCCTCGCCCTCGACGACATCGGCCCAGTAGAGCCCCCCGGTGCTCGACGCCTGCCACAGCACGTGCAGCGGCTCGTCCCCGGTGGCGGCCACCTCGACCGTCGCCGACCCGTCGTGCGCGATCTCCTGGTCGTCGGGGTGCAGCGTGAGGACGGCCTGATCGGGCACCAGGCCCGGCGTGCCGTCCCACCAGACGGCGTCCGTGGCCAGGTCCAGGTGCCGCATCGGGTACCGCCACGACGTCAGCGTGCGGTCGTCGGCGACCACAGCGTCGTCGATCTCGGCGGTGCTCCGGACCTGCTCGGACGCCGCGCCGTCGGCCGGCACCAGCGTGACGGGCAGGTCGTCCAGGTCGGGGCCGACGAGCGCGTCCCCCGCCTCGTCCAGCACCGTGAACCGCAGCGTCGCCTCGCGCCGCACCTCGACGACGGCGGACCGGACCGTCCCGGCCTCGGCCCGGCCGAGGTACTGCGCGCCGGTGCTGAACCGGCCGTCGGCAGTCACGTACTGGGCGGACGTCTGCGCCGCGTCGCCCGCCTGGACCGCGTACCAGTGGTGCGGCGCGGGGTCGGCAGTCGGGTCCACCTCGAACAGCGCGCAGCCCTCGGCGCTCGTCGTCGCCGAGGTCACGGTGGGCGTCCCGCCGGTGCGCTGGGTCGACGTGAGCAGCTCGACCCCCAGGCCGCCGACCGGCGCCGTCTCGTCGTGCACCCGGACGGCCACGAACGACCGCTCCGCGAGCGCCGCGCGCTCGGTCAGCCGCACCGGCGAGGAGCCGGTCTCCCAGGACACCTCGACGGCGACCTCGACCAGAGCGGCGGACGCCACGGCGGCCGAGAGCCCCGCGCTGCACACGTCGTCGCCCTCGGGGGTCACGACCCGGGCGGACCGGGTCACCTGGAACGGGACGCCGCCGACCTCGACGGTGCTCGCGTCGTCCAGGAAGGTCGGGTCGATCGTCGGCGTGACCGGACCGCCCGCGGCGGCGGCGAGGGGCTGAGCCGCGAGCTCCCGGGCCTCCGCGACGACCGACGACGCGAGGTGGGTGGCGGCCACCCGGCGCTGCGTCTCCACCGACATCCGGAACGTGCCCATCACGAAGGTGAGCAGGCTCGCGGCGAAGATGCCGAACAGCGTGGTCGCGACGACGGACTCGACCAGGGTGAAGCCGTCGTCGCGGGTGCTGCGCAGCCGGGCCAGGCGCCGTCGGGAGGTCACGGCGAGTCCTCGCCGTCGGGGTCGGCGGCCTCCTCGGCGGAGGTCTCCGCGGGCGGGACCGCGGCGGCGTCGACGAGGACGAAGGTGGAGCCGGTGATGGTCATGGTGTCGGTACCGGGGTTGTTCCACGCGGTGACCAGGAGCAGCCGGTCGTCCATCGACTGCAGGTCGCTCAGGTACTGCATCTTCTGGTCGAAGGTGCCGTCGACGGACAGGTCCACCTTCACCTGGTACAACCGTCCACCGCCGACGTCGGTCGCCGCCGGTTCCGCACGGGACACCGAGGTGACCACCGCGCCGGACCGGGCGGACAGGTCCGCGAGCTGCTGGACGAACGACTCGAGCTCGAGCGTCGTCGGGAAGTGCCGCCGGAGGTCGGCGAGCTCCGCGTCCAGCGCCGGCTGGTTCTCCCGGTCGGCCGCGAGGCGCGCGATCTCCAGCCGCCGGTCGTCGTTCGTCTGCTCGGTCCGGTCCGCCGCGGTGCCGGCCTCGTGCGCCTCGTCCAGCATCGGCGACAGCGCGAGGAACCAGCAGCCGGCGGCGAGCAGCAGGGCGATGACCACGGTCCCCGCCCACCACAGCCTGGTCGCTCCCCTCATGCCGCCTCCTCCTCCGGGGCCGTGCCGGCGGCCGCGTCCGTCGTCTCGACGTACCGCTGCGAGCGCCGGGAGTCGTCGATCCGCACCGTCCCGGACACCTTGTGGACGCCGGTCTGCTCGTCGCGCTCGACCGAGGTGAACGTCGCGCCGAACAGCCCGTCGATCGCGTCCAGCGCCGTGAGCAGCTGCCCGCTCTGCTGGAGGGTCGGCACGTGCGCCACCCAGGTGATGGTGCCGATCGCGGGGCCGGGGTCGAACGGGTCGTCGTCCGCGCGGTCCTCGTAGTCCGAGTCGAACGTCATGGTGATCGACATGCTCTCCATCAGGGCCCAGGTCGGGACGCTCCCCCGGACGTGCCGGACGAAGTCCGCCCACAGCACCTCGTTGCGCATCGCCTCGGCGATCGCCGAGCGGACGGCGGAGATGTCCGAGCGCAATGTCACCAGGTCCGCGTAGGTGGCGATCTGCGCGGCGAGGTTGTCGGACTCCGCCTGCGCCGCGGTCTGGCGAGAGCTCGCCGTGGACCGCGTGCTCATCCCCCACGCGAGCGCCCCGACCAACGCGAGCGCCACCGCGAGCAGCAGCGCGACGCACTTGAGCCGGACCGCCCGCAGGGCGCGCCGGCGTCGCACGAGGTCGGGGAGCAGGTCGACGACGGGCACCGTCGTGGCGCTCGACCCGGCGGCGTGCTCGACCCCCGGTGCGCCGTCGCGTTGGCGCAGCGGGCTCATGCAGCACCCCCGACCGCCAGGCCCGCGGCGACCGCCCAGGCGGGCAGGCTCCCGTCACAGGTGCGGGCCGCCCTGCCGTCCACCGCGAACACCCCGTCGGCCCGCGGCAGCGACACCGGGACCCGCGCGAACGTGGCGAGGTACTGGCCGAAGCCGAGCAGGCCGGCCCCGCGGCCGGTCAGCAGCACCGCCTCGACGGGGCGGTTGCCGCTCTGCGCGTGGAACGCGAGCGTCTCGGCGACGGTCGCGGCCATCCGCTCGGTGTGCCCGGCGATCATCGGCGCGAGGTCCCCGTGCAGCGCGCGCTCACCGTGCAGCGCCTGCTCGGCGGTACCCGGGTCCACCTGCAGGATCCGGGCGAGCTCCGCGACCAGCGCCTCGCCGGCGACCGCGCCGAACCGCACCAGCTGCGGCACGCCACGCTCGGCCACCACGATCTGCATCCCGTCGGCGCCCACGTCCACGACGGCGGTCACGGCGTGCGGGCCCTGCGGTACGACCACCGCGCGGACCAGGGCGAACGCGGCGAGGTCCACGCCCACCACGCGCAGTCCGGCCTGCTCGACCGCCTGCACCGCCGCGGCGGTGGCGGCGTCCGGCACGGCGACCAGCAGCCCCTCGACCTCCTGCCCGTCGCGGCGGATCGGGTAGAAGTCGAGCACGCAGTCCGCGACCGGCACGGGCAGGCTCTCCTGCACCAGGAACGGCAGCGAGGCGCGCATCTGCTCGCGGCTCGCCGCGGGCAGCGTCATCGGGCGGACGATCGCGTGCTCGCCCGCGACGCCGAGCACGACGTCCCGGCTGCGCACGCCGGCGGCCTTGCACGCCCGCCGGACGGCCGCGGACACCCGCTTGGGGTCGATCACCTCCGCCCGTTCCACGCAGCCCGGGGGCAGGGGGTGCTCGCCGAACCGCAGCAGCCGCAGCCGCTTGCCGGGCGCGCCGTCGACCTCGGCGACCCGGACCGCGGTGCGGCCGAGGTCGACGCCGATGCGTCGGTTGGTCACGTGTGGGGTTCTCTCTCTGCTCGGTGCGGAACCGACACCCGTCCCCGGGACGATGTCTCGGGGACGGGCGTCGGCTGTGGCGCTCAGCCGTCGGACGCCGGACGAGCGCGGTGTCGGCTGCTCAGACCGTCTGGCAGTCGCCCTGCTCCAGCCCGCGCTGGGCGGAGTACCGCCAGTCCTTCTCCCGCCCGTCCTTGGTGTGGACGGCGACGCACCAGTTGTGCTGACCGACCGGGTCCGTGACACCCGGGTAGGTCACCAGCGCGACCATCGTGGTCGCGTCGGCGACGGCGGAGCCGGTCTCGTCCGCCAACGTCACCGAGGTGGAGACACCACCGAGGATCTCCGGGGTCACGCCGGCGGCGCCCTGGATCTTGTAGTTCGTCGGGGCCGGCGGAGTGCCGGCATCGAAGTCCATGCCGATCCGGATGGCCGTGGGATTGGCCGTCACCAGCTGGGTCTGGATCTCCCGCCCGATGCCGGACACGTCCGACTGGGCGGCCGAGTCCCTCGCCCGCGCCTGCTGGTTGATGTACAGCGGGACCGCGACCGCGGCCAGGATCCCGATGATGACGATGACGACGAGCAGCTCGGTGAGGGTGAAGCCGCTGTCGTCCTCACGTGCTCGCCTCAGGCGTGCAGACATCTCTCTGTCCTCCGTGTTCGTTTCCAGGTGGTGCAGGGTGTCGAGGTCGCGGTCCGGCACCGCGTCCTCGTCCGTCGCCGCGGGGGGGCACCGGTGCGGGCGGCTGTCGACGGCAGATCCGTGGTGGGCGGTGCAGCTCAGTACTGGCCGCAGCGCCCGTCCTCCAGCCCGCGCTGAGCCGAGTAACGCCAGATGCCCCACGTCGGCTTGCCGTTGTCGACGGACACGTGGACGCACCAGTTGGTCTCGGTCAGGTTCGTGGCGGTCGGGTTGATGGGGTCGTGGATGATCAGCGGGAACCCGCTCCAGCTGCCCTCGGGGCTGGTGACGAAGGTGCCGCCCTTGCTCTGGGCCGCACCGCTCGCCTGCGCCAGGAACACATGGGCCGAGACCCGGCCGAGGCTCTCCCAGGTGCCCGCCGCGCCGTTGCCGGCCGAGACCCGGTACGTCACCCCGGCGGTGCCGCCGCCGACGAGCGGCCCGTATCCGACCCGGATCCTCGTCACGTCCTCCGTGACCAGCTGCGTCTGGATCTCCCGCCCGAGCCCGGACACGTCCGACTGGGCGGCCGAGTCCCGGGCGCGCGACTGCTGGTTGATGTAGAGCGGCACCGCGACTGCCGCGAGGATGCCGATGATCACGATCACGACCAGCAGCTCCGTGAGCGTGAATCCCTCGTCGCGCAGGTCGGTGCGCCGTCGCATTCTTCTCATTGCCATCACCATTTCCATCACATCTCGCTCGTCACCGTCAGAATGGGCATGTACAGCGCCAGCAGCATTCCGCCGACGATTCCGCCGATCAGCACGAGAAGCAGCGGCTCCAGGGCGCTGGTCAGCGCCTCCGTTCCCTTCATGACCTCGTCGTCGTAGAAGTCCGCGACGTGCTTCAACATCCCGTCGAGGTCACCGGCGTCCTCGCCGACGGTGACCATCTGCACGACGAGGGACGGCAGCACGCCGGTGCGCTCGAGGCTCTCGGCGAACGACTCGCCGCCGCGCACGGACTCCCCCGCCTGCGCGGCCGCCTGCTCGATCACGATGTTGCCGCTGGTGGGCCCGACCACCTCCAGCGCGCGGGCCAGGGCGACGCCGCAGCTGACCATCGTGGACAGGCTGCGGGTGAACCGGGCGATCGCGAGCTTGCGCATCAGCGTCCCGACGAGCGGGGCCTTCAGCAGCCGCGGCTCGACGGCCTCGCGGACCTTGAGGTCGCGCCGGTGCCGCTTCCACCACCACGCGAACGCGCCGATCGCGGCGGCCAGCGGGAGCGCGGCCACGACCACCACGTCCGACAGCACGACCAGCGCCTGCGTCGGGGCGGGCAGCTCCGCGTCGAGCCCCTCGAAGATCGAGGCGAACACCGGCACGATGAACACCAGCATCACGACCGAGGCCAGCACCGCGATCCCGAGCACGACGATCGGGTAGACCATCGCCCCCTTGATCGTGCGCCGGAGCTTCAGGTCCGACTCCATCCCCGCGGCGGCCGACGCCAGCGCCTCGTCGAGGAAACCGCCGACCTCGCCCGCCGCGATCAACGCCCGCGCCACGGGCGGGAACACGTTCGCGTGCCGGTCCACGGCCTCGCCCAGCGAGGCACCGCCGCCGACCTCGGCGTTCAGGTCGCGCAGCACCTCGGTGAGCGCGGGCTTCTCGGACTGGTCGACCAGCACGTTGAGCGCCCGCGGCAGCGGCAGGCCGGCCCGGACCATCGTCGCGAGCTGCCGGATGACCACGGCGACGTCGTTCGGCTTGACCTTCTTGCCGCCGAGCGAGAGCTCCTTGTTCATGCCGGAGCTCGCGACCTCGGCGATCGAGGTCGGCACCAGGTTCAGCTCGCGCAGCCGGGTGGCCACCGCGCGCTCGGTCGACGCCTCGATCCGTCCGGTGACCTGGCGGCCGTCCGGCCCGACGACGGCGTACTCGAACGTCTTCATCCCGCCGGCCATCAGCGCACCCCCACCCTGGCGCCGTAGCCGGCGGCCCGGCCGCAGAGGCGCTCGTACGCCTCGACGTCGCGCGCCTTGTCCAGCCCGGTCTCGTAGGTGATGACCCCCTGGAGCACCAGCGTGGACAGCGCCTGGTCGAGGGTCTGCATGCCGACGTCGCCGCCGGAGTGGATGGTCGAGTAGAGCTGGTGCTGCCGGCCCTCGCGGATCAGGGCGCGCACCGCGGGGGTGCTGAGGAGCACCTCGACCGCGGGCACCCGGCCGCCGCCGTCGGCGCGGCGGCACAGGGTCTGGGACACGATGCCGCGCAGGGTGCCGGCGAGCTGGGTGCGCACCAGCTCCCGCCCGTCGGCCGGGAAGGAGTCGACGATGCGTTCCACGCTGCGCGCGGCGTCCTGCGTGTGCAGGGTCGCGAACACGAGGTGCCCGGTCTCGGCGGCGGTGAGCGCGGTCTGGATGGTCTCCGGGTCGCGCATCTCGCCGATGAGGATGATGTCGGGGTCCTGCCGCAGCGCGTGCCGGAGCGAGGCCGCGAACGAGTCGGTGTCGTCGCCGATCTCGCGCTGGGTGATCAGGCAGCGGTGCGAGTGGTGCCGGTACTCGATGGGGTCCTCGACCGTGAGGATGTGGTCGGGGCGGGTGCGGTTGGCCAGGTCGAGGATGCCGGCGAGGGTCATGGACTTGCCGGATCCGGTCGGGCCGGTGACGAGCACGAGCCCGCGCGGCAAGGCCGCGAACGAGGCGACCACGGGCGGCAGGCCGAGCTGGTCCAGGCCCTTGATCCGGTCCGGGATCAGCCGCATGGCGACGGCCATCCGAGAGCTCTGCCGGTAGACGTTGACCCGGGCGGCGTACCCGGCGGCGACCTCGTGCGAGAAGTCGAGCTCGTGCTCGGCGTCGTACCGCGCGAGCTGCTGGCGGGACGCCATCTGCTCGACCATGCGCCGCACGTCGCCGTCGGCGAGCACGCCGACGGCCTGGGAGGCCCGCAGCTCGCCGTGCACCCGCAGCAGCGGCGGGTGGTCGGCAGCCAGGTGGATGTCGGACGCCTCGAGCGCGATGCCCTCCTGCACGACGAGATCCAGCGGGTCCGCGGGCGCGGGGGGCTCCGGCTCGGGCCGGTACGGGACCGCCTCCACGAGGTCGGCCATCACCGGGACGGCCTGCCGCGGGGCCGTCGACTGGTACCAGGGCGTCGTCATACGACCACCCGCAGGAGCTCCTCGAGCGAGGTGCGACCCTCGCAGACCTTCTGCCAGCCGTCCTCGCGCAGCGAGACCATGCCCTCGGCGTGCGCGGTGGCGGCGACCTCCTGCGCGGAGGACCGGGCGACGGCGTGCCGCTCGATGGGCTCGGAGACCTCGATGACCTCGTGCAGCGCGAGCCGCCCGCGGTAGCCGGTGCCGGAGCACGCGGGGCAGCCGACGGGCCGGAACAGCTCGACCGGGCGCGTGGGGTCCGGCCAGGTGAACCCGGCGGAACGCAGCTCGGCCGAGGCGGGCTCGTACGGCTCGCGGCACTTGGTGCACAGCCGGCGGGCGAGCCGCTGGGCGACGACGGCGTCCAGCGCGGACCCGACGAGGAACGGCTCGATGCCCATCTCCACGAGGCGGGTCACGGCGGACGCGGCGTCGTTGGTGTGCAGCGTCGAGAGCACCAGGTGCCCGGTGAGGGACGCCTCGACGGCGATCTGCGCCGTCTCGTGGTCGCGGATCTCGCCGAGCAGCACGACGTCGGGGTCCGAGCGCAGGATCGACCGGAGCGCGCCGGCGAACGTCAGGCCGGCCTTCGGGTTGACCTGCACCTGGTTGATGCCCGGCAGCCGGTACTCCACCGGGTCCTCGACCGTGATGACGTTGATCTCCGGCTTCGACACCGCGTTCACGGTCGCGTAGAGCGTCGTCGACTTGCCGGAGCCGGTCGGGCCGGTGACGAGGATCATCCCGTACGGCTTGGAGTAGGCCCGCTGGTAGACCTCGAAGCTGCGCTCGGAGAACGACAGGTCGCGCAGGGCGAGCCGCGCGGTCGAGTTGTCCAGCACCCGCATGACGATCTTCTCGCCCCACACGGTCGGCAGGGACGCGACGCGCAGGTCGATCTTCTGGCCCTGGTGCACCACCGACATGCGGCCGTCCTGCGGCTTGCGCCGCTCGGCGATGTCGATGTCCGACATGACCTTGATCCGGGACAGGATCGCGGCCTGCATGCCCTTCGGGGCGGGCTGCTGCTCCTTGAGCACGCCGTCGATCCGGTACCGCACCCGCAGCTCGTGCTCGGCGGGCTCGACGTGGATGTCGGAGGCCCGGTCGGCGATGCCCTGCGTGACGAGCAGGTTGACCCAGCGCACCACGGGGGTGTCGGCGTCGAGGACGTCGCCGATCTCGGCGATTTCCCCCGACGTGGTCTGGGCCTCCTGCATCGACTGGCTGAGGTCGGCGATCTCGGAGTCCGCGCGCACCCAGCGGTCGATCGCGGACTCCAGCGCGCGGCGCGAGGCGACGACCGGGCGCACGGCGCGGCCGGTCAGGGACCGGAGGTCGTCGAGCGCGAGCACGTTGCCCGGGTCGGCCATCGCGACCAGCAGCGCGCCGTCCTCGATCCGCACCGGGAGCGCGACGTGCCGCCGGCACACCGGGCCCGGGACCAGCGCGACCGCGGCCGGGTCCAGGTCGGCGGTGTCCAGGTCGACGTAGGTCATGCCCGCCTGCTCGGCGAGCGCGCCGACCAGCTGCTCCTCGGTCAGCGCGCCCGAGGCCACGAGCGCCGGCCCGAGCGGGGCGCGCGTGGCCACCTGCGCGTCGAGGGCGGCGAGCAGCTGGTCCTCGTCGACGAGGCCGCGCTCCAGCAGGATCTCCGCGAGCTGCTTCACGGCAGACCTCCCGCGGTGCTCAGCGGGGGCACGCCGGACAGGGACAGCCCGCCCGCGGCGGCGGCCACCCGGTCGACCAGCGCGCGCAGCGGCGCGTCGTCGAACGGCTCCGCCTCGGCGGCGCACCGCTCGGCGAGGTCGCGCAGCGCCGCGAGCTGCTCGTGGCTCATCCGCAGCCGGCCGTCGATGGGCGACACGTACGGCGCCAGCTGCCGCGACACCTGGTAGCGCGGCACCTGCACGCGCCAGGTCGCGAGGAACCGGTCGGTGCGCCGCAGCCGCACGTGCGCGAGCTCGAGCCCGAGGCCGACCCGGCGGAGCACCGCCGCACCGTCCTCGAGGTCCTCGCGGGCGCCGGCCAGGTCGTCGCGCAGCGACGTGCACAGCTGCGCCAGGTGCTCCGGCCCGAGCTGGACGCTGCCGCGGTCGATCTCCCGGGCGGCGTCGACCACCGCGTCGACGTGCAGGCGCGCGAGCGCGATGCGGAACCGCACCCGCAGCACGGCCCGCCGCGCCGCCGCCAGCTCGGGCGCGAGCTCGGCCAGCATCCCGCCGACCTCGTCCCCGAGCGTCGACATCGCGCCGGCCGTGCTCAGCAGGACCGGGGCGGTCTGCGACACGGTCGCCGACGCGTGCTGCGCCAGCTCGGTGACCTCGCTCAGCGCGGCGACCGCGGCCAGCGCGTCGCGCTCGACGTGCTGCAGCTGCTCGGCGAGCCGGTGGAGGCCGTCCAGGCGCTCCATCAGCCCGGCGACCTCCCGGTCGACGGCGACGCACGTGCTGAGCACGACCCCCACCGGCCCGTCGGCCTGCTCGGCGGGGTCGACCGGCTGGCGGCGCCCCGCCATCGCGAGGACCTCCGCCGGCATCACGGTGTGCATGAACTCCTCGGCGTCCGCGAAGCCGAGCTGGCCGATCCGGGCCGCGAGCCGCTCGCAGCCGACCTCGGCCACCGCCACGCCGCCCAGGCCCTCGGCCCGCGCCTGGCGCTCGGCCACCAGCACGTCCGCGTAGGCGCCGGCGGCGGCGCTCCAGAACGCGTCCACGCCCGGCGCGATCCGCACGGACAGGTAGCCGTCGCCGAGCGGGGTGACGGTCGCGAACACCCAGTACGCGGCGCCGTCGCCGGCGAGGTTCTGCACGTAGGCCGAGAACGGCTGCCCGGCCTGCAGGGTGTCCCACATCAGCTTGAACGCCCCGGCCGGCATCTGCGGGTGCCGGATGATGTTGTGCGGCGCCCCCACCAGGGCGGACCACGGGTGCGCGGCGATCCGGGCGAACCCCTGGTTCGCGCTGGTGATCACCCCGCGACCGTCGGTCGTGGAGAAGATGACGTCCCGCGGACCGACCGTGCGGACCGCCCCGGTGGGCTCGATCCGGTCAGCCACGGCGCAGTCCCTCCATCGCGAGGCGCACCAGGGTGAGCAGCGCCTGCTTCGTCGCCGTGCGGGACCGGGCGTCGGTGTACAGCACCGGCACGTGCGCCGGGATGGCCAGCGCCGCGCGCACGTCCTCCAGGCGGTGCTTGGCCACGCCGTCGAAGCAGTTCACCCCGACGACGAACGGCACACCCCGGGACTCGAAGTAGTCGACGGCCGGGAAGCACTGGTCGAGCCGGTCGGTGTCGACCAGCACGACGGCGCCGATCGCGCCGCGCACCAGGTCGTCCCACATGAACAGGAACCGGTCCTGGCCCGGGGTGCCGAACAGGTACAGCCACAGCGACCCCGGCAGCGCGATGCGCCCGAAGTCCATCGCGACCGTCGTGGCGGTCTTCGCCGCGGTCCGGCCGCCGGCGTCGTCCACCCCGAGCGAGTGCTCGGTCATGGCGGCCTCGGTGTTCAGCGGCTCGATGTCGGAGATCGACCCGATGAACGTCGTCTTGCCGACGGCGAACCCGCCCGCGACGACGATCTTGACCACCGTCGGCGCCGGCGCGCGGTGCGCCGCGGCGTGGCCGTTCGCGTGCGGGGCCGGGACGCCGTCCGGCACCCCGTGCTCGGGGCCCGGCAGGCGCGGGCCCTCAGAGGGCGGAAATGCCATCGTAGACACTCTCCAGGACGTCGAGGATGAGGTAGCGCTGCTCCTGGTCGGCCGCCGCGCCGGCGGCCATCCCGGGGACAGCCGCGTCGTGCACCTGCACCGCCCCGGCCCGGACCAGGTCGGCGACGAGGATCTGGGCGACGCCGAGCGGCACGCCGATCCGGGAGGCGATCTCCGCCACGGTGAGGTACGTGCCCGCCAGCCCGGCGAGCACCGCGCGCTGCTCCGAGGTCAGTGCCGGGTGCGTGGCGCCGTCCGCGTGCACCAGCGTGTCCAGGCGCACGTCGTCGCCCTCCGCCCGGGTCCGGCCACCCGTGATGACGTACGGGCGGACCTCGGGCGCGGCACGGCGCTCGCGGCGGGAGTCGGGCACGGCGTCAGACCTCCGTCCGGCTGGGGCTGTCGACCGGGAGCTCGCGCCGCAGGTCGGACACCAGCTGCGGGGTGAGGGTCGTCTGCGCGCGGCTCGCCAGCATCGCCATCTCGTAGCCGACGACGCCGACGTCG
Source organism: Cellulomonas sp. ACRRI (assembly GCF_022346185.1). Classification (GTDB taxonomy): domain Bacteria; phylum Actinomycetota; class Actinomycetes; order Actinomycetales; family Cellulomonadaceae; genus Cellulomonas. Next base: position 3,842 of record NZ_JAKRMS010000087.1, on the reverse strand, counting down.
CACGTGGTGTCCGCCGCGACGGCGAGCACGGACCCGCCCGAGACGTTCATCAGCACGAGGAAGCCGGAGTCCAGCTCGACGACGCACTGCGCGACCTGGCGGCCGCCGAGCTCACGTGCGGCGCCGCGGGTCAGGCTGGAGATGCCGGCGACGATCGCCGCGAGCTGGTCGCCGCGGGTGCGGTCGACTCCGTGCGACATGGTCATCAGCAGCCCGTCGGCGGAGACGACCAGCGCGAACGTCGTTCCGGGGGTGGCGCGCACGAACTCGTCCAGGAGCCAGACGAACTCCCGGCGGCGCGGTGTCGGGTCGGTCATCGCATCTCCTCGGCGAGCGGTGGCGGGGCAGGGAGGTCGAGGGGGGCGGACGTGCCGTTCGCGCGGCCGCGCCGGGTGGCGTCGCGGAAGGCCGTCAGCCGGGCGCGCAGGGCCTCGGCATCGCGGACGATGGCCTCCTCCGCGAGGTCCGCCGCGGCGTCGACCGCGGCCGGGGACCGCCGGGCGAGGGTCCCGCCGCCCGTGTCGGCGACCTGCGGGCGGTAGGACGACATGCTGCTCAGCGCGGCCAGCGCCTGCTGCTGGAGCGAGGCGCGCTCGGCGAGCGACGACTGCTCGCCGGTCCAGGCGCGCGACGCGTCCGCCGGGTCCCCGGCCGACCGGGCCGCGTCCGGGTCGGGCCCCTGCGGCAGGAACGTCCGGCCCGCCACCGCGGCCCCGGGCCCGCCCGGCAGGGGGCTCGGCGGCCCCGGCACGGCCGGTGGGGCGAGCGACGGCGCGAGCACCGGATCCGTCGCCGGGACCGGCTCGGTGGCCGGGCGCGCGGCGTGGCGGCGGGTCGTCGGGGCGGGCGACCCCGGGGCGGGCGACCCCGGGGCGTGCGGCACGTCGGGGTGCGGCTGCACGAAGCCGTACGCCGGCGGCTCGGCCGGCAGGGCGGGGGCCGCCGTCGGGCGCACCGGCAGCGCGCCCGCGTCGCCGCCCGGGGTCCCGGCGAGGATCGCGTCGAAGGACGGCAGCGCCGCGTGCTCGGGCGACAGGGCCTCCGCGGCGTGCGCCCGCGACCGGGCGCTGCGCCGGGGGCCGGGGACGTCCGCGCGGTGGCCCGGCACCTGGTCGGCGGTGCGCTCGGGCACGTAGGCGTCCGGCAGCGGCGGCAGCCCCGCGTGCCCGGCGAGCGGCGGCGCGAGCGTGTCGGGGTCCAGGACGGGCGGCAGCACCACCGGCTCGGCCAGCACCGGCTCGGGCAGCACCTGCTCGGCACCCCGGGGCAGCTCCTCGTCGGGGCCGGCGACGTCGAACAGCTCCCGGGCCAGCCGCACCGTGACCTCGGTGCCCGGACCGTCGCACCGGGAGGCGAACGCCACGTCGACGCCGAGCCGGTCCGCGATGCGTCCGACGACGACCAGGCCGAGCCGGTCCGTCCCCGCGGACACCCCGGCCCGCGACGCGAGGGCGGCGCCCGCGCGCTCCAGCTCGTCGGCCGTCATGCCGAGCCCGCTGTCCCGGACCGTCACGTGCATGGCCTCGGGGTCGCACCGGCCCACGACGTCCACCACCGTGTCCGGCGCGGAGAACACCGTGGCGTTCTCCAGCAGCTCCGCGAGCAGGTGCGCGACCGGCACCACGTGCACCGCGGCCAGCGGCGGGTCGTCGGTGAGGTCGACGCGGACCCGCTCGTACGCCTCGATCTGCGCGCTGGCGGTGCGGACGACGTCCGAGACCGGGATGGCCTCGCGCACCCGCCGGCCCGGCGGGCTGCCCGCGAGCACGAGCAGCGACTCCGCACCCCGGCGCAGCCGCATCGTCAGGTTGTCGAGCAGGAACAGCTGCTGGAGCGTGTCGGGGTCGGTCTCCGTCTGCTCGAGCTCGTCCAGCGCCTGGAGCTGGCGGTTGAGCAGCGAGATGTCGCGGCGCGCGGCCACGGCGAACGCGGCCGAGGAGGCGGCGCGGGGGTCGGGGGCGGACCGGGGCGCGGCTGCGGCCTCGTCCGGGACGGAGACGGCCGCGACGGGGCCGGAGCGTGGCGCGCCGGCCGCGCCGGGGGCGAGCGCCGGCAGTCCGGCGGCGGGTGAGAGCGCCGACGCGCCCTCGGGCACCGGGACGTAGCCGAGCAGGGGGGCGACCCGGTCCGGGCCGGGGGCCTCGGGGGCGACCCCCGACCCGGCGGGTGCCGGGCCCGGCCCGGCGGAGGCCGGGCCCGTCGCGGGGGCGGCGCCGGCAGGAGGCCGACCGCGCGCCGCCCGCTGCCGGCGTGTCCGCAGCACGACCAGGAGCGCGACAGCCGCCAGCACACCCACGGCGCCCAGCGCGAGGGCGACCACCGTGGGGTCCGCGTCGAACGGGAGGTCGAACGGGAGGAGCGACGCCGGGCCGGGACGAGAAACCACGACACCTCCTGCAGCTGAAGAACCGATCGACGAACACGTGGCTCCATTGCACCGGGCCGCCGACACCAAAGCAAAAGTGGCTCTGACCTGCGGTTTCATCGAATGGAGCGCGCGTCGCGGCGCTCCGCTGCGCACCCGCGCACAATCGACCGGAAATACCTTTCGTGCGGCACGCGACGTCCATTGCGTGCGCATTAGGGGGGCCGACGCCGGCGCCCGGGGTCGTTGGCGTGGCGGCCGGTGTCCCCGTGCGTCGTTCGTGCAGCGCCCGCCGCCCGACGCGCGACGACAGCGGGCAGGCAGCGGCGACGCGGGGACGAAAGTCCCGATTTGCCCCCCTGACGTGGGACGTCTTTCGGTCGGTCCCGCGCCTGTGCGATCGCGGCCCGGAACGGTGTACCGCCGCACCCCGCGGCGCGAGTAAGGTTCGCCTCGCCTTACCGGCCGAGAGCCCGCTCCGGGCACCGCCGGCGGGGCGCGCACGTGCCGTCCACCACCACCCGCGCGGGAGCCGCCCGATGGTCGCGAACTACCTGATCGGCCTGCGCGAGGGCCTCGAGGCCGCCCTCGTCGTCAGCATCCTCATCGCCTACCTGGTGCGCACCGCGCGCCGGGACCTGCTGCCCGCGCTGTGGGCCGGCGTCGGGGTCGCGGTGGTCGTGTCGCTCGGGTTCGGCGCGCTGCTGACGTTCGGGCCGCAGGGCCTGTCGTTCACCGCGCAGGAGGCGATCGGCGGCTCCCTGTCGATCGTCGCCGTGGGCCTGGTGACCTGGATGATCTTCTGGATGGCGCGCACCGCCCGGCACCTCAAGGGCGACCTGCAGCACAAGCTGGACGACGCCGCCGCGGCCGGCCGCCGGGCCGTCGTCGTGATGGCCTGCCTGGCCGTCGGCCGCGAGGGCCTGGAGACCGCGCTGTTCCTGTGGGCGAGCGCGCAGGCGACCACCACCGGCGCCCGCGGCGGCACCGCCGCTCCCCTGCTGGGGGCCGCCCTCGGCCTGGCCACGGCGGTGCTCGTCGCGTGGGCCCTGTACCGGGGCGTGATGCGGCTCGACCTGCAGAAGTTCTTCGCCTGGACCGGCGCATTCCTCGTGCTCGTCGCCGCCGGCGTGCTGTCCTACGGCGTCCACGACCTGCAGGAGGCCGGCATCCTCCCCGGCCTGCACAGCCTGGCGTTCGACGTCTCGGCCGCCGTCCCGCCGACCAGCTGGTACGGCACGCTGCTGAAGGGCGTCCTCAACTTCACGCCGGCCACCACCTGGCTGCAGGCGATCGCGTGGACCGCGTACGTGGTCCCGACCATGACCTTCTTCGTGCGGACCGCCTTCCGCCGCCCGCCCGCGCGCCCCGCGGCGCCCGCCCGCCCCGGCGCCCCCGGGGGCCCCCGGCGCCGGCCAGCGAGCAGGACCCGGGTGTGAGGTGCGCGCCCTCGCCACACTCAACGACCTGTCGGGAC
>NZ_JAKRMS010000086.1 GCF_022346185.1 Cellulomonas sp. ACRRI | reverse complement strand
CGACCGCGCCCGGGGGCGGCCCGGAGGTGGGGGGGGCGCGGGGGGCCGCCGGCGCGGAGGCCCGGGGGGCGGTGACCGCGGCGGACCGCGGCGGCCCGTACGTGGGGGCCGTGGGACGGGACCCGGGTGCCACGGCCCCGACGTCCGGGCCGCCGCGGTCCGCGGCGGTCACCGCCCCCGGGGCCTCCGCGCCGGCGGCCCCGCGCGCCGCCCCGACGTCCGGGCCGCCCGCGGGCGCGGACGCGCCGACGCCGGGAACCCGGACGTCCGCCGGCGCGGACGCTTCGACGCCGCGGACCGAGAGCCCCGCCGGCGAACAGGCCGCCTCAGCGGCGGGGTCGACCCCCGGCGCCCCGGCGGGCCTGCACGCGCCCGGCCTCGCGGCGGCGGACCTGCACGTGCCGCCTCCGCCCGTGTCGGACGCGCCGTCGCCGGACGCGTCCGAGCCGTTCGGGTCGCCCGCGTCGGAGTCGCTCGGTTCAGCCGCGTCGGAGTCGCTCACGCCGGTCCTGCCCGTGCCGCCCTCGGTGCCGGCGTCGGCGTCGCACTCGCCCGACGTGCCCGCGACCCCGCCCGACGTGCCCGCGACCCCGCCCGACGTGCCCGTTCAGCCGACGGTGCCCGTTCCCGATCCCGCGGCGGCACCTCCAGCGACGGCGCCGCGGCACGCGGCATCGTCCGCCCCCTCGCCGGCCACGCATCCCGCGCCGGCGGCCGACGCCCCGGTCGGCCTGCCGGACACGACCGTCCCGACGGCGAGCCTCGGCGACCTGGAGCACACCCGCGTCGGCCGGTGGGCGGGCTCGCTCGACGCGGCGTCCACGCTGGCCCTCGTGCTCGACACCGGCGAGCACGTCACCGTCACCGGCCCCGGTCTGGTGGGTCGCCGCCCGGTCCCGGGGTCCGAGCAGTGGGCCCACCTGGTCACGATCGACGACCCGGGCCAGTCGGTGTCCTCGACCCACCTGGCGTTCTGGCCGGTCGACGGCGGCCTCGACGTGCTCGACCGCGGCTCCACCAACGGCACGGTCCTCCTGGACGCGGTAGGCAAGCCCTGGAGCCTCCCGCCCGGGCAACCGGCCCGCGTCGGCGCCGGCTGGACCCTGGTCCTGGGCAGCCGCCGCATCACCGTCACCACGGCCTGACGCCGAGGTCGAGCGTTTCCCGCCCGAGACCCCGGAGAACCCCTCGACGTCGCCGAGAAGCCTCGACCTCGCCGTCCGGGGAGCCGCACGGGGTGACGCTCACCCCGTGCGGATGAGGTGACGTGCACGCCCCCGGCGGCAGCATGGTCGCAGCCGGGACTCCCGGCAGGCGCGCCGCCCCGGGGCCGGGGGGACCGGGGCCGGCCGCGCCGCCCACCCCGCAGCACTGACCCGGGTCGCGCCGTGTCGGCCGCGCCGCCCACCCGGGGCCGAGTCCCGGCCGCGCCCTCCGGCCGCTCCGTGCGCGCCACCCCGCGAGCGAGCAGCCGACACGTCGAACGAGCACCCGGCGGATGCACTCTCGACGTGTCGGTTGCACGGTCGGCGGCGCGGGCGGCTGCCGGTCGGCGGCGCGGACGGCTGCCGGCCGGCGCGCGGACCGCTGCCGGCGGCGGGACCGCGTCCGGCGGGCGGCGCCCGCTCCGTCAGAGGGTCGGCGGGGTCCAGGCCAGCTGGACGACCTGGCGGCCCTCGTCGCGGGTCACCAGCTGCGCGCGCCCGGCCACGGACGGCACGGGCTTCGCCCCGCCGACCAGCGCGCCCTCGTCCGGGCTGCCGGACATGACGATGCCGGGCGCGGCCAGGTCGCGGAGCGCCTGCAGCACGGGCTCGTACATCGCGCGCCCGGCGCCGCCGGACCGGCGGGCGAGCACCAGGTGCAGGCCCACGTCGCCGGCCTGGGCGAGCAGCGGCACGAGCGGCTGCAGCGGGTTGCCGGTGGTCGTCGAGACCAGGTCGTAGTCGTCGACGATCACGTAGACCTCGGCGCCGGTCCACCACGACCGCGACCGCAGCTGCTCGGGGGTGACGTCCGGGCCGGGCAGCCGGGTGCGCAGGTAGTCGGCGAGCCCCGCGATCTCGGCCGCCGCCTGGTCCTGGGTCGTGAAGTAGCCCGCGAGGTACTCCTCGGGGATCTCGCCGAGCAGCGACCGCCGGAAGTCGACGGCGAAGATCTGCGCCTGCTGCGGGGTGTGCAGCCGGCGGACCTCGGACGCCACGGCCCGGAGCAGCGCGGACTTCCCGGAGCCGCCGTCGCCGAACGCGTACAGGTGCGGCTCCTCGGCGACGTCGATCCCGACCGGCGCGAGCGCGGCCTCGTCGATGCCGAGCAGCAGCCGGCGCGCGTCGGCGCGGGCGTCGGACCGGACGTGGTCGAGCGTGACCTCGTCGGGCAGCAGCCGCAGCTTGGGGCCGGCGGGACCCTGCCACGCGGCGTTGACGGTCTCGATGAGGTGCGCGACGCCGGCGCCGAGGGTGTCGGGCGAGGAGTCGCCGTCGACGCGGGGGAGCGCGGTCAGCACGTGGTGCTTCGACACGGCGAGGCCGCGGCCGGGCCGGTCCTTGGGCACGTTGACGGCGACCTTGCGGTCGATCTCCGAGTCCATCGGGTCGCCGAGCCGGAGCTCCAGCCGGGTGCCGAACAGGTCCTTCACCTGGGTGCGGAAGTCCATCCAGCGGGCGGCGGACGCCACGAGGTGCACGCCGAACGTGAGGCCGCGGCCGGCGAGCGCCTGGATGCGCGGCTCCAGCTCGTCGAACTCGGCGCGGATCGTGGACCAGCCGTCGACGAGCAGGAACACGTCGCCGTAGCCGTCGTCGGCGGTGCCCTGCGCGCGGCGGGTGCGGTAGGTCTCGATCGAGTCGATGCCGTTCGCCCGGAAGTACCGCTCGCGCTCGTCGACGATCGACTCGACCTCGGCGACCGTCCGGCGCACGACGTCGGGCTCGGCCCGGGAGGCCACGCCGGACACGTGCGCGAGCCCGGCCAGCGGGGCGAACGTGCCGCCGCCGAAGTCGAGCACGTAGAACTGCACTTCGAGCGGCGTGTGCGTGAGCGCGAGCGCCGTGACGACGGAGCGGAGCACGGTCGACTTGCCGGTGCGCGGGGCGCCGACGACCGCCATGTGCCCGGCCGCGCCGCCGAGCGACACGGTGAGGTTCTCGCGGCGCTGCTCCAGCGGCCGGTCGACGGTGCCGAGCGGGACCGTGAGCGTGCCGGCGGACCGCCAGCCCGGGGACACCAGGCCGAGCCGCGGGTCGGCGACCAGGTCGGGCATGAGCTCGTCGAGCGTGCGGGGGACGACCAGCGGCGGCAGCCACACCTGGTGCGCGGGCGGGCCCTGGCCCTTCATCCGCTGCACGGCGATGTCGAACGTCGCGCGCGACTCCTCGGGCTCGGTCGCCACGACCTCGGTGGTCGCGGGCTCGACCTCGACCGCACCGAGCACCGGCGCGGCGGTGAACGACTCCAGCCGGGTCAGCCCGGTCCCCGCGACGGTGCCGCCGGCCGCGGCCCGGCGCCGGGCCTTCGGCGGGCCGGAGACGTAGGCGGCGCGGAACTGGATCATCGTCGTGGTGTCGGGCTTCAGGTAGCCCATGCCCGGCACCGGCGGCAGCGTGTAGGCGTCGGGGACGCCGAGCACGGTGCGCGACTCGGCGGCCGAGAAGGTGCGCAGGCCGATCCGGTAGGACAGGTGCGACTCGAGCCCGCGGAGCCGGCCCTCCTCGAGTCGCTGCGAGGACAGCAGCAGGTGCATCTGCAGCGACCGGCCCAGGCGGCCGATCGTCACGAACAGGTCGACGAACTCCGGCTTCGCGGACAGCAGCTCGGAGAACTCGTCGCAGACGATGAGCAGGGCCGGCAGCGGGGCCAGGTCGGTGCGGCCGCCCTTGCGGGCCTTCTCGTAGTCGGCGACGTTGGCGAAGTTGCCCGCGGCGCGCAGCAGCTCCTGGCGGCGGACCATCTCGCCCTGCAGGGCGTCCTGCATGCGGTCGACGAGGGTGAGCTCCTCGCCGAGGTTGGTGATGATCGCCGAGACGTGCGGCATGTCCGCCATGCCGGCGAACGTCGCGCCGCCCTTGAAGTCGACGAGGACGAAGTTCAGGTCCTCGGACGAGTGCGTCATCGCGAGCGCCAGCACGAGCGTGCGCAGCACCTCGGACTTGCCGGAGCCGGTGGCGCCGATGATGAGCCCGTGCGGGCCCATGCCCTGCTGGGCGGACTCCTTGATGTCGAGCGCGACGGGCTGGCCCTGCGGCGTGACGCCGATCGGCACCCGCAGCCGGTCGCGGGGCAGGCGGGGCCGCCACGCGACGTCCAGGTCGAGGTCCCGGACGTCGCCGACGCCCAGGAGGTCGACCAGCTCGGACGACACCTCCTCGTCGCCGCGCTCCGGCCCGGACTCGACGTGCAGCGGCAGCAGGCGGCGCGCGGTGGCCTCGGCGTCCGCGACGGACATCTGGTCGCCCTCGACCCGCACCGGCGCGTTGCCGAGCCGCAGCACGTCGACCGGCGCGCGCACGGCGTCCTCGGTGGCGACCGCCCCGCCGACGTTGAGCCGCAGCGTCGTGGGCTCGTCGAGCTCGTCCCAGCGGTCGGGCAGCTCCAGGACGGTCACGCCGAGCACGCCGTCGGTGGTGAGGATCGCGTTGCCGACCGGGACGTGACCGCCGTCGACCACGACCAGCACGTGCGGCAGCGGCGCCTCGGCGGCGTAGCCGAACCGCGGCCGGTCGACGAGGTCCTCGGGGAGCAGCGACTCGACGTCGGCCAGGGTGGTCCCGATCATCCGGGCGGCGCCGACGGCGTCCCGGGTCCGCGTCGAGTGGGCGTGCGGCAGCCACTTGACCCAGTCCCACTCGGGGAGGGCGGCGTCGCTCGCCACGACGGCGATCTGCAGGTCCTCGGGCGCGTGGAACGTCGCGAGCTGGCTGACGACGGCGCGGGCGAGGGCGCGCGTCTCGGTGGCGGCGCCGGTGACCTCGATGCGGGCGACGGACCGGACGTCGAACGCCAGCGGGACGCCCTGCTGCACCCGGTGGGTCACCAGGAACCGGTGCGCGGCGGACGCGGCGACGGGGTCGAGCTGCGCCAGCGGCGGCGTCTGCGGCGCCTCGAGGTCGAGGCAGAGCGGCTGCGCGCCGACGCCGACCCGCGCCACCAGGAAGTCGTCGTGCTGCGACCGGCGCTCCCACACCCGGGTGCGCTCCTCGGCGACCGCCGGCAGGGCCCGCGGGTCGGGGGAGGTCCACTCGGCGGCGCGGCGCTGCGCGTTCGCGGCCTGCCGGACCGAGTTCCGCAGGTCGGACAGGTAGGCGAGGTACTCGCGCCGCGCACCCACGACCTGGGCCTGGTGCTGCGACCGCTGCCGCCAGCCGTTGACGCCGACGAACCCGAGCGACGCCAGCAGGAACATGCCCGCCGTGATGAAGCCGCGCGGACCGGGCTGCGTGGTCGCGACGAACACGATCGACCCGACCGACCCGAGCATGGGGATCGCGTTCGCGAGCATCCCGCTGATGCCGTCGGAGGCCTGGATCTCGGGCGGGGGCTGCAGGACGACCTGTCCGCTGGGGACGGCGGGCGGCTCGAGGCGCGTCCCCTGCTGCGGCGCGATCGACATCGTCGGCGCTCGGTCCCTCCTGCCGGGCGGGGAGCCAGACGCCCCCCGACGTTCCTGTGGCGTCAACCTACCCGCACGGGCGCGCGCGGGGCGGTCGGCGTTCCACCGTCCGGGCGATCCTCGCCGCGGTGCGCCCGGACCGGGGGACGACCGGGGTGCTGACCGGCCCTGACCGCATAGCATGACTGGCGCCGCGCCCGGGGGCGGGCGGGACCGCCGCCGACGCCCCGCCGGGCGCGCGACCGGCGGAGGGAGAGCGCGTGACGGTGCAGGCGACCGGCGCACCCCTGACGCGCGTCGCCGTGCACCTGGGCACCCGCCGCCTCGACGTCGCCCTGGACGCCGGCCGCACCCTCGGCGAGCTGCTCGCCGCCGCGGGTGTGCCGCTCGTCCCGGGGATGCTCGCCCTCGACTCCGCGGGTCGCGTCCTCGACCTCGCCGCGCCGGTCGCCGCGCAGGTGGCCGACGGCGCGGTCGTGCACGTGGTCGCGCCCGCGCCGCGCCCGCGGGGCCGGGCCGCCCGTGCGCGCGCCGGCTGGGTCGCCCGCCGGCCCGACCCGCAGCCCGCGCTGCTGGGCGCCGCCGCGGCCGCGGCGGGCGTGCTCGCGGCCGTCGCCCTGATCGACCCCGTCGCGCGGGGCTGGCTCGCGCTCGCCGCCGCCGTGCTGCTGGGGGTGGCCGCCGTGGCGCTCGCGGTCGTGCCCGTCGCGTCGGCGACCGCCGCCACGCTCGCCGCGCCCGTGCTGGCGTTCGCCGCGGGGGTGGCCGCCGTCGACCCCGCCGGGTCCGCCGACCGCCGGCTCGCGCTCGTCGCCGGGCTGGTGTCCGCGACCGCCGTCGCCGCGGTGCGCTGGGTCGCCACCCGGGCGGAGCGGCGGGGCCAGGACGTCGCGGGGGTGCTGGTCGTCGCGGTCGGCGTGGTGGCCGGGCTGGCGCTCGCGGTGCTGCTGGCCGGGCTGCCGGGCGTGGTCGCCGCGGCGGTGCTGCTGGGCCTGACGCCGGTCGGCCTCCGCGCGATCCCCGTCATGGCGCTGTCCGTGCCGGACGAGCAGCTGGTCGACCTCGCGCACGTCGCCCGCACCGCCCCGTCCGTCCGCGGGCCGCGGCCGCGCGGGCTCGGCCGGGTCAACGAGCGCCAGGTCGTCCGCACCGTCGACTCCGCCGAGCGCCGCACGGACGCCGGCGTGCTGCTGGTGTGCGCGCTGCCGCCCGTGCTGGTCCCGCTGGTGCTCGTCGCGGCGCTCGGCGACCCGCAGCGGGCGACGCTGCGCGGCTGGGCGGCGGTCGCCCTCGTGGCGGCGCTGGTGGCCGTGCTGTCGCTGCAGCCTCGGGCTGCGCGGGGGCCGGTCGCGCGCTGGGCGCCGCGGGTGGCCGCCGCGCTCGTCCTCGTCGAGCTCGCGGCGCTGGGCGCGCCGCGGCTCGGGCCGGACGCGGTCCTGCTGGCCGCCGGGTGCCTCGTGGTCGCGCTGGCCGCCGCCGCGATCGGCGTGGCGCTGGGGCGCGGGTGGCAGTCGGTGGTGGCGTCGCGGTTCGCGGACGCGGTCGAGGGCCTGGGCGTCGTGCTGGCGCTGCCCGCGGCGCTGGTGGCGGCGGACCTGATCGAGACGCTGCGGCGGGTGACGTCGTGAGGCGGTGGGCCGGGCGCGGCGGGCGGGGCGCACCGGGCAGGGGCAGGACGACAGCGACGACGGGGGAGCCGACGTGGACCAGACGATGAGCGCGATGCCGGTCGGCACCGTCGCCGTCCGCACCTGCGCGAGCTGCCACCGGCCGCTGGCCCCCGACGCCCGGTTCTGCACCGCCTGCGGCGCCCCTGCGCAGCCCGACGCCACCGTCACGGTCGTCGAGGGCGCCCAGGGCCGGGCCCGCGCCGACGCCCGGCCGCGCGAGCCGCGCCCCGCCGTGCTGCACCCGGCGTTCGGCGACGCCACCCCCGCGGGGCCCGGCCGCCGCGTGCTGGCCTACGCGGTCGACGCCGTGGCCGTCGGTGCGGTCGCGGGCGGTCTGCTCGCCTGGACCGGCTCCTGGCTGCTCGCGGCGCTCGTCGTCGTCGAGCTCGCCGTCGGCCTGCTCGTCTGGGAGGCGCACACCGGACGGACGCTCGGCAACACCGTCCTCGGGCTGCGCACCGCGCGTGAGGAGACGCCGTACTCGGTCGGCCCGGCGCGCGCATTCCTGCGCGGGCTGGTGCTCGCCGCCGGCCACGCCGCCGCGGGCCTGGGGCAGTGGGTGGTCGTCGCGTCCGGGGCCTTCGACAAGACCGGGCGGGCGCAGGCGTGGCACGACCGCGTGGGGCGCGCCGTCGTCGTGGACGTGCGGGCGCACGAGCGGGCCGTGGAGGAGGCCGCCGAGGCCGAGGAGCGCGCGGGGGCCGTGGCGGTGGGGGCGGCGCCGCGCGCGGCCGCGCAGGTCGGCGCCCCGGGCGTGCCGCAGCAGCAGACCGCGGGGGCGGCCCCCGGGCGGCCGCCGGTGGTCGCCTCGGCGACGCAGCCTCCCCGCCCGCTGCAGGTCGGTCCGGCCGCGGTCACCGCCGCCGTCCCGCCGACCCCGGCGACCCAGCCGCCCGCGACGGTGGCCACGCCGGCCGACGGCGGCGCGGGAGCCCCGACCGGTCGTCGGGCCGCGCGTGCCGCGACCGCGCAGGCGTCGGCGGTCCCGACGGCGCCCCCGGCCGCAGCGGCGCAGCCCGCCGCGGAGGCCCAGTCGGTCGGCATCCGCCCGGTGGTCCCGGCCCGGCCGAACCCGGAGCCCACCGCCCCCCGCGTGGTGCACCACCAGGCGCAGCCGTCCCCGTTCCTGGTCACCCTCGACACCGGTGAGGTCATGTCCGTCACCGGCCCCGGGCTCATCGGCCGGGCCCCGCGCCCCGCCGCCGGCGAGCGCTGCGACCACGTCGTCGTGGTGGACGACCCGGAGCGCAGCGTCTCGCGCACGCACGCCCGGTTCGGGATCGAGGACGGCACGTTCTGGGTGTCCGACGCCGGATCGGGCAACGGGACCACGCTGCGGCTGCCCGGCGGGCGGGTCGTGCCGGTGCCGGCGGACCAGCGGGTGCTGGTGCCGTCGGGGTCGACGATCCAGGTGGGGGACCGCGGGGTGCGGATCGACGCGCCGGGGGCGGCGCGGGGCTGAGCGGGCGCCCGCCGCCCCCGCTGCCGGCGGCCGCCGGCAGCGCTCGGGCGGCTGGTCCACGACGGCCCGGGGAGGCCAACGTCCTCAGGCGTGGGCGTTGCCCGACGCGAGAGTCGTCAGGTAGTCGGCGACCGTCGCCACCTTGCGCCCCAGCGCCCCACACCGGGTCGGCCACCGCATAGGCGCCCGTCCCATCGAGCCCTGAGTCGCTCGCGACCGCTCGGAGCGTGTCGACGGTCGGCTCCATGCCCGACGAGCAGGACGTGAGCGGCGGACGGACGTGCCCATCGCGCCGAGCTCGGAGTCTCGAGCGCGACCCAGCTGGTCGGCGCTATCACCCACGGCTCCCCTACGGGTACGTGGGCGGTTCCCCGTGCGGGGATGCGGGCGCGCGTCGAGCCCGTCGTCGCGAGACCAGGACGGCGCCCGCGATCCCCGCGACGAGGACCGAGATCCCGCTGCCGACGAGGACCGCGACCGATAGCCCGGTGCCGCGCCCCGCATCGGCGGGCGGCGCGCCTTCGTCCGCGGCGGCGTCAGCCGCGTCGGCGGCCGACGTGGGTTCCGGACCTTCGTCGGTGCCGAGGACGTCGGCGACGGTCGGGTCGGTGCCGTCGTCCAGAAGGAACGGGTTCTCGTCGAGGTACGTGGTCGGGTCGACCGTGAGGAGTGAACGGGGACTGACCGTTCCGTAGCCCCATGTGGTGTCGTGAGGTGCGGGCTCGTCCGTCACCTGGGCTCCGGTGGTGCGAATGAGTGCCTGCAGGATCTGCCCGTCTGTCGCCTCCGGGTACAGCGACCAGAGCAGTGCCAGAGCACCCGCGGTGTACGCGGTCGCGTTCGACGACCCGGTCGTCGTCCCATACGAGTCCCACGGCGCGACCAGAGTGCGGATGCGTGCCCCGGGCGCCACCACCGAGAGCTTGCTGCCGACCGGGCTGCCTTCCGCGAGGGTCGCATCCGAGGTCACCGTGCCAACGGTGACGACCCCGTTCGCGATGGCCGGCATTCCGCTCAGGAAGCCGTCGTTGCCTCCTGCTGCGACGACGATCACGCCGGCGCGGAGCGCGTCTGCCACGCCGTCGGTCGTGAACTTGCCGGCCCCGGGCACGGCGATGATGTCGGCACCGTCGGCGATGGCGTCCCGGATGGCGTCGTCCTGGTAGTTCTCCTGACCGCCGGGCGTCTCGCACGGCTGGTCGCCGTTGCGGATGGCGTAGGTCCGGACGGTCGCCCCAGGGGCGACACCGGGGATACCCGGCGCCCCGCCGGTGCCGGCGTCGGTGCCGGCGATCATGGTGGCGATTGACGTCGTGTGCTGCGCGACGGGCTCGGCCGAGGTGGCGGGATACGCCTCTCCGCCCGGTTCGGCGGCGCAGTACGACGGTTCGTGCGGCTGCACGTCGGCGCCCGCGAGGTCGGCGACCCCCGGGTTCACCGCTTCGTCGAGCACCGCGATCGTGATGCCGGTGCCGGTCGTCCGCTGGTGGATCTCAGCGAGTCCGGTCGCCTCGTAGTACCAGCGGCCGTCATCGGAACCGGGCACCGCGGCGTGGGCCGTGGGCGCGACGAGCAGCGCGCCGGTCGCGACCATCGCCGCGACGGCTCCCGACCCGCGGGGGCGACGCGTCACAGCTGGTTCCGCGTCGCCCTCGCGGGCGTCGACGAGGGCGTACCGGCCGCGCAGCTCACCAGTCGTCCTGGTCGTCCGCGGCAGTCGGCGCCGGGGCGACCGCGCGGAGGGAGTCCCGACCACCGGCACGCGCGGCGGCGCCCAGGTCGGGCGCCTCGGCGCCGTCCTCGACCTCGATATCCGGGGCGAGCAGCCCGCCGGACGCACGGCGCTTGGAGCCCTTCGCCGCGCCCGCGCCACCGCCGCCACCCATCGGGGCGCCCGCCATGCCGCCGGTACGAGCGCCCGACGCACCGGCGCCCGCGGCACCGGCCTGGGAGCCCTGGACCAGGGCAGACGTGGAGCCGGAGAGACCAGAGCCGGAGGTGCCTGCGCCGACCGTGCCGAGCGGGACGCCCGTGCCGGCACCCAGGCCGCCGACGCCGCCAGCGCCACCGAGGCCGCCGACGCCACCGAGACCACCCGCACCGCCGCCGGCGGCGAGCCGGTTCAGGCCCGCGCCACCGAGCGCCGCACCGCCCACGGTCAGACCGCCGGCGAGGCCGCCCGCGCCCAGACCGGCGAGCCCGTTCGCGCCGTTGGTGCCCGAGGAGCCGGACCCACCGAGGAACGCGCCACCGCCGCCCGCGCCGGAGCCGCCGGGGACCGTGCCGCCGACGAGGCCGTCCGAGGACGTGCCATCACCGGAACCGGGGACGTGCCCGCCGCCGAGGCCGCTGCCGCCGCCGGTCGAACCCCCGCCGGTCGAGCCGCCACCGCCGAAGATCGGGTCCTTGCCCACGGAGCCGCCACCCGAGTCGTTGCCCCCGTGACCGCCGGAGCCGGTGGGCACCCCGCCGACCGAGTTGCCGCCGGGCGTCCAGGACGACCCGACGAGGCCCGCGCTTGCGCTCGTGCCCGGGGAGTAGGAGTCGACGCCACGCCCGGTCCCGCCGGACGACCCGCCGGACCAGCCGCCGGAGACGTTGGTGCCGCGGGGCCCCGCCCCGCCGCCTTCGGCGCCCGTCGTCCCCGTGGTGGGGTCGGCGCTGCTGCGCGCCGTCGTCGGTGGCTCGAGGCTGATGGTGCTCAGGGAGGAGTCGAGGCGGTTGAGGGCGGCTGCGGCTGCGGCTTCGCGCGCGGCCTCGCGCTGCCTCGAGATGATCTCGCCGGCCACGACGCCCGTCACGGTCCCGAACCCGGGGAGCGCCACGGTGGTCGCGGCGGTGAGGCCAGTGCGCTCGCCCCACGACAGCTCGCCGTCGGGCAGGTCGGCATAGGCCTGCTTCGCGGCGACGATGGCGGCGGTGGCCTGCGCGCCCCCCTCCGCCAGGGTGGTCAGGTAGTCGGCGACGGTCGCCACCTCGCGGGCGAGGGCGGCGAAACGCTCGGTCGCGGCGTCGGCGCCTGCACCCTCCAGCCCCGGCTCGCTGCCGACGGCGCGGAGCGTGTCGACCGTCGTCTCCATGCCGGACGAGTACGAGGACAGCTGGCGGACGGACGTGTCCATCGCGCCAAGGTTCGCGTCTCGAGTCCGACCGAGCTGTTCGGCGTGGTCACCCATGGTTCCCCCTTGCATACGTGGGCGGTTCGTCGTACGAGTGGCCAGGCACGGTCGCCTTCCGTCGCCTGAGGAAGACGGCGGTGACGACGCCAGCGACGAGGACGACGGCGACGGCGCTACCGACCACCACACCCAGCGGGAGGTCGGGACTCTCTGTCGTCTCGCCCGTCGTCGTGCCGCCGTCCGTCACCGTCCCGCCGGACGAGGGTTCCGCCGTTGGTGCGGTACCGGGACCGGTACCGAGGACCTCAGCGGGAGTCGGCTTGGTGCCGTCGTCGAGCAGGAAGGGGTTCTCGTCCTGATAGGTCGTCGGGTCGACCGAGAGCAGTGACCGGACGTTCAGCGTCCCGTAGCCCCAGCTCCCGTCGTGTGCTGCCGGTTCGGCGGTCACCTCGCCGCCGGTGGTTCGGATCATCGCCTGGAGCAGCTGGCCTCCGGTCGCCTCCGGGTACAGCGACCACAGGAGTGCGAGCGCCCCGGCCGTGTAAGCCGTCGCGTTGGAGGAGCCGGTGGTGGTGTTGTACGCGTCCCAGGGCGCGACGAGTGCGCGGACATGCGCGCCCGGGGCGACCACGGCGAGGAGGTCGCCGCGCGGGCTGCCGTCGGCCAGGGTCGCGTCCGGAGTGACCGTCCCGACGTTGACGACGCCGTTCGCGACGGAAGGCATCCCACTGATGAAGCCGTCGTTGCCGCCCGCGGCGACGACGACGGCGCCCGCGCGCAGCGCCTCGGCGACGCCGTCCGTCGTGAAGCTCGCTGCCCCCGGAACAGCGATGATGTCGGCTCCCTCCGCGACGGCATCCCGGATGGCGTCGTCCTGGAGGTCCTCCTGGCCCGCGGGCGTCTCGCAAGGAGCTTCGCCGTAGCGGACGGCGTACGTCCGGACCGTGGCTCCGGGGGCCACGCCGGGGATGCCCGGTGCCCCGCCCACGCCTGCGTCGGTGCCGACGAGCATCGTCACGATGGACGTGGTGTGCTCCGCGACCGGCTCGGTCGAGGTGGCGGGATACGCGTCGCCCCCCGGCTGGGCGGCGCAGTACGAGGGCTCGTGCGGCTGCACGTCGGCGCCCGCGAGATCGGCGACGGCCGGGTTCACCGCCTCGTCGATCACGGCGATCGTGACGCCTTCACCCGTCGTCCGCTGGTGGAGGTCGGCGAGCCCTGTCGCCTCGTAGTACCACCGCCCGTCCTCGGCGCCGGGAACGGCTGCGGCAGCTGCCGCGGGCACCACGAGTGCGACGACCGCGACAGAGGTGGCGAGGACAGCGCCCTGCCGAACGGATCGACGACTTCGCATCAGAACCGCGTCCGAGCGAGCCGACCCGGTCCGCCGGTCGCGGGGGTGGCCGAGGTGCCCTCGAGCCGGGCCGCGAGCACGCGCATCTGCTCCTCGACGGCGGCGTCCTGCTGCTCCAACGAGAGCGCGCTGTCGGCCAGCGCCTGCCGGCACGCGTCGATGGTCTCGCGGATGGCGGTGAGCCGGTTCTCGGCGTCCCGGAGGGCGCTCTCGTACTTCGCGGAGAACGTCTGCGCGCTCGGGATCTCCGGCCACGCGCTGGACTGGCCCTCGCGCAGCCGGGCGATCTGCCCCTTCAGCCGGTCCGTGTCGTCGAACAGCGTCACGAGCTGCCCCAGCCGGGCCTGCAGGACCTGGGTCCTGACCTCGACGTCGCCTGCCACGTCCGTCCTCCGCAAGAAGTCTCGTCCGCGTCGCCCCCTGCGACGCGATGGCCGCGCGGTCGCGCCGCTGCCGTCGTGGGTGACGGCGGGCGCGACCGCGCGGGTCGTGCTGGGTCGGCGTCACGCGCGGGGCGCGGCGCCGGGGTGGTTCACCAGCGGGCGGCGTTGGCCCGCTCGGTGGACTGGTACTCCTCGCCGGAGGTCGACACCGCGCGGCCGACGTCGGCCAGCAGCGCCTTCATGTCCGTCAGCGCGGCCTCCCACTTCGCCTTGGCGGCGGTGTAGGCGGTCGACGCCTCGCCGGACCAGTTGGCCCGGAGCGGCTGCAGGGAGCGGTCGAGGTCCGCCAGGCGGGACTCGATGTTGCTCGCGCTCGACTGGATGTCGGCGGCGGCGGTCGACAGACCACCGAAGTTGACCTTGAGGTCAGCCATCGTCTCGTCCTCTCCCGGTCAGCCCAGCCGGCCCTGAAGGCGGCTGAAGGTGGACTGCTGCGACTCGTCCGACGCGGTGTACGTCGACTGCGAGGTGAGCAGGTTGGCCTCGAACTCGTTGAGCGCGGACACGATCTTGTTCGCGTCCTCGCGCCACCGGGCCATCAGCGCGTTGAACGCGACGGCGCCCTGGCCCTGCCAGTGCGACCCGATGCCGGACAGCTTGCCCTCGAGGGCGCTCAGCTCGCGCTGCAGCTCCCCACGGCTCTGGACCACGGCGTCGGCGCCCTGCTTGAGCGCGCCGTCTGCTGCGGAGACCTCTGCTGCCATGTCACCTCCCCCTACACGGCCCGGTGGGCCTGCCTGACGTGCACCCCTGCGGCGCCGCCTGTGCCCGAGCTCACTCGACCCCGGAACCGCGACGAGGCTAACCGACAGGTCGCGGACGCGTCAGGTGAGATCACCCTCCCTGTGGACAACCACGCTGACTGGTGTCACGGATCACCCGATCGGCCCAGTCCTCCGGCGTGTTCTGTCGCTCTCCGTCCCATTTGCCGGGCGCGGCGCACTCCGGGAGGGGGACCGCCGACCGGGGGTCGGGCCCCCGAGTCCACCCGGACGGCCGCGCCCGGCCGTGCGCTCCGCGGGCGGGATCCCCGGCCGTCGCTATGCTGACCGCCGACCTGCCCAGGGAGTACAGGGGACCCGATGACAGACGCACCCGCCGCCACGACGTCCGTGGGGACGCTCGTGCGGGTGTCGGTGACCGCCGGGGACCGCCGCCTCGACCTCGGCATCCCGGGCGCCGTGCCGATGGCCGAGGTGGTCCCGGGCCTGGCCCGCGCGCTCGGCCTGCTGGACGCCGCCACCGCGCACGGCGGGTACCGCCTGGTGCGGGCCGACGGCACGCCGATCGACTCCGCGCGCAGCCTGCTGGCCGAGGGCGTCGAGGACGGCGCCGTGCTCACGCTGGAGTCGGGCGCCCGCCGCGAGGCGGAGCGGATCTACGACGACGTCGTGGAGGCCGTGGCCGACGCGGTGGAGAACCAGTACGCCCCGTGGACGCCGCGCGACTCCGCGCTGAGCGCCGCGTGGGCGGCCGGCGCGCTGCTGCTCGCCGGGGCCGCCCTGCTGCTCGGCGCCGACCAGGCGTCGCTCGTGCCGCCGGTGGTCGCCGCGCTGGCCGCGGTCCTCGCGCTCGTGGCCGGAGCCGTCGTCGGCCGCGTGGGCACCGAGCCCGCCGCGGGCCGGGTGCTCGTGCTGACCGCGCCCGTGCTGGCCGCGGTCGCCGGTCTGACCGCGACCTCCGCTCCGCCGTCCTGGGGCTGGCCCGCCGCGCTCGCGGGGACGGGGGTGCTGGTCGCCGGCCTCCTGGGGATGCCCGCGCTCGTCGACCGCCGGGAGCTCAGCGCGGCGCCGCTGGCCGGCGGGCTCGCGCTCGCCGTCGCCGGCACCGCGATCGCGCTGACCGACGCCCGCCCCGGGGAGGTGCTGGCGGTGGTCGTGGCCGTCGTCGCCACCGCGAGCATCGGGATCCCCTGGCTCGCGCTGTCGAGCACGCCGCTGCGCGTGGTGTCGCCGCGCAACGAGGCCGAGATCCTCGCGGACCCGCCCGCGGTGCAGTCCGCGCGCGTCCGGGCGCAGCTCGCGGCCGGGCACCGGATCCAGGTGTCGCTGCGGGTCGCGATCGGGGTGCTCGCCCTGGTCGCCGCGCCGGCGGTCGTCGCGACCGGCGTGGCCGGGACCCTCCTGCTCGTGCTCGCCGCGGCGGGCCTGCTGCTCGCGACGCGGCAGACCTACTCCCGGCTCGACGTGCTGCTCACGGTCGGGCTGTCGGTGGCGCTGCTGGTCGTCGTCGCGGTCGTGGCCGCCGCGCAGCACCCGGGCTGGCGCCCCGCGCTGGTGGGCGTCGCCGGTGCGGCCGCCGCCGTCGTCGTCGGCCTGGGCCTGGTCGCGCCGCGCCGCCGTGTCGGGCTGGCGCGGCTCGGCGACTTCCTGGAGATCGCCTGCCTGGCGCTGCTGCTGCCGCTCGGCGTCGTCGCGGCGGGCCTGGTCTGACCCGTGGCGTCCAAGCGCGACCTCGTCGAGGCGCAGAGCTACAGCCGCCGGCGCCTGCTGACCGCGTTCACCAGCGGCGCGCCCGGCGGCCGGGAGCTCGAGCCCACCAAGCCGCTGCGCGGCGTCGTCGCGGGCGTCTCGCTGTCCGTGCTGCTGGTGCTGGGGAGCCTGGGCTTCGGCCTGCTCAGCCCCACGCTGCCGGACGGCTGGGACGACCAGTCGCTGATCATCGTCGAGGGCGACGGAAGCCGGTACGTCGGCATCCAGGGCACCCTGCACCCGGTGCTGAACGTGACGAGCGCCCGCCTGGTGCTCGACTCGGGCTCGTTCCACGTGGTCGACGTGAGCGAGGACGACATCACCGACGCGCCGCGCGGCGCCACCCTCGGCATCCCCGGCGCGCCCGACGAGCTCCCGCTGGCGAGCCGGCTCGCGGCGACGGGCTGGCAGGCGTGCGTCGCGCCCGACGGCGGCACCGCGCTGACGATCGACCCCGACGCCCCCGCGCCGGCCGCCGACCCCGGCGCCGGCGCGCTCGTGGAGGCCGACGGGACGCTCTACCTGGTGTCCGACGGCACCCGGCACCGCATCCCGGCGAGCGACGAGGCCGCCGTGCTGCGCGCGCTCGGCCTGGACACCGCGACCCCGATCACCGCGGGCGCGGACTGGCTCAACCTGGTGCCGGCCGGCTCCGACCTGGCGCCGCTGACCGTCGCGGGCGCGGGTGCCGCTGCGCTGCCCGAGGGCGGGCTGCCGGTCGACACGCGGGTCGGCACGCTCGTCGAGGTGACCGGCGTCGGGGACGGCGCCCGGCGCTACGTGGTGGACGCGAAGGGCGAGCTCGCGCCGCTGACGGACCTCGCCTACCCGCTGTACCTGCTCGGCGCCGGCGAGCTCGCCGCGCAGCCGCTGCAGGTCACCGCGGCGGAGATCGCCGACGTCCGCACCTCCGCGACGCCGGTGGCGCCCGACGACCTGCCGGCGACCGTGCCGACCCTGCCCCGCTCCGGGTCGACCGCGTGCGTCGTCCTCACCACCGGCGACGTCGAGCGGGTCGACCTCGTGCTCCGCGACGCGGCCCAGGTCGCCGCCGGTGTGCGCGTCGCGCCGGGCTCGGGGGCCCTGGTGCGCGCCCAGACGACCGCCGGGGCCGCCGCGACGGTGCGGCTGGTCGACGGCTCCGGCCGGGCGTACCCGGTGCCGGACGCGAGCGACGAGGTGCTGGCCCGCCTCGGCTACGCGCCCGACGACGTGACCCGGGTGCCGCCGGCCTGGGCCGACCTGCTGCCGACCGGGCCGGACCTGACGGTCGAGGCCGCCGCCACCGAGGTGTCGGGAGGGACGGCGGCGGCGACCGGCGTCACCGGCGCGGGCTCCGGCGAGGACGCGGGCGCCGGCGCCGAGGCCCCGTGACGGGCTCGGCCGCGGGCGGGCGCCGCGGTCCCGTGCGGCCGGCCCGGCGCCCGGTGCGGCACCCGGCGCGCGGCGCGGCGCGGCGGTCCCCGCAGCGCACCACGGCCCTGTCCGGGCTCGCCGGCCTCGCCGCCACGCTCCTCGTCGCGGGGCCGGCCGCCGGCGTCGCGCTCGCCGGCCCGTCCCCGGTCCCCGCACGGCTCCCCGCCGCGACGACCACCCAGTGCACGCAGGAGAAGACCCAGTACGTCGCGGAGGCACCGCCCGCGCTGACCCGGCTCGCGGCCGAGCGCGCGTGGCGGTCCGCCACCGGCGCGGGCGTGCTGGTCGCGGTCGTCGACTCCGGCGTGGACCCCGGCAACGCGCACCTGACCAGCGCCGTCGTCCCGGGGGTCGACCTGGTGGGCGTCGCCGGCGACCCGGCCGGCCGCACGGACACCGCTGGGCACGGCACGGCCGTCGCCGGCCAGATCGCCGCCCGCTGGCGGGACGACCTGGGCTCGGGCGTCGTCGGGCTCGCGCCCGCGGCCACGATCCTGCCCGTCCGCGTCTACTACGCCGACGACGACCGGGCCCGCGAGCAGGGCGTCGCCCCGGACGCGACGCGGATGGCCGCCGGCATCGACGCCGCGGTCGCCGCGGGCGCCCGGGTGGTCAACGTCTCCATGAGCACGCCGAACGACACCCCGGCCCTGGCCGACGCCGTCCGGCGGGCGACCGCGGCCGGCGCCCTCGTGGTGGCCAGCGCCGGCAACCGGAACACCAGCAGCGACGAGACCGACGGCCCGCGGTACCCGGCCGCCTACGACGGCGTGCTCGCGGTGACCGCGGTCGACGTCGACGACCGGCCGGCCGGCGACGCGATCCACGGCGACCACGTCGACGTCGCCGCGCCGGGCACCAACGTCCTCACGACCTTCCACGCCGCCGGCGACTGCATGCTGTCCGGCGAGGGCACGTCCACCAGCTTCGCGACCGCCTACGTCAGCGCCGCGGCGGCGCTGCTGGCCGAGCGGTACCCCGAGGAGACCCCCGCGCAGTGGGCGTACCGGCTCGAGGTCACGGCCGCCCGCGCCCAGCCCGCCGAGCGGGACGACATGGTCGGCTGGGGCGTCGTGCGCCCGGACGCGGCGCTGGAGTTCGTCGACGACGGCACCGCGCCCGGTCCGGTCAGCCCGGTCCACGGGCGCGCCGCCGCGCAGGCCGCGGACGTGCGGACCGTCGACGTCTCGCCGCGGGAGGACCCGCTGGCCGGAGCGCGCGCGGGTGCGGTGTGGTGGGGCATCGGCGGGACCGCGGTGGTGCTGCTCGCGGCGCTGGCAGCGCGCGTCGCGGGGCGTCGGCGCCGGGGCTGACCTCCGGCGCGGGGCGACCCCGGCGCGGGCCGACCGCCGCGGGCCGACCCGGGCGCGCCGGCCCCCGGTGCCCTCAGCCCGCGACCGCGGGCGCGGCGGCTGCCGCGCGCAGCCGCTGGGCCCGCTGGGTCCGCACCCCGTCGACCGTGAGCAGCACCAGGGCCACCCACACCAGCCCGAAGCCCCACCACCGGGCGGGCGGCATCGTCTCGTGCAGCACCAGCACGCCGATCACCAGCTGCAGCACCGGCGCCAGGTACTGCAGGCTGCCGACGACGCTCAGCGGCAGCCGGCGCGCCGACTCCCCGAAGAGCAGCAGCGGCAGCGCCGTCGCGATCCCGGTCCCGGCGAGCGCGAGCGCGTGCCACGTCCCGGTCGCGGTGAACGTGGAGCCACCCGTCGTCCCCAGCCAGACCAGGTACACCGCGGACACCGGCGCCAGCACGAGGGTCTCGGCGGCGAGGCCGGGAGCGGCGGCGACGCTGCGCCCCACCCGGTTCTTGAGCAGCCCGTAGACCCCGAACGACCCGGCGAGCGTCAGCGCCACCCACGGCAGCCGCCCGAGCCCGACCGTGATGACGACCACCGCCGCGACGCCGAACCCGAGCGCCACCCACTGCGTCCGGCGCAGCCGCTCGCGGAGCACGACGACGGCGAGCAGCACCGTGACGAGCGGGTTGATGAAGTAGCCGAGGGCGGCGTCCACGACGTGGCCGCCGAGCGCCGCGAAGACGAACGTCAGCCAGTTCACCGCGAGCAGCACGGACGCCGCCGCCACCAGGGCCATCGTCCGGCGGTTCCGGAGCACCACGCCGAGCGCCCGCCAGGTGCGGGTGGCCGACAGCACGACCGCGCAGAAGACCAGCGACCACAGGACCCGGTGCGCGACGACCTCGACGGCGCCCGACGGCTTCAGCAGCTCGAAGTACAGCGGCAGGACGCCCCACAGCAGGTAGGCGCCGACGCCGGCGGCAAGGCCGCGGGGGTCGAGGGCGCCGGTCGTGGTGGGGGCCGCGGCGGCCGCGGCCGGGGGCGCGACGTCCACCACCAGGTTCAGCCGGCCGGGGTTGGCGAGCATGCCGACGACGGCCGCGCCGGGGGCCATCCGCCACGGGCT
>NZ_JAKRMS010000085.1 GCF_022346185.1 Cellulomonas sp. ACRRI | reverse complement strand
GCCCGCCCTGGGGGGAGGTGTGTTTGTTCGGGCCGGGGCCATCCCCCAGTTGGAGTTCCGGGGCGGCGGCCTCGGCGCGGTGCGCCCGCCCGACACCCTCGGCCAGCTGGGGGTCCCTGGTGTTCGGGAGGGCGGGGGCGCTGGCCGCGTCACCGGAGCAGGGGTCCCGGCGGGTGCGGCTCGCGCACACTAGGGCCGCCGCACCCCTCCGGAAGGCGCTTCCTGGGTGGCAACACCCCCGTGACTGCACGTCAACACCGACGTTGCACCATTTAGCGGGACGATTCGGACAAAACGGGTGGGTGAAAAACGGAGGCGCGCAGGTCAGAGCGCCGCGCCCCGGAGCGATTCCACCGGAAGGTGCGCGACCACCTGGGTGCCGTCGCCGGGCACGGAGGTGACGC
Organism: Cellulomonas sp. ACRRI; assembly: GCF_022346185.1. Taxonomy (GTDB): domain Bacteria; phylum Actinomycetota; class Actinomycetes; order Actinomycetales; family Cellulomonadaceae; genus Cellulomonas. The sequence continues at coordinate 19,886 of NZ_JAKRMS010000085.1, read as the reverse complement.
GGAGGTCGCCGCCGACCAGCCGGAGCCGGTCCGCCAGCCGCGCCGTGCCGGACGGCTGACCGGCGTCCTCGCCGAAGCCGTCGCCGTCGTCGGACACCCGCACCTCGAGCGCGTCGCCGACCAGCGACACCCGGACGTCGACCACCTCGGCCTGCCCGTGCCGCAGGGCGTTGCTGATCGCCTCCTCGACCACCCGGACCGCCAGCAGCCGCTCGCTGCGGGTCAGGCGCGGGTCGGCGGGGTCGTCCACGACCCGCACCTCGTCCGAGACGCCCAGGCGGGTGTTCACCGTGCGCGGGATCCGGCCGAGCAGGGCGCGGATCGCCGGGACCATGCCGACCTCGAGCTGCTCGGGGTACAGCATCCGGCTGGTCGTGCGGACGTCGGCCTCGCGCACCGTCTCGATCTGCTCGCGCACCTCGCGCAGCAGCGCCACGTCGTCCGGGGTGAGGGACCGGGCGGGCGCGGTGCCCAGGTCGGCGATCAGCCCGTCCAGCCGGGCGACGACCAGGACCAGCCGCTGCTGCATGCTGCCGTGCAGGCCCTCCGCCACCTCGCGGCGGACCCGCACCTCCTCGTGCTGGAGGGCCGCCAGCGCCAGCTCGATCTGCAGCCGCGCCTCGGCCCGCTCCGCGACCTCGGCCCGCAGCCGCCGCTGGGACAGCATGGCGGCGAGCCCCATCGAGGCGGCGATCCAGGCGACGACCGCGCCGCTGACCAGCTCCGTGGAGATGACCTCCCGGGACGGGTCCACGTAGACGTCGAGCAGCAGCTGGGACGCGAACCGCACCCCGGACGCCGTGATCCCCGCGCTCAGCACGCCGACCACCAGGGGCAGCGAGCCCCGCTGGGGCAGCGACACGCCCGTGACCGCGAGGATCAGCAGCATCGACGCGACGGCGCTCAGGTTGGCGAGGATGCGGGACCCGACGGGCACCATCCCGTCCTGGTTGCCGTACACCCACGCGGTCTGCGCCGCGGCCCCGACCGCGAACACGGTCATGACCGTGCCCGCGGCGAGCAGCAGGGTGCGCCGGTCGGCGCGGACCGCGGCGGCGTCCCGCGTCAGTGGCGTGGGCATCCGACCCCGTCCTCCCCGCGGAGCGTCCGCGTGCCGTCGCCCGCTCGCCGGGCCGGGCCACCATACTGTCCGCGATGTCCGAATCCGCAGCCCGGACGACCCGCGTGGTCGTCGTCGAGGACCAGCCCCTGTTCCGGTCGATGCTCGAGCTCACGCTCGGCGCCGCGGACGACGTGCGCGTCGTCGCGTCCGTGGGGACCGTCAAGGAGGGCGCCGCCGCGCTGCGGCCCGGGGCCGCCGACGTCGCCGTGCTCGACATCGACCTGCCCGACGGCAACGGGATCGCGCTCGGCGTCACGCTGCGCCGGCACCAGCCCGACCTCGGGATCCTGCTGCTGTCCGCGCACGACGCGATGGACCTGCTGCTCGACCTGCCCCCCGACGTCGCCGCCGGCTGGTCGTACCTGTCGAAGACGTCGTCCACGGACGCGACCACGCTGGTCACGGCCGTCCGCGCCGCGGCCGAGGGGCGCACGACGCTGGACCCCGCCCTGCTGGACCGGGTCGCGCCCCGCGCCGGGTCCGCGGTGTCCCGGCTCACCGACCGGCAGTACGCCGTGCTGCGGCTGCTGGCGCAGGGGCTGTCGAACGCCGGCATCGGCGAGGCGCTGCGGATCACCGAGAAGTCGGTGCAGAACCACATCAACGGCATCTACGCGACGCTGGGCATCGACGCCGACCCGTCGCGCAACCCCCGGGTGACGGCGGCGCTGCGGCTGCTCGAGGAGACCGGCCCGATCTCCTGACCCTCGACGCGTCCCCGCGACGGGCGCACGATGGTGGGCGGGCCGCACCGACCACGAGGGGGACGCGATGGACCGCGCGGACGTGAGGGACTGGGTCGCCGCCTACGAGCGGGCGTGGCGCGAGGACGACCCCGGGTCGCTCGACGCGCTGTTCACCGACGACGTGCGGTACCTGCGCTCGCCGTACGAGCCGCCGCTCGAGGGGCTGGCGGCGGTGCGCGGGTTCTGGTCGGACCCCACCCCCTTCACCCTGGACGCCCGGGTGGTGGCCGTCGACGGGGCGGACGCCGTCGTCCGGGCCGAGGTGCGGTACGGCGGCGACGAGCCGCAGGAGTACCGCGACCTGTGGGTCCTGCGGTTCGCGGGCGACGGGCGGGTCGAGCACTTCGAGGAGTGGGCGTACTGGCCGGGCAAGCCGTTCTCCGCGGGCGCCGGTTGACGCCCCGGGTTGGTTGGCATCCGATCGGGTGAGTCGTTTGGCCCACACGCGTCGAGATGGCTAGAGTGGGCAGTGCCCTCGGTCGCCTGCCCCCTGCGCGGCCGAGGGCTTCTTCGTGCCCGGCGGGCCGCGCTCGGCGCTCGCGCCGCCGCGCTCAGCGCTCGCGCCACTCCATCGCGCCGCACAGCGTGCACCGGGCGACGACCATGCCGAACCGCACCGGGCTCGTGTCGACGCGCCAGCCGGGGCGGGTGCACGACGGGGCGTGCTCGGCGGGGTCGAGCGGGTGCAGCGGGCGGCGCGGGGCCAGGGTCGGGGTCATGGCGGTCCTCCAGTCGGTGTCGCCCGCCTGTTCGGCCGTCCCGGCGCCGATGTGAGCGGTCCGGGAGCCCGACGTGGGTGCTGCCACCCGCGCCCGGCCCCCCGCGTCACAGGACGAGCCGCTCCAGCAGCCCGAACTCCGGGTACGGCTGGTCCCAGTCCCCGAAGTGGCCCTCGTCGCGGACCACGAGCGTCCCGCCGAGCCGGTCCAGCAGCTCCCGCCCCTGGGTGGCGTCGCAGCCGTAGGGGTCGGTCACCGAGTTCACCAGCACCAGGTCGCCGGCGTGCGCGCGGATCCGGTCCCAGTCGTAGCGGTCCTGCAGCACCGGCTCCTCGGAGTCGTTCGGCCGCCGCCAGTACCCGGCGACCAGCACCGCCTGCGCCACGGGTGCGTCCAGGTGCTCCAGGAGGGCCAGCAGCAGCGCGGCGCCCCCGGAGTGGCCGACCAGCACCGTGTCGGCGTCGAACCGGTGCGCCGCCAGGACGCGGGGCAGGAACGTCGCGACCGGCTCGACGTTGACGTCGGGGTACCACGGGCGCTCGACGGCGTAGCCGCGCGCCGTCAGGCGCCGGTCCAGCCAGGGGTACCAGACGTTGTCCGGGTGGCCGCCGGTGCCGTGGAAGACGATCGCGCGCGAGGGCATGGCGCTCAGTGTGGCCCGGCGCCCAGCTCCCGCGCCACGAACTCGACGGCCTCGCGGTCCTGGTCCGGCCCGCCGGACTCGTGCCCGTTGTACCGCCACACGCGCAGCTCCTTGGGGCCGCCCCACGCGCGGTGCGCCGCCACGACGGTCGACGGCGGCACGACCACGTCCATCAGGGCGACGGAGAACCGCGCCGGCGCCCGGCCGCGCCGCGCCAGCCCGACGCCGTCGACGTAGGACAGCGTGCGCAGCACCCGGTCCTCGGCGCCGCGGTGCACGGCCAGGTACTCCACGACCTCCGCGTACGGCTTGCTGTCGGTGATCCCGATCGCCCGCGCGACGTCGCAGAGGAACGGGACGTCCGCCACGACCGCCGACACGTCCGCGAGCGCCCCGGCGGCGATCGCCATCGCGGCGCCCTGGCTGCCGCCGACGACCGCCACCCGGTCCGGGTCCACCCCGGGCAGGGCGCGGGCCGCGTCCACCGCCCGCACGGCGTCGGTGAGCAGCCGCCGGTAGTAGAACGTCTCCGGGCCCTCGATCCCCCGGGTCATGACGCCGGGCGCCTGCGGGCCGGTGCCCCACGGGTCGGGGGTGTCGCCGCGGCTCCAGCCCGAGCCCTGCCCGCGGGTGTCCATCTGCAGGTGCGCGAACCCGGCGGACGCCCAGAGCAGGTTCTCCGTCGGGGCGCCGCGCCCGCCGCCGTAGCCGACGTACTGCACGACGACCGGCAGCGGCCCCGTGGCGCCGGCGGGGCGGCGGTACCAGGCGCGCACCGGGTCGCCGGCGAAGCCCGGGAACGTCACGTCCCAGACGTCCAGGGTGGTGAGCGGCGTCGGCTCCGCCACCAGCGTCGGGGGGGCGTCGTGCCGGCGGGCGTCCGCGAGCGTGCGTGCCCAGAAGGCGTCGAGGTCGGCGGGCTCGACGAGCGCGCTCGCGTGCTCCCAGAGCGCGGGCTCGGGCAGGTCCTGCAGCAACGGGGTCTCCTGTCGGGGGGTGCGTCAGCGCACCGGCGAATATGCCACGGACCGGACGTGCGCCACCGTGGTCGTCGGCCGCCCCGCGCTGGTCGCCAGCACGCCGGCCCACAGGCCGAGGAACCCGCCGGTCGCCACGCTGTCGAGCGTGCGGGCGTCGGCGGTCGCGACGAGGGCGAGTGCGTCGTCCCCGGCGGCGGCGAGCAGCCGCAGGTCCGGCCCGCGCGCCTCGAGCACCAGCGTGAGGTCCCCGCGATCGCCGCCGTCGCCGGCGAGCGCGACCTCGCCGAGCACCCGCCGGGGCGCGCCGCCCCGCACGTGCACCACCCGGGCGACCCGGCCGCCCGCCTCGGCGGTCACGGCCAGCCGCACGTGGTCCCGCTCGGACTGCCGGACGGCCAGGGCGACCTCCTCCCCCTCGGCGAGGTCCACCGCGACCCGCACCACGAGGTCCGCGCCGGGGTGCTCCAGCCGCAGGCCGAGGAAGGCCGGCACGTCGAGGTCGGCGAGAGTCGCGGGGCGCAGCGGCAGGTCCCAGCCGTCGCCGGCCGGCGTCGCGACGTCCTCCGGCAGCGCGCGCACCGCGGTCCACCGGTGGTCGGCCGGGGGCACCGGCCCGGACTGCCGGCCGGACACCACCCGGTCGCCCGGCCAGCCGGGGACGTCCGGGACCTGCACGACCGGCGGGATCCGGCCGACGCCGGGCGCGAGCACCGGCCAGCCGTCCTCCCACGCCACCGGCACCAGGAACGTCTCGCGCCCCAGCGGGGAGTGGTACCCGCCCGAGGTGCGCATGGCGAGCAGCACGGCCCACCAGGACCCGTCGGGCGCCTCGACCAGGTCGGCGTGCCCGGCGGCCACGACGTCGACGCCGCGGCCCAGGTGCCGGTGGGTGAGCACCGGGTTCGACGGGTTGCCCCGGTACGGCCCGGCGATCGCGTCGGCGCGGGCGACGCACACCGCGTGGTGCACCTCGGTCCCGCCCTCGGCGGCCACCAGCAGGTACCGGCCGTCGACGCGGTACAGGTGCGGGCCCTCGGCCCACACCGCCCCGCGGACGGCGCCGGTCCAGATCACGTGCTCCGGTCCGACCAGCTCCCGCGCCGCGGGGTCGAGCTCGCGGAGCCACACCTCCGTCTGGCCGGGCCACTGCGGGTCGCGCGCCGGGCGGGTCGCCAGCACCCAGGCCCGGCCGTCGTCGTCGAAGAACAGCGACGGGTCGATGCCGTCGCCGCCGAGCCAGGCGGGCTCCGACCACGGCCCGGCCGGGTCGGCGGCGGTCACCAGGAAGTGCCCCAGCCCGGCGCGCCGCTCGCCGGGCGCCTGGCCGTCGGCCCGCCGGTCCACCAGCGTGCACACCACCCAGAACAGCCCGTCGTGGTGCCGGATGGTGGGCGCGTACAGCCCGCTGGACGACGGCAGCCCGGCCATGTCGAGCTGCCGGCGCACCGCGTGCCCGACCGGCTCCCAGTGCGCGAGGTCGCGGCTGCGGAAGACGGGCAGGCCGGGCAGGTACTCGAAGGTCGACGTCACCAGGTAGAAGTCGTCGCCCACCCGGCACACCGACGGGTCGGGGTGGCAGCCCGGCAGCACCGGGTTGGCCACGGCCGTCACGGGGCGGTGACCTTCACCTCGACCGTGCGCGGGTCGGCGGCGGTGACCTCGTGCACGCCCCCCGTGACCGTCAGCACCCGGCGCTCCGTGGCGGTGCCGGGGACCTCGCGCTCGGCGCGGCCGCGGCTCATCCGGATCGCGCCGTTGGTCGTGCCGGTGATCTCGGAGGACCGCGGTGCGGCCTCGGCGTGCGACCCGACCCAGACCTGCACGTCGCCGGGCTCGACCACCCGGACCAGCCGGCGGTCGGCGAACGCCAGCCGCGTGGTCGGCACCTCGAACGTCACGCGGCGCGACTCCCCCGGCGCCAGGTCGACCCGGGCGTAGCCCAGCAGCTGCGCGACCGGGCGGGTGACCGTGCCGAGCACGTCGTGCCCGTAGAGCTGCACCGTCTCGGTGCCCGCGACCGCGCCGACGTTCGTCACGGTGACCGCGGCCTCGAACGAGCCGGCGGAGTCGACGGACGGGTCCACCGCGAGGTCGCCGTACGCGAACTCGGTGTAGCCGAGGCCGAAGCCGAACGGCCGCACCGGGGTGGGGTCGGTCGACGTGACGTCCGACGGGCCGCCGAGCACCGGGTGCAGGTAGCGGTAGGGCTGCGCGCCGGCGGTCCGGGGCAGCGACACCGGGAGCCGGCCGGACGGGTTCACGGCGCCGGTCAGCACGTCGGCGATCGCTTCGCCGCCGCCCTCCCCCGGGAAGAACGCCTGCAGGACCGCGGCCGGGCGCGGGCCCTCGCCGTCCAGCGCCCAGCCGATCGCGTACGGGCGCCCGGTGAGCAGCACCAGGACGACCGGGGTGCCGGTGGCGACCAGCGCCTCGACCAGCTGCCGCTGCACGCCCGGCAGCTCCAGGGAGTCGGCGTCGTTGCCCTCGCCGACCGTGCCGCGGCCGAACAGCCCGGCCTGGTCGCCGACCACGACGACCGCCACGTCCGCGCCCGCCGCGGCCTCGACCGCCGCCGCGAAGCCGGAGGTGTCGTCGCCCTCGACGGCGCAGCCCTCGGCGTGCACGACCTCCGCGGTGCCCGCGAGCGCCGCGTCCAGCGCCTCGCCGACGCTGCGGATCTCGAACCCGAGCGGCAGGCCGGGGTGGTGCGCCAGCACGTGGTTGGCGAACGAGTAGCAGCCCATCAGCGCCTCGGGCCGGTCGGCGTTCGGGCCGACGACGGCCACCCGCCGCGGCGCCGCGAGCGGCAGCACGCCGTCGTTCGCCAGCAGCACCACCGACTCCTGCGCCAGCCGCCGCGCGAGCTCCCGCTGCCGCGGGGAGTCCAGGTCGACCTCGGTCGGCGGGCCGGCCGCGAAGGCGTCCGGGTCCAGCAGGCCGAGCTCCTCCTTCTGCGCCAGCACGCGCAGCACCGCGCGGTCCACCAGGCGCTCGTCCGCCAGGCCGGCGCGCAGCCGCTCCGCCAGCGGCTCCAGGTAGGCGTCGCCGGTCGGCAGCTCGACGTCGATGCCGGCCTCCAGGGCCAGCGCGGCGGCCTCGCCGCGGTCGGCCGCGACGCGGTGCATCACCTCGAGGAACGCCACCGCGAAGTAGTCGGCGACGACGACGCCGTCGAAGCCCCACTGCTCGCGCAGCACACCCGTCAGGTGCTCGGCGCTCGCCGCCATCGGCACGCCGTCGACGTCGACGTAGGCGTTCATGACCGAGCGGGCGCCGCCGTCGCGGACGGCCATCTCGAACGGCGGGAGGTACACGTCGAGCAGCTCGCGCGGCCCGGCGCTCACCGGGGCGTGGTTCCGGCCGGCGGCCGACGCGGAGTACCCCGCGAAGTGCTTGAGCGTGGCGTGCACGCCCGCCTCCTGCAGGCCGCGCACGTAGGCGGTGCCGACCGTGCCGACCAGGTACGGGTCCTCGCCGATGCACTCGTCGACGCGGCCCCACCGCGGGTCGCCGACGACGTCCAGCACGGGCGCCAGGCCCTGGTGGATGCCGAGCTCGCGCATCGAGTCGCCGATCGCGCGGGCCGCCTCGTGCACCAGGTCGGGGTCGAACGACGCGCCCCAGGCCAGCGGCGTCGGGTAGGTCGCGGCCCGCCACGCTGCCAGGCCGGTCAGGCACTCCTCGTGCACCAGCGCCGGGATGCCGAGCCGGGTCTCCCGCTGCAGCCGGCGCTGCTCGGCCCACAGCCAGGCCGCCCGCTCGACCGGGTCCACCGGCCGGGTGCCGTACACCCGGGTGTAGTGGCCGAGGCCGTGCCGGGTGATCTCGGGCAGCTGACCGGAGTCCTTCTGGCCCGCGGCCATCTCGGACTGCATCGGGGCGACCGTGCCGTTCTGGTCGAGCCAGTAGCCGACCAGCTGGGCCAGCTTCTCCTCGAGGGTCATGCGGGCGTGCAGGTCGCGGACCCGGTCGGAGACGACGGGCATCGCGGGGACGGGCTCGGCGTCGGGGCGGGCGGAGGCGGGCGCCGCAGCCGGGGCGGCGGTGCCGGTGGTGTCGGACACGCGAGGGTGCTCCTGTTCGAGGACGTGCGGGTGGCGGGCGCGGCGGCGGGGCGGCGCAGGGCGCCCCGCCGCCGGCCTCAGCCCTTGACGGCGCCGGTCAGACCCCCGACGATCCTCCGCTCGAAGAGCGAGAAGAAGATCAGCGCGGGGATCATCGACAGCGACGTGAACGCCAGCACCCGGGCGGTGTCGACGGAGTACTGCGAGGCGAAGGCCTGGACGCCCAGCGGCAGCGTGTACTGCCCCTCGTCGTTCAGGATGAACAGCGGCAGCATGTAGCTGTTCCAGCTCGCGACGAACGCGAGGATGCCGACGGTCACCACGCCCGGGACCGACAGCGGCACGACCATCCGGAAGAAGAACCCGAGCCGGCTCGCGCCGTCGATGGCCGCCGCCTCCTCGAGCTCCTTCGGGATCGCCCGCAGGAACGGCACCAGGATGATGATCGTCACCGGCAGCGCGAACGCGATCTGCGGCAGGATGATGCCGGCCAGGCTGTTCATCAGCCCGAGCTGCCGGATCATGATGTACAGCGGCGTGATCGCGACCGTCATCGGGAACATCAGGCCCGCCGCGAACAGCGAGTACATCGCCCCGCGCCCGGAGAACTGGTACCGCGCCAGCACGAAGCTCGCCATGACCCCGAGCACCACGACGCCGATCGTCGTCGCGATGCCGCAGATCGCCGAGTTCAGGAACTGCTGCCAGAACAGCGAGCTGGACAGGACATCGACGTAGTTGCCGAACTCCCACGTCGTCGGGAGGCCGGACGGGTCGAGCGTGATCTGCGAGTTCGTCCGCAGGCCGCCCAGCACGATGTAGGCGACCGGCGCGATGCAGACGCCGACCAGGAGCCAGGCGACGACGTAGACCAGCGGGTTCACGCGCTCGAGCGAGCGGCCGGGCCGGCGACGACGGGGCTCGGGGCGCGACGCCGGCAGCGGGGGCGTCTGGACGGCGGTGGCGGCCATCACTTCTTCCTCTCGGTCAGCGCGCCCTCGGTGTCCCGGCGGAGCACGAAGCGCTGGTACGTCAGCGCGATCGCCAGCGAGATCAGGAACAGCACGACCGCGACGGCGTTGCCGAAGCCGTAGTTCCCGGCCAGGCGGCCGTTGGAGACCATGTACGTGGCCATGGTCGACGTCCCGGCCGTGGCGGAGACGTACTGGCCCCAGATGATGTAGACGAGGTCGAACAGCTGGAGCGAGCCGATGATCGACAGGAACGCCCAGATCCGGATCGTCGGGCCGAGCAGCGGCAGCGTGATCGAGCGCTGCGCCTGCCAGTAGGAGGCGCCGTCGATCGCCGCGGCCTCGTGCAGCTCCTCGGGGATCGACTGCAGGCCGGCGAGGAACAGGATCACCGCGAAGCCGATGTACTTCCACGTGATGATGATCATCAACGACCAGATGGCGATCTTCGGGTCGGACAACCAGTCGGCGGTGAGGAACCCGAGCCCGATCTTCTCGAGCAGGCTGTTCACCGCGCCGGTCGTCTGGAGCATGAGGCTCCAGCCGGTGCCGACGATGACCTCGGAGATCACGTAGGGCACGAAGATCAGGACGCGGATCAGCGACCGGCCGCGGATCTTGCGGTTCAGCAGCAGCGCGAGGATCACGGCCGCGGGCCCCTGGAGGACCAGGGACATCACGACGATGAACCCGTTGTGCCGGAGCGCGTCGTGGAACGTCGGGTCCTTCAGGATCGCGACGTAGTTGTCCAGGCCGACGAAGTCGGTCGGCGGGCCGAAGCCCTTCCACTTGAAGAAGCCGTAGTACGCCGCCATCACCACGGGGAAGATGACGAACGCCAGGAAGATCAGGATGGCCGGTCCGGTCAGGATGCCGATCTCGAGCCGCTGACGCCAGCTCCCGCGCCGCCGGCGCGGGAGGGGCGCCGGGGACGGTGCCGCGACGGCACCGCCCCCGGCCGCCGAGCGACCCTCGGGCGACGAGATGACCACCGGGCTCACGCCCTGCGAGTCGCTCATGGTCGTGCTACTCCTTGGCCGCCGCGGCGTTGACAGTCTCGACGATCTTGTCGGGGCTGCCGCTGCCGGCGAGCATCTCGACGACGCTGGTGTTGAGCGCGTTGCCGACGTTCTGGCCGAACAGGGTGTCCAGCCAGACGGACACGTAGGCCGCGTCGTTGTAGGACGCCAGGACGTCCTGCAGGGCCGGGTCGGTCACGACGGACTGCGCGTCCTTGCTGGCCGGCAGGGTGACGAACGCCTCGGCGTAGCCCTCCTGGTTGTCCTTCTCCGCGATGAAGTTCAGGAAGTCGGCGCACTCCTTCGGCGCGTCCACGTAGCAGCTGAAGCCGTCGACGCCGCCCATCATCGCGGTGGGGTCACCGGCGCCGCCGTCCACGGCCGGGAACGGGAACCAGCCGAGGTCGGCCAGCGGCTCCTGCTCCGGCGTCAGGTTGGCGATGACGCCCGGGTCCCAGGCGCCCATGAGCTCCATGGCGGCCTGGTGGTTGGCGATGAGGCCCGCGGAGGAGCCGGCGCCCTGCTGCGCGGTGGTGGTCAGGTAGCCCTCGTTGAACGGCTCCGTCGCGGCGAAGTCCTGCAGGTCCTCGCCGGCCTTCGTCCAGCACTCGTCGTCGAAGGACATGTCCTTGGCGGCCTGCGTCATGGTGTCCTGCGAGCACTCGCGCAGCGCGAAGAAGTAGTACCAGTGCGCGGCGGGCCACGCGTCCTTGGCGCCCAGCGCGATCGGCTGGATGCCGGCGGCCTTGAGCTTGTCGACCGCGGCGCTCAGCTCGTCGACGGTCGTCGGCGTCTCGGTGATGCCGGCCTGCGCGAACAGGTCCTTGCTGTAGTAGAGGCCGCCGGGGAGCACGGCCGTCGGGACGCCGTAGACCGAGCCGTCGACCGAGAACGCCGCGAGGGACGCCTCGCCGAGCGCGTCACGCGTCTCCTGGGTCAGCGCGTCGGACAGGTCCATGGCCTGGCCCGCCTCGACCACGTCGGCGAGCTTGCCGCCGCCGCGCGCCATGAAGATGTCCGGCGCGTCGCCCGAGTTCAGGGCGGTCTGGAGCTTGCCGTCCATGTCCTCGTTCTGGATGGACTGGATGTTGATGGTGACGCCCGGGTTGGCCTCCTCGAACGCCGCGACGGTGTCCTCCCAGTAGGCCTTGCCGTCGCCCGTCGTCGAGTTGTGCCAGAACGTCATCGTGACGTCCCCGCCGTCCTCGCCACCGGACCCCGAGTCGCCGCCGCCGCAGGCGGCGAGGGTCATGGCTGCCACGATCGCCGCGGCCGTGACCGCCAGCGTCTTGCGTGCCTTCATGATCTGCCCTCTTCGTTGAGTTGACCGTGGTCCTCCCCGCCGGGGCCGGACCGTTCGCCGTCGGCGGGTGACCGCCGTGCGTCGTGCTCGTGACGCCGACCCCTGCGGCTGTGCCGGGGTCGGGCCCTCCTCGTCATCGCTGACTGCACGGCGACTCTGGCAGCCGCCGGAGCAGCGTGTCAACCGTTGTCGATAACGTTTTAGCAACCTAGGATCACGGCCATGGCACGCCGGGTGACGATCACGGACGTCGCCCGCGAGGCCGGGGTCTCGGTGGCGACCGTCTCGAAGGTAATCAACCAGCGGGACGGCATCGCGGCCGGCACCGCGACCCACGTGCGCGCCGTCGTGGACCGGCTCGGCTACGAGTCGAGCATCGTCGCCCGCGGCCTGCGCTCGCACCGCACCGGCGTCGTCGGGGTGCTGGTCGCGGAGTTCGAGCCGTTCAGCGCCGAGATCCTCAAGGGCGCCGGCGCCGCCCTGCGCGGCACCGACCACGCGCTGCTCGCCTACACCGGAGGCGGCTCGGGCCGGGCGGGCTGGGAGCACCGCTACCTGGCGCGGCTGAGCGGCACCCTCATCGACGGCGCCGTCCTGGTCACCCCCACCGTCCTGCACGCGGGAGCCTCCGTCCCGGTGGTGGCCGTCGACCCGCACGCCGGCCCCGGCGGCCTGCCGACCGTCGACTCCGACAACCTGCACGGCGCCGTGCTGGCGGTGCGGCACCTGCTCGGGCTCGGGCACCGGCGGATCGGGTTCCTGGGCGGGCGCGCCGACCTGGAGTCCTCCCGGCTGCGGGAGGCCGGGTACCGCGCGGCGCTGGCCGAGGCCGGCATCCCGGTCGACCCGGCGCTGATGCACGTGGCGGAGTACCGGCGGGACGCGGCCGACGCCCCGACCGCGGCGATGCTCGCCCTGGACGACCCGCCCACCGCGCTGTTCGCCGCCAACGACCTGTCCGCGATGGGCATCCTGGACGCGGCCGCCCGCCTCGGGGTGCGCGTGCCCGCCGAGCTGTCGGTGGTGGGGTTCGACGACGTGCCGGAGGCCGCCGCGACGACACCGCCGCTGACGACCGTGCGGCAGGAGATCCAGGAACTCGGCCGCGCGGCGGTGGGGATGCTGCTGGCGCTGCTGGGCGGCGACGGCGCCGGCGACGCCGCCCCGGGCGGGGGCGCCGGCGCGGGCGCGGGCGCGGGCGCGGGGCAGCACCTGCGGCTGCCGACGCACCTCGTCGTCCGCGGCACGACCGCGGTCCCGCGCCGCCGCTGACCCAGCGCCCCCGCCGCCCGCCGCCCGCACCGAGCGAGTACTCGACACGTCGAGAGTGCATCCGCCGACTACTCGCTCGACGTGTCGGTTGCACACTCGGCGCGCGCAGGCGGCCGGCGCGCGCAGGCGGCCGGCGCGCGCAGGCGGCCGGGCGCGGCGCCCCGGGCGGCGTCAGTCCGCGGCGAGGGCGCGGAGGCGGTCCACGGAGGCGCGCGAGGTGGTCAGCCAGGCGTCGGCGCCCGGCTCGGTCCACAGCTCGTACAGCTCGGAGGTGTCCGGGTCGGCGAGCACCCGGTCGGCCTGCTCCAGGAGCCACCGCGTCCGGTCGGGCGTGAGGTGCGCGGCGAACGCCGGGACCAGCGTCTCCTCCTCGGGGACCGCGGCGTGCGGGGCGCCGTGCACGGCCAGGGCCAGCTCGACCATCGCGAGGGCCGCCTGGCCGCCGTCGGCCTCGACGTACTCGTCGTCCTCGAAGTACGGGTCGACCTCCGCGAAGGTGAAGTCGCCGTGCCGGATCATCGCGAGCAGGTCGCCCGCACCGTCGCTGTCGAACGGCCCCACGCCCCAGGTCCCCATGCCGGCGACTGTACGACCGAGCGCGCCCGGCCGCCGTGCCGGGCGCGCTCGGCGCTCTCGCTACTCGAAGACGACGCGGTCCACCGACCGCTGCACGTCGACCGCGCGGTCGGCCTCGGCCGACTGGCGCGCGAGCGCCTCCGCCGCCCGCTCGTCGCGCTGGCGGGAGACCGTGCGCCCGATGTCGACCAGCAGGAGCGCGAGCTCGTGCGCCAGGCCCTCCTGGAGCTGCTCGAGGCTCGTGTGGCCGATGAGCAGGCGCCTGTCCGAGACCTGCAGCGTCACCTGCGGGTAGCCGCGCTCGGTGAGCCGGCGGACGCTCTCCGGCCCCTCGATCGCAGTCTTCTCGGGCACGGACACCTGGCGGGAGAACACGACCGGGACCGTGTACTGCGTGGGCGCCTGGCTCGTCTCGAGCAGGGCGGGCAGCCCGCTCGTGAGGATCGAGCCGAGCCGGAGCGCGTCCTCGCCCGGGGCGAGGCCGGCCTGGGCGGTCATCGCCGTGCTCCGGCGCGGCGGCGGAGCTGGCCGATGCGCAGCGAGGCGGACACCAGGACCACGATGCCCACGCCGAGGCCGGCGATGAGCAGCGTCAGCGCCAGCGGCGCGGTGCCGCTCAGGCCGAGGAAGGAGACCGCGACGGGCCCGGTGTTCTGCAGCATGAACACGACGAGCGCGACCAGGACGAGGACGCCGACGCAGATGCCGGACCACGCGGCGCTCGTGCGGGTGCCGGAGGCCCGGGCGGGTCCGGTCGCGCCGGTGGCGCGCTCCGCGGGGGCGACGGGCCCGCGGTCGTGGACGGGGGTGGAGCGGGAAGCAGGCTGGACGGGCATGACGCCCTCCGATGCTGGATCCGGGTCGTCGCCTCACCAGGAGGTCCTCGACACCGGGCTGCTCCCGAGTCTACGCCCGCGACGGCCGCGCCGACCGGCCCCGGGCCCGCGGATGTGCGCGCCCGTCCCGGGTCGCCCGGGTCAGCGGGCCGAGCGGAGCTCCGCCGCGAGCGGGCACTGGAAGGGGTCGGTCGCGCGCACCCCGACCCGGTTGAGGTGGCGGACCACGATCGCGTACGACTCGAGCAGACCGGTCTCGGCGTAGGGGACGCCGATGTCGGCGCAGAACGCGCGCACCGCCGGCTGGACGCGACGCAGGTTCGGCCGGGGCATGCTCGGGAACAGGTGGTGCTCGACCTGGTAGTTCAGGCCGCCCATGAGCACCGTCAGCACGCGGCCGCCGCGGACGTTGCGGCTCATCAGCACCTGGCGCGGGACGAAGCCCAGCCGGGCGTCGCGCGGGACGAGCGGCATCCCCTTGTGGTTCGGGGCGAACACCGCGCCCATGTACAGCCCGAACAGCCCCAGCTGGACCCCGAGGAACGCCAGCGCGATCCCCCAGGGCAGCACCCAGAAGACGAGCGCGAGGTACCCGCCGAGGCGCGCCGTGACGAAGGCGATCTCCACGGGGCGGCGCTTGACCGGGCCGCGCCCGAAGATGGTCCGCACCCCGGAGACGTGCAGGTTCAGGCCCTCGAGCAGCAGCAGCGGGAAGAACAGCCACCCCTGGCGGCGGGTGAACCAGCCGGAGAGCCCGCGCGCGCGGTGGGCGGGGGCGTCCGCGGCGTCGAACACCAGGGCCCCGGTGGTGATGTCGGGGTCGGCCCCGATCTGGTTCGGCTTGGCGTGGTGCCGGGAGTGCTTGTGCTGCCACCAGCCGTAGCTCATCCCGGCGTACAGGTCGGCGATCACCAGGCTCGACCAGTCGTTCCACCGCCCGGACCGGAAGATCTGCCGGTGCGCCGCGTCGTGGCCCAGGAACATCACCTGGCCCAGCAGGAACGCCAGGACGGCCGCCGTCACCAGCTGCCACCACGACCCGCCGATGACCACGAACGACGCGACGGTGCCGGCGAGCAGGACGGTGAGCACCAGGAAGCGGGTCCAGTAGTAGCCGTGCCGCCGCGCCATCAGCCCCGCGTCCTGGACGCGGCGGGTCAGCGCCGTGAAGTCGCTGACCTCGCGCCCCCGCGCGAGCCGGGCAGGTTCCTGCGGGGACGGGTCCTGCGGTGCGCCCGGGACGGGCATGGCGCCCTCCTCCGGGTGTCGGGAGCGCGGCGCCGGGGGACGCTGCCCGACGCCACCCACCGTACGCCCCCGGCTCGTCGCCGGGTCCGCGGCCGAGCCCAGCCGAGGCAGAGCCCCCTGTCGGATTCGAACCGACGACCTGCTGTTTACAAGACAGCTGCTCTGGCCAGCTGAGCTAAGGAGGCGGGCGCGCGCCGGAGCGCGCGCGGCGACCAGCCTACCGGCCGCGCCACCGGACCCGCGGCCCCCGCGCCGCCGGGCTCAGGGCTGCGGGTCCAGCGCGTCGTACCGCCAGAACCCGCGCTGCGCGCGCACGAGCACCCAGAGGATGAGCACGCACGCGAGCCCGCCGACCACGGCCGCGCCGCCCTCGCCGAGCGCCCCCGACACCCAGCCGAGCAGCAGCTCGCCGAGCCGCGGCCCGCCGGCCACGACCACCACGAACACGCCCTGCAGCCGCCCCCGCATGTCGTCCGGCGTGGCCGTCTGCAGGATCGTCTGCCGGAACACGGCGCTGACCGCGTCGGCGGCCCCCGCGGCGGCGAGCGTGACGACCGCGAGCGCCAGCGCGGCCCACAGCACGTGGTCGGGCCCGGTCCGGCCGGCCGCCACCAGCACCGCGCCGAACGCGGCGACGGCGAGGCCCCAGACCGTGATCGCGACGACGATGATCCGTCCCTGCCAGCGCACCCGCGCCAGCCCGCCGGAGAAGAGCCCGGCCAGCATGGCGCCGGCGGCGACGGCCGCCGTCAGCACGCCCGCGGTGGTCTCGCCCCCGCCCAGGTACACCAGCCCGACGGCGGGGAACAGCACCCGCGGGGACGAGGTGATCATGGCGACGAGGTCGACCAGGAACGTCATCCGCACGTTGGGCCGGGTCCCGAGGTAGCGCAGGCCGTCGAGCACCGACGCCAGCCCGGCGCGGGCCCGCCGGGTCTCCGACGGCTCGGGGAGGATCGGCGGGAGCCGGAGCAGCGCGGTGAACGCGAAGGTGAACAGCACCGCGTCGAGCGTGTAGACGACGCCGTAGTCCAGCAGCGCCACCAGGCCGGCGCCGAGCAGCGGCCCGAGGGTCAGCGCGACGTTCCAGCCGACCGTCTGCAGGGCGTTGGCCGCGGGCATCAGCCGGGGCTCGAGCAGGCGGGGGATGATCGCCGACCGCGCCGGGCTGTTGACCGCGCCGGCCCCCGACTGCAGCGCCACCAGGGCGTACAGCACCCCGACGTGGGTGTTGCCGGACCAGCCCTGGACCGCGAGGCCGACGGTGGCGACCCAGCTGACCGCCGAGGCGACCAGGGCGACCTTGCGGCGGTCGGCGTGGTCGACGATCGCGCCGCCGTACAGCCCGAACACGACCAGCGGCACCAGCGCGCACAGCCCGACCAGGCCGACCGCGAACGTCGAGCCGGTCATCCCGTAGACCTGCAGGCCGACCGCGACGACGGTCAGCTGCGCGCCGAGGTTGGCGACGGACAGGCCCCACCACAGCCGGCGGAACTCGGGGCTGACGCGCAGGGGGGTCACGTCCACGAGCAGGGAGGGCACCGCGGGAGTCTACGTGGCGTCTACAGCGGTCGAGCGGGCCGGGTCCGCGCGCCGGACGCGCGAGGGCCCCGGCACCGGGACGTCGCCCGGGCCGGGGCCCCGTGCTCCGCGCGGCGCGCGGCGCGCGGGGTCAGCCGCCGGTCAGGAGCCGACCGCCTGCAGCAGCGCGCTCGGGTCGGTCCAGTTCTCGGTCCAGATCTCGCCGTCGATGGTGATGGTCGGCGTGCCGAAGCTGCCGGTCTGCTCGTTGACCAGGTCCGGGTTCGCCGACACCTCGTTGGTCGCGGAGGTCACCCACTGCCCGAACCGGTCGAGCGCGGTGCCGTCGGCGATCTGGTCGGCGACGTCGTCGGCCACCCCGGCGTCCCGGGCGATCTCGGCGATCTCCGCGTTGGTGAGGCCGTCCGTGCCCTCCTCCGGCTGGCCGGCGAACAGCTGCTCGTTGAAGGCGGCGAACTGGTCCGGCGCCTCGTCGGCGACGAGCGCGGACGCCGAGGCGGCGCGGGTCGAGTAGCCGGTGCCGTTCGAGAACCGGTTGAGGATCGCGATCGGGTGGTAGACGACGGTGGCCGACCCCTCGGTCGCGAGCGAGATGAGGTTGTCGCCGTTCGCCTCCTCGAAGGCGCCGCAGGCGGGGCACATGTAGTCGAGGTAGACGTCGACCCGGGTCACGCTGTCGTCGACCGTCCCGCCCACGCCCTCGGCGCTCACGGGGATGCCGCCCTCGGGCAGCGCGGCGCCCGGGACGTCCGCGACCTCGCTCAGCGGCGTGTCGGGGTAGTCGGGCAGGGCCTCGTCGCTGCTGCTGCCGCCCTGGGTGAGGACCCACACCAGGACGCCGCCCAGCGCGAGGACCGCGACCGACAGCATGCTGATGCCCAGGATCTTGTTCCGCCGGTCGCGCTTGGCCTGCTGCTCGCGCATCGCGCGCGCCTGCTCCCGGGCGGCGTCGCGCCGCTCGTTCTTCGTCTGCCGGCCCTTGCCCGGGCTCGGGGTGCTGCTCATCTGTCCTGCTCTCCTTCGGTCGGGTGCGCTGCGGGTGCTCAGGCGAGCGCCGCGGGCGGACCCCGGTGCGGGTGCAGGGCGCGGGCCAGGACGGCGGGGCGGGCGTGGCCCGCGCGGGCGGCGGGCGCGGGGCGCGGGGCGCCCGCTGGGCGCGCGTGGGCGGCGCGCGGCAGCGGCCGCAGGACGGCGCCGAGGACGGTCCGGGCGGTGCCCGCGGCGCGCACGAGCAGGGCGGCCAGGCCGAGGCCGAGCGCGCCGAGGACCGCGTGCAGGGCGACGAGGGGCAGGACCAGGCCCAGCGCGAGCACCGCGCCGTGGGAGGTCCCGGGTGCCAGCGCGACGCCGGTCGGGCAGTCGGCCGCGTCCTCGAGCAGCGCGAGCCGCACGCCGAGCAGGGCCAGCGGCCCGTCGATCGTGACGCACTGGTGCACGACCGTGCGGACGGCACCGAGCCAGGCCGCGCCGCCGAGCGCGAGCAGGGACGCGACCGCCGTCAGCAGCGGCAGCGCCACGGGTCGCCGGGCCCGGCCGGACGGGGCCGGCGCGCCGGCGGCGCGCTCCCCGGGCACGGCCGCCCCGGGCAGCAGGGGGCCGGGCACGCGCGCGTCGGCGGTCCCGGTCATGCGGGCAAGCGTACGGGGTGCGCCTGGGCCCGACCTGGGTCCCGGCCGGCGGGATCCCGGGGACCCGGTGGCCGCCCGCGGCGCACGGACCGTCAGGTCCCGACCGGCAGCGCCGGCGCCGCGAACGGCGCCCAGTCCACGAGCGTGCCGGTCGCCGCGAGCGCCACGAGCACGCCCGCCCCGACGAGCGCGGCCAGCACCACGACCGTCGCCCCGCGCCGCCCGGGCGCCACCGCGCCGAGCAGCCGACGCGCCCCGCCCCGGGTGGTCCGGGCGGCGGGCCCCCACCAGAGCCCGGCGAGCGCGGCGGCGGCCGCGGCGACGAGCAGCGTCGCGACCGACTCCGGGGCGGGCGCGTCGCCGACCGCGCGCAGCGGCCCGGCCTCGACCGCGCCCGACCCGACCAACCACCAGCCGACCCCGAGGACGATGACGGCGAGGCTGGCGGCCACCAGCAGCGAGGGCAGCAGCGTCACGAGCGCGCGGAGCAGGTGCCACGGGCTGGACGCGACGGCCCGCAGCGCGTCCGACCGCCGCGCGCCGACCCGCTCCCGCCGCCGGCCGAGGGCCTCCGCCACCGACCCGACGGTCCGGGCGAGCAGCACCAGCGGGACGAGCGCGAGCAGGGTGACGCCGGGACGCAGGGCCGCCGCGATCAGCGTCAGGAGGGTGAGCGCGAGCAGGGTGCCGGTGCGCCGCGGCGGCTCGGGGACGGGCTGCGGGTCGGCGTCCGGGTCGCCGGGCCACTGCCCGGGGTACCCGCCGGCGTCCGGGTACGCCTCGGGGTCGTCCGCCCCCGGCGCGACCGCGCCGTACGGCCGGGTGTCCCAGGCCTGCGTCGGGGACTCCCCGGTCGCCCACCGGTCGTCCTCGCCGGTCGCGTCCCAGGACGGCGGCGCGACGGAGCGTGGCGGCACGGACGGCGGGGCCGGGGCGGACGCGCGCGCGTCGAACGCCCGCGTGCCCCCGTCCTGCGCGGGCGCGCCCCAGGTCTCCCCCGGTGCGGGCAGCACGGCCGTCCCGTCCTGGGCCGCCGCCGGCACCGCGCTGCCGTCGGGCCCGAGCACCGCCGTCGCGCCCGTCGCGGCGGCGGCGCCGGCGGGCAGCGGCCCGGTCCCGGCCGGCTGCGCCGCCGCGGCGCCCGCGGTCCCGAGGGCGACCGTCGCCGCGGTCGGCGCCCCCAGGGCGATCGTCCCCCCGGCGGCGGTCCCCC
>NZ_JAKRMS010000084.1 GCF_022346185.1 Cellulomonas sp. ACRRI | reverse complement strand
GGCCCCGGCCGGCGCCCGCCCCGCCGACGACGCGCTGGCGGTCGTCGCCTCGTTCGTCGGCCCGAACAGCGCCGACGTGGTGCTGGTCGCCGACGAGGCCGTGCGCGAGGCGCTGGCCGCGGGTGCGCCGGACGGCAGCCCGCTCGACCTGGCCGCCGCGCTGCGCCCGGCCCTGGAGGCGGCGGTCGCCGAGCTCGGCGCCGGCGTGCTGGAGGCCGCGCGCACCGAGCCCGTCGCCACCGCGCTGCCGGCGGACGCCCACCTGGTCGCCCTGACCACCGACGAGGGCGTGCAGGCCTGGTTCGGGATGCGGCTGCGCACCGAGCCGACCGCGAAGGTCCCCGGCGTGCCGACCCAGCGCGCCAGCCTGAACGTGCTCTACGACGTCGAGATGACGCTGACCGCCGAGCTCGGCCGCACCAAGCTGCCGGTCCGCCAGGTCCTCGAGCTGACCCCGGGCGCCGTCCTGGAGCTCGACCGGGCCGCCGGCAGCCCCGCCGACGTCATGGTCAACGGCCGGCTCATCGCCCGCGGCGAGGTCGTCGTGATCGACGAGGAGTTCGGCATCCGCATCACCGAGATCGCCCGTGGTGAGGACGGCAGCATCTGATGGACACCGTCGTCCTGGGCCTGCGCGTCCTCCTGGCGCTCGCGTGCGTGATCGGCCTGATCTGGGTCCTCGCGCGCCGCGCCGGGTGGGGCAAGGGCCGCCGCCGGCCCGCGGGCCCGGCCGTCGAGGTGGTGGGGCGCCAGGCGCTCGGCCGCCACGCCGGCGTCGTGGTCGTCGCGGTCGGCGAGCGCCGGCTGCTGCTCGGCTACGGCGAGCAGAACGTCACCATGCTGACCGAGCTGGACGCCGTCGCCGACGAGGAGACCGCGGAGGACGGGGCCGACGCCCCCGCCGCCCCCGCGCCGCTCACCCTCGGGGCGCTCGCCGCGGCCGTGCTGCCGACGCCGCGGCGCGCCCGGGGCGCCGTCGCGGTGCCGCAGGCCACCGCCGCGGACACGACCGCCCCGGTGGCCGACGCCGCGCCCGCGTTCGAGGACGCGCTCGCCGCCGCCACCGCCGCCTCGTCGGCCTCCGCCGCCGCGTCCGCCGCCGCGCTCGCCGCGGCGTCCTCGGCCTCGGGTCCCGGCGCCGCGGTGCCCGGGCTCGTGGGCCTGGAGGTCGCCGATGTCGACCCCGCCCGCATCGAGCGCCTCGCCGCGCCCGCCGCCGGCGCCCCGCAGGCCGCGCCGCACGGCGCGCTGCACGGCTCCGTGCTCGCCCCGTCCACGTGGAAGCAGGCCGTCGCGGTGCTGCGGGAGCGGACGGTGCGCCGGTGACCGCCGACCTGACCGCGCGCCCCGCCGCCGAGACCGCCGACGTGGACCTCGTGCTGTCCGGCGCCCGCGCCGAGGCCCTCGCGGCTGCCGACGCCGCGGACCGGCGCCGCTGGCCGCTGGTCGTCCTGGCGGTGCTGGCGCTCGTCGTCGCCCTGGTCGTCCTGGGCTCCGGCGCGGCGCACGCCGCGCCGACCCCGCCCGAGGGCCCCGCCGCGCCGACCGGCCCCGCGGACCCCGGCACCGGCGAGGTGTCGGTGGCGATCAACGGCGTGAACGGCACCCCCCAGCAGCTCGATCGTCGTGCTCATCGGCATCACGCTGCTGTCGGTGGCGCCGTCGCTGCTGCTGATGATGACCGGCTTCACCAAGATCTTCGTCGTGCTGTCCCTCACCCGGAACGCGCTCGGCCTGACGACCGTGCCGCCGAACCAGGTGATCGCCGGCCTCGCGCTGTTCCTCAGCCTGTTCGTGATGGCCCCGGTGCTGTCCGACGTCAACACCGACGCGGTGCAGCCCTACCTCGACGGCAGCATGGACTTCCAGACGGCGCTGGACGCCGGCTCGGTCCCGCTGCGCGAGTACATGCTCGGGCACACCCGCGAGGCGGACCTGGCGCTGATCACCCGGGCGGCCGACCAGCCGAACCCGGAGGACCCGTCCGCGGTCCCGATGCTCACGCTGATCCCCGCGTTCATGCTCTCGGAGCTGCGCTCGGCGTTCATCATCGGGTTCGTCATCTTCATCCCGTTCCTCGTCATCGACCTGGTCGTGTCCTCGGTCCTGATGAGCATGGGCATGATGATGCTGCCGCCCGTCATGGTGTCGCTGCCGTTCAAGCTGCTGCTGTTCGTGCTCGTCGACGGGTGGGGCCTCATCGTGACCGCCCTGATCGGCGCCGCGTCGGGCGGTGGTGGCTGATGGACACCTCGGCCGTCCTCGACATCGGGCTGGACGCCCTGATCATCGCCGCGAAGCTCTCGGCCCCGGTGCTCGTCACCGCGCTGGTCGTCGGGTTCGCCGTCTCCCTGGTGCAGTCGGTCACGCAGATCCAGGAGGTGACGCTGTCCTTCGTGCCGAAGGCCATCGCCGCCGCCGTGGCGCTGCTGGTCTGCGGGCACTGGATGATCGCGGAGCTCGTGACGTTCACGCACCAGCTCTTCGAGCGCATCCCCGCGCTGCTCGGGGGCTGACCGCGCGATGGACGTGACCCTCTCCCTGGCCGCCGTGCAGACCGCGATGCTCGCGGGCGTCCGGTTCGCCGCGTTCCTGATGATCGCGCCGCCGTTCGCGCACCGCGGGATCCCGGGCGCCGTCAAGGCGATGCTGGCGGTCGGGCTGGCGCTCGCCGTGCTGCCCCGCCTGGACCTCGTCGCGACGGAGTCCACGGGGGAGTTCGTCGGGGACCTGGTGCTGGAGGCCGTCGTCGGCGCCGCGCTGGGCTTCCTCGTCTCGCTGGTGTTCTCGGCCGTGCAGGCCGCGGGCAACCTGATCGACCTGTTCGGCGGGTTCCAGCTCGCCCAGGCGTTCGACCCGCAGAACATGACCTCCGGCGCGCAGTTCTCCCGGCTGTACAACATGACCTGCCTGGTCCTGCTGTTCGTGTCGGGCGCCTACCAGCTGCTGATCGGCGGGCTCGCGCGGTCCTTCGACGCCGTGCCGCCGGGCACCGGGCTGGACCTCGCGGCGATGGGCCAGGCGGTCACCACCGGGCTGTCCGACATGTTCCTCGCGGCGCTGCAGATCGGCGGCCCGCTGCTGGTCGTGCTGTTCCTCACCGACGTGGGCCTGGGCCTGCTGACCCGGGTGTCCCCGGCGCTCAACGCCTTCGCCATGGGCTTCCCGCTGAAGATCTTGATGACCGTGACGTTCGCCGGCTTCGCGTACCTGGCCCTGCCGGGCGTCGTCGACGACCTGGCCCGCAAGGCCGTCGAGGCCGTCCTCGGGGTCGCCTGATGGCCGGGGGCGGGGACGGCGGGGAGAAGACCGAGAAGGCCACAGCCCAGCGGATGAAGGAGGTCCACCGGGACGGGAAGCTCTCCCGGTCCCAGGACCTCACCGCCTGGGTGGGCCTGGCCGCCGCGGCGGTCATGCTGCCGAGCACCGCGAGCCGCGCCGCCGACGCCGCGCGCGACCAGCTCGCCGCCGTCCGGGAGGCCATCGCCGCGCCCGACGCCGGCACGGTCGTCGACCTGCTCGGCGACGGCCTGTGGTCCGTCGTCGGGACGCTCGGCCCGCTGATGGCCGTCGTCGCCTTCGTGATCATCGCCGTGGCGGTCGCGCAGGGCGGCGTGCACGTCAAGAAGTTCAAGCCGAACGTCACGCAGTTCAACCCGGTGTCCGGGGCCAAGCGGCTGTTCGGCGCGAACGCGTGGTGGGAGGGCGCCAAGACCCTGCTCAAGACCGCGGTCGTCGGCGTCGTCCTCTACGCCGCCGTGCAGGCCCTGGTGCCGCAGCTCATGGGCACGGGCCGCATCCCGCTCGAGCACATGCTGGGCGTCGCCGGCTCCGGCGTGAAGCAGCTGATCATCTGGGGCATCGGGGCCGGCGTGCTGCTCGCCGCGATCGACCTGCTCGTCGTCGTGCGCCGCAACCGCAAGCAGACGCGCATGTCGAAGCAGGAGATCAAGGAGGAGAACAAGCGCACGGAGGGCGACCCGCTGGTCAAGGGCCAGATCCGGTCCAAGCAGATGGCGATGAGCCGCAACCGGATGATGGCCGCGGTCGCCGACGCCGACGTCGTCATCGTCAACCCGACGCACGTCGCGGTGGCGCTCAAGTACACCCCCGGCACCGGCGCCCCGCGGCTCGTCGCCAAGGGCGCGGGCGCCGTCGCCGCCAAGATCCGCGCCCGCGCCACCGAGCACCGCGTGCCGATGGTCGAGGACGTCCCCCTGGCCCGGGCGCTGCACGCCGCGTGCGCCGTGGACGCCGAGATCCCCGCCTACCTGTTCACCGCGGTCGCCCGCGTGCTCGCGTTCGTCATGCAGCTCAAGCGGCGCGGCGCGGCGATGGGCAAGCACACCATGCCGGGCGGCTCGGTCGCCCCGGACGACGTCCCGACCACCGTCGCTGGTGCCCGCCGGCGAGCGCGCCAGGAGAAGACCGCATGACCGGCCCGTTCCTGCCGATGACCAGAGCAGTACCCGCCACCACCGACGAGGACCTCCGATGAAGAACCGGCAGATCTCCCAGCTCGCCGTCCCGGTGGGCGTGGTGGGCATCGTGCTGCTGCTGGTGGTGCCGCTGCCCGCCGCGGTGCTCGACGTGCTCATCGCCGTGAACATCACGGCCGCGCTCGTCATCCTGCTCACCAGCATGTACGTGCAGAAGCCGCTGGACTTCAGCGTGTTCCCGTCGCTGATCCTGGTGTTCACGCTGTTCCGGCTGGGGCTCAACGTCGCGTCCACCCGGCTGGTGCTGCGCGACGGCTACGCCGGGGCCGTGATCGACGCGTTCGGGCACTTCGTGGTCGGCGGGTCGCTGGTCATCGGGCTGGTGATCTTCCTGATCCTGGTGGTCATCCAGTTCGTGGTCATCACCAACGGCGCCGGCCGCGTGGCCGAGGTCGGCGCGCGGTTCACCCTCGACGCGATGCCCGGCAAGCAGATGGCGATCGACGCCGACCTGAACTCCGGCCTGATCGACGAGGACACCGCCCGCAGGCGCCGCGCGGAGGTCACCGCGGAGGCCGACTTCTACGGCGCGATGGACGGTGGCTCGAAGTTCGTCAAGGGCGACGCCATCGCGGGCATCATCATCACGCTGATCAACCTGATCGGCGGGTTCGTCATCGGCATGGTCCAGATGGGCCTGTCCGTCACCGAGTCGCTCGAGCGGTTCAGCCTGCTGACCATCGGCGACGGCCTGGTCACCCAGATCCCCGCCCTGCTGCTGTCGGTGTCCACCGGCATCGTCGTCACCCGGGCCACGGCCGAGGGCGACATGGGCACCGCGGCGTCCAAGCAGCTGTCCCAGTCCCGGACCGCCCTGCTGATCGCCGGCTGCGGCGCGCTCGCGCTGGCCCTGCTGCCCGGCATGCCGAAGCTGCCGTTCGTGCTGGTCGGCGCCGGCCTGATCGTCGTGGCCCAGCGCATCAAGGCCTCGCAGGCCAAGGAGGCCGCCGCCGCGGAGCTCGCCGCCGCCTCGACGGCCACCGCCGCGCCCACCAGCAACGACACCCCCGAGGCGCTCATCGAGCAGATGCGGGTGCACACCCTGGAGATCCTGCTGGCGCCCGACCTGGTCGACATGGTCGGCAACGGCCCGGACCAGGACCTGCTGCACCGCGTGCGCGGCCTGCGCCGCAAGATCGCGATGGAGCTCGGCATCGTCGTCCCGCCGGTCCGCACCCGGGACTCCGTCGACCTGCCCCGGTCCACCTACGTCGTGCGCATCGCCGGCGTCGAGGTGGGCCGCGGCGAGGTGCCGCCCGGGCGCATCCTGGCGCTGGGCGACGACCTGGCCGCGCTGCCCGGGCAGTCGGTCGTGGAGCCGGTGTTCGGCCTGCCGGGCAAGTGGGTCGCCGCCGAGCTCCGGCACGCCGCCGAGATGGCCGGCGCGACCGTCGTCGACCGGGTGTCGGTGCTCATCACGCACCTCGGCTCGATCATCACCCGGAACGCGCCGCGGCTGCTCGGCCGCGAGGACGTCCGGGTGCTCACCGAGGGCGTCAAGCAGGTCAACCCGTCCGTGGTCGAGGAGCTGGTGCCCGGCCTGCTGACGCTCGGCGAGGTGCAGCGCGTGCTGCAGGGGCTGCTCGCCGAGGAGGTGCCGATCCGCGACCTGTCCCGGATCTACGAGGCGCTCACGCTGCGCGCCAAGGTCGGCACCGACCCCGAGGGTCTGGTCGAGGCCGCGCGCGGCGCGCTCGGCCCGGCGCTGTCCGCGCAGTACGTGCAGGACGGCGCGCTCCGGGTCCTCACGCTCGACCCGGTCTTCGAGCAGTCCCTCGTCGAGGCCCTGCGCCCGTCGGAGTCCGGCACCCAGATCGTCACCGACCCCACCCGCCTGGAGGCGATGCTGGAGCGGCTGCGCGCGCAGGTCGCCGACGCGGAGGCCACCGGCCGGTCCGTCGTGCTCGTCTGCGCCCCCGCGCTGCGGCCGGCGCTGCGCAAGGTGGTCATCCTGGCGCTCGACCGGCTGCCGGTGCTGTCCTACGCCGAGGTCACCGGCGGCGGCGTCCGGATCGAGACCGTCGGGGTGGTGAGCGGTGCCCACGCGATTGCTGCTTGAGGGCGCCGACCTGGCCGAGCTCATGGTGCACGTCCGCGCCGAGTTCGGCCCGACGGCGCGGATCGTGCGCGCCGAGCGGGTCCGCACCGGCGGGCTCGCCGGGTTCTTCGCGCGGGAGCGGTACGAGCTGACGATCGACGTGCCCGACGCGCCGCCCGCGCCCACCACCGGGCTGCTGCGGCGCCGGGGCGTCACGGTGGGCGCGGCGGGCCCGGGCTCCGGCGGCGCCGGCGGGGCGGCGGGGATCGACGCGCTGCTCGCCGCCGCGGACGCCGCGGACGCGGGGCCGGACGGGTTCGGGCCCGCCGGCTCGGACGTGCTCCCGCCCGCGCGACCGGGGTCGGTGCCGGAGGCGCCGCCGCGGGTGTCGACGGGTGAGGAGTCCTTCGCCTCCGTGCTGGAGCAGATGCGGGCGATGACCGGGGCCGTGGCGCCCGACCACCACCTGGAGGTGCCGCCGCCCGCGGCGGGCCGGCCCGCGGCGGCACCCGTGGACGCCGCGGGCCGCACCTTCGAGCCCGCCGCGCCCCCGGTCCTGCCCGCGCCCGCACCGGTGCCCGCCGTGGAGCGCGTCGCGCCGGGTGCCGCTGCCGCTGCCGGTGCCGGCGGCGGTGCCGGTGCCGGTGCGGCGTCGGGCGGGGTGCCGCGCGCCGCGCTCGCCGAGCTCGGCGTGCCCGCCCCGCTGCTGGCCGCGGTCGGCGACGGGCCGGTCGAGCTCGCGCGGCTGCTGGCCGCCGTGCCCGCCGCGCCGCCGGTCCCGCGCGACCCCGGGACGGTGCTCGTCGTCGCCGGGCCGCCGGAGGACGCCGCCCGCGTCGCCGAGCTGCTGGCCCTGCGCTCGGGCTCCGGCCCGGTGGTGCTGGCCGGGGACGCGGACGCGGCGTCGGCCGGGTCGGCCCCCGGCCGCCGGCTGACCACGCCGGCGGCCGCCTCCCGGTGGCGCGCCGAGCTGCCCGCCGCGGACGGCGTCACCCTGGTGGCGCTCGGCGTCCGCCCGGGACGCGCGCGCGAGGACGCCGCCGCCGAGCTGCTCGCCGCCCTCGGTCCCGACCAGGCCTGGGGCGTCGTCGACGCGCGCAGCAAGACCCGGGACTGCGCCCGGTGGATCGCGGGCGTCGGCGCGCGCCGGCCGCTGGACGCGCTCGCCGTGGGCGGGCTGTTCGACACCAGCGAGCCCGGCACGGTGCTGGGCCTCGGCGTCCCGGTCGCCTGGATCGACGGGGTGCCCGCGTCCCGGGTCGCGTGGGCCGCGGCCCTGGGCGAGCACCTCCCCGAGGGCACCGTCTGGGGCTGACCGCCCCGTCGGCCCCGGCGCGGGCGGCTCCCGGGTCTCCGCCCGCTCGTCGCGCCACCACCCGATCGGTCGGGTGGTGGCGCGACATCCGCCGGAGAACGGGCGGGGTCGCGCGCGAGCGGCCCGGGCCGGGAGGGCGCGCCGGGCGGCGCCGGGCGTGGGCGGTGCGCCGGCCGCTTGCGCGCGGAAGGTAGGGTCGGCGCCATGCTGGTGCTGAGCAGACGAGTCGGCGAGCGACTCGTGATCGGGGACGACATCGTCGTGACCGTGATCGAGGTGCGCAGCGACGGCGTCCGCCTCGGCATCGACGCCCCGCGCTCCGTCGCCGTGCACCGCGCCGAGGTGCTGGAGGCCGTCACGGCCGCGAACCTCGCGGCCACCGACGCCGGCGACGACGCGGTCGAGTCCCTGCGCGGCCTGGTCGCGGGCCAGCCCGCCCCGGCGGCCGACCCGGAGCCGGGCACGGACGAGGACCGCCCCGGCCGCTGACGGCCGGGCGCCCGCCGCGGCGCCCTCCCTCGGCGGCACCCCCGCGCTCCCGGTGCGCCCTGCTCCGCCGCGACGCCCCCGGTGCGCGCCCGGCCACCCGTCCGGGTGACGGCCGCGCGGCGGGTGAAGGCGCGTGCCCGCCGATCCTCACCACAGACGGGTCCGCACCCGGTAGGAGGCAGCAGTGGAGGACATGGACGAGATCGTCCGCGAGTTCCTCGTGGAGAGCCACGAGAACCTCGACCAGCTCGACCAGGACCTGGTGGCCCTGGAGAGCGAACCGGGGTCGCGCTCGCTCATCGCGAGCGTGTTCCGGACGATCCACACGATCAAGGGAACCAGCGGGTTCCTCGCGTTCTCGCGCCTGGAGCGCGTGGCCCACGCGGGGGAGAACCTGCTGGTCGAGCTGCGCGACGGCCGCCGGTCCATGGACCAGGCGACCACCGACGTGCTGCTGCGCCTGGTGGACACGATCCGCGAGATCCTGCGCGCGATCGAGGTCGAGGGCGGCGAGGGCGGGGTCGAGATCGACGCGGTGATCGCGGCGATCGAGGCGATCCAGGCGGTCGAGCCCGGCGCCGAGCCGGCCGCCGAGGCCGCGCCCGAGCCGGCCGCCGCGCCCGTCGAGCCCGACCCCGCGCCCGTGGCGGCGGCCCCCGTGGCGGCGAGCCCCGTGGCGGCGACGCCCGTGGCGGCCACCGACGCGCCGCCGGCGGTGGTCCCGGCGCCCGCGCCGGCCCCGGCGGTCGAGGCGGTCGCCCCGGCCCCGGCACCCGCGCCGCCGGCCCCGGCCCCGAGCCCGGCCGCCGCCGCGGCCCCGGCCGAGGAGCTCGGCTCGCTGCGCGCCGGCGCCGCCGACGCCTCGATCCGCGTCGACGTCGACCTGCTCGACGCCCTCATGCGCCAGGTCGGGGAGCTGGTGCTGGCCCGCAACCAGATCAGCCGGCTGGCGGGCGGCACCGACGACGTCGACCTCGCCCGCTCCGCGCAGCGCCTCAACCTCATCGCCGGCGAGCTGCAGGAGGGGGTCATGAAGACCCGCATGCAGCCCATCGAGCACCTGTGGTCCAAGATGCCGCGCATGGTCCGCGACGTCGCGGCGGCCTGCCACCGCGAGGTGCAGCTGGAGCTGTCCGGTGGGGACACCGAGCTCGACCGCAGCCTGCTGGAGGCCGTGAAGGACCCGCTGACGCACCTGGTGCGCAACGCGGTCGACCACGGCATCGAGGCCTCCGCCGACCGCGTCGCCGCGGGCAAGCAGCCCAAGGGCGTCCTGGCGCTGCGCGCGTACCACGCGTCCGGCCAGGTGGTCGTGGAGGTCGCCGACGACGGCCGGGGCATCGACCCGGAGAAGATCGGCGCCAAGGCTGTCCAGAAGGGCCTGCGCACGGCCGACCAGGTCGCGTCGATGGGCCAGGCGGACCTGCTGCAGCTGCTGTTCCTGCCCGGCTTCTCGACGGCCGAGGCGGTCACCAACGTGTCCGGCCGCGGCGTCGGCATGGACGTCGTCCGCACCAAGATCGAGGCGATCGGCGGTGCCGTCGAGGTCGACTCGGCGGTGGGCCGCGGCACCACGTGGCGGCTGCGCATCCCGCTGACGCTGGCGATCATGCCGGCGCTCACCGTGGAGTGCACCGGCGACCTGTACGCGATCCCGCAGGTCAACCTGCTGGAGCTCGTCGCGCTCGACTCGCAGCGCTCGGAGTCCGGCATCGAGCACATCCACGAGGCGGCCGTGTACCGGCTGCGCGGGGAGCTGCTGCCGCTGGTGTCGCTCTCGGAGGTCCTGGAGGTCGGCGGGGAGCGCCCGGAGAACGCGGTCATCGCCGTGGTCCAGTCGGACCAGCAGCGGTTCGGCCTGCTGGTCGACCGGGTGCTGAACACCGAGGAGATCGTGGTCAAGCCGCTGTCCGCCCGCCTCAAGGCGATCGGCGCGTACTCGGGCGCGACCGTGCTCGGCGACGGCCACGTCGCCCTCATCCTGGACGTGCAGGCCATCGCCCGCCGCGCCCTGGCCGGCGAGCTCGACGTCGCCGCCCGCGACGCGCACGACAACGCCGCGGCGAACGCGGTCCGCGACACCCAGCAGGTCCTGGTCGTCGGGATCGGCGGCGGCCGCCAGGTCGCCATGCCGCTCGCGTCGGTCGCCCGCCTGGAGCACGTGCAGGCCGACCAGGTCGAGTACGTCGGCGGCCGGGAGGTCGTGCAGTACCGCGGCACGATCCTGCCGCTGGCCCGGCTCGACCGGATCCTCGGCGCCTACGGGTCCGAGGAGTCGTCCGAGCTGCTGCTCGTCGTCTACAGCCGCGCGGGCCGCAGCGTCGGCCTCGTGGTCAAGGAGATCGTCGACATCGTCGACGACGACTCGGCCCGGCACTCCGACATCGAGGACGCCGGCCTGGTCGGCTCCACGGTGCTGGGGGAGAAGGTCACCGAGCTGCTGGACGTGCGCCGCGCGATCCTCGCCGCCGACGCGGCGTTCTACGACGAGCGGCCCGAGCACCGCTCCACGTACGACGACCTCCCGACGCAGGTCGGCGGGTCCGAGCTGGTGGGAGCCACCCGATGAGCCAGTACGTCACGTTCAGCCTCGGCGGCAGCCTGTACGGCGTCGACGTCACGCGGGTGCAGGAGGCGCTGCGCTCGCACGTCCGCACCCGCGTGCCGCTGGCCCCGCCCGGGGTCGCCGGGCTGGTGAACCTGCGCGGCCAGGTCGTCCTCACGGTCGACCTGCGCCCCCGCCTCGGCCTCGAGCCGCTGGGCGAGGACGCGGAGCCGATGATGGTCGTCGTCCAGGTGGCGGGCGAGCCCGTCAGCCTCCTGGTCGACGAGATCGGCGACGTCATGGAGGTCGGCCCCGAGACGTTCGAGGCCCCGCCGGAGACGCTGGACGCCGCCCTGCGGCCGCTGATCCTCGGCGCGCACAAGCTCGACGGCCGGCTGCTGCTGGTCCTGGACGTGGACCAGGCCACCGCGGCCTGACGCCCGCGCGCAGCCGGACCCGCGAGGGGCCCGGGCCGACCTCCTCCCCGGTGGTCGGCCCGGGCCCCTCGCGTCGTCCCGGCTGCAAAGCGCTTCACTTCACCCGCCGAGGACGGTCACGCAGGTCAGCGCGCTGCCGATGGGAGGGGCGTCCCGGCGACGCGTCCGGCCCGCGCTCAGCCGCGCGGGTCGCGTCGCCCCCGCACGCAGTGGAGCGTCCATGTCCCGAACCGTCACCGCCCCGTCCCGCGCCCGCGGGCTGCGGCTGTCCATCGCCGGCAAGGTGCTCGGCCTGCTCGCCGCCTCCGGGCTCGTCGCCGTGCTCGTCGTGATCGCCGCCGCGACCAGCCTGGTCCAGCTGCGCGACGAGGTCGCGAAGGAGGGCGCCTACGTCGCCCAGCTCGGCCAGGTCAGCGACCTGCAGCGCGCGCTCCAGGCGGGGCGGGCCCGGATGGTCGAGTACCCGGCGGCATCGACGGACGTGCGCGCGGACCTGCGCGACCAGCTGGACGAGTACATCGCGAAGATCCAGGAGCAGCAGGCCGCGTACGACGACCTGGCGGTGAACGACCAGGCGTGGTCCGACTTCGACTCGGGCTGGAACGAGATGGTCCGCCTCGCGCAGGACGAGCTGTTCCCGATGGCCGACGACGGCGACGTGGCCGGGGCGGCGGCCTTCTACCGCGCGCAGATCCTGCCGCAGACCACGATCGCCGCGGACGCGATCGCCCTGGAGAACCAGTCGGTGGCCGAGGTCGCCGACGCGAGCACCGACGCGGCGTCCGCGCTGGTGACGCGCACCATCGTGACGGTGGTCGTGCTGCTCGTCGCCGGCCTGGCGGTCGTGCTGGCCGTGGGCTTCGCCGTGTCGCGGCGGCTCGCGCAGGGCGCCGGCCAGGTGCGGCACGCGCTCGAGGCGATGGCCGAGGGCGACCTCACGGTCCGCGCCGACGTCCGCACCGCCGACGAGCTCGGTGACATGGCCCGGTCCCTCGCCACGGCCCAGGGCAGCCTGCGCGGCGTGGTGTCGGGCGTCGTCGAGACCGCGCAGACGGTGGCGGCGGCGGCCGAGGAGCTGTCGGCGGCGTCCACCCAGGTGGTGGCGGGGTCGGACGAGACGTCGGCGCAGGCGGGGGTCGTGGCGGCGGCTGCGGAGCAGGTGTCGCGGAACGTGCAGACGGTGGCCGCGGGTGCCGAGCAGATGGGGGCCTCGATCCGGGAGATCGCGCAGAACGCCTCGCAGGCGGCGAAGGTCGCGGGTCAGGCGACGGACGCGGCGGCGGTGACGAACGAGCAGGTGGCGCGGCTGGGGGCGTCGTCCCAGGAGATCGGGAACGTCGTCAAGGTCATCACGAGCATCGCGGAGCAGACGAACCTGCTGGCGCTGAACGCGACGATCGAGGCGGCGCGGGCCGGGGAGGCGGGCAAGGGCTTCGCGGTGGTGGCCGGGGAGGTCAAGGAGCTGGCGCAGGAGACGGCCAAGGCGACCGAGGACATCGCGCGGCGGGTGGAGGCGATCCAGGCGGACACCAGCGGCGCGGTGGGGGCGATCGGGGAGATCAGCCACATCATCGCGAGCATCAACGACTACCAGCTGACCATCGCCTCGGCCGTGGAGGAGCAGACCGCCACGACCACGGAGATGTCCCGGTCGGTGGCCGAGGCGGCCACGGGCTCGGGGGAGATCGCCACGAACATCACCGGGGTGGCCTCGGCCGCGACCCAGTCCTCCCAGACGCTGAACCAGATGGGCGACTCCATCGGCGAGCTGGCCCGGCTGTCCGAGGACCTGCGCGGACGCGTGGCCCGCTTCACCTACTGAGCACCCCCGCACGCACCGGCCGCGGCGACCCCGACGAGGGGGCGCCGCGGCCGGTCGTCGTTCACCGCGGGTTCACCCCGGGCAGCCGCTCACGCGGGTGCCCGCCCGGTCGATCAGATGCCCAGCAGGGGACGACACCGAGGAACGAGGACCCACCATGAGCGTCACCACGACGTCGAGGCAGCCGCGCACGGCCGTCCTCGACCGCGTGCCCACGCCGCGCGGCCCGGGCGGGTCCGCGCCCGCGCGCACCCCCGGCACTCCCACCCCCCGCGCGACCGGCGGCAACCGTGCGACGGCGCTGTTCGTCGACCGCGGCGTCCGCACCAAGATCCTGCTGCTGCTGGCCCTCGTGGTCGCGGTGGTCGCCGGCACCGGCACCTTCGCCTCCGTGCGCATGAGCTCCCTCGCGGACGACACCGGCACCGTGCAGGGCGTGGCCTCCGACGTCATCGCGCCGCTGGCCGTGGTGCACCAGGAGGAGATCAAGGCGCGCATGGTCATCGCCGAGGCGGGCGCGGGCGAGTCGACGACCGAGGCCGACCAGCAGGAGGCCCTGGACGAGATCGCCGCGACGGACGCGGACCTGCAGGCCGCGGCGGACGCGTTCGAGGAGGGCCTCGGCGGCGTCGAGGTGCCGGGCTGGGCCGACTTCCAGGCCGCGTGGGCGCAGTACCGGCAGATCCGGGACGAGCAGCTGGTGCCGGCGGCCTTCGCCGGCGACGACGTCGCGTTCGACGCTGTCAACGAGGGCGAGGCCCGGGCCGCGGTCGACGCGATGATCGCCGGCCTCGACGCCGCCGAGAAGAGCGCGGACGACTTCCTGCGGCAGACCGCCGACAGCGCCGAGGCGCAGGCGACCGCCGGTGCCCGGGTGCTGGTGATCGTGCTGTCCCTGGGCGTGCTGCTGGTCGCCGGCGTCGGCCTGGTGATCGCCCAGGTGATCCGGCGCCAGGTGACCGAGGTGCAGCGCGCGGTCGAGGCGATGGCCGAGGGGGACCTGACGGTCGTGCCGGCGGTCGACTCCGCCGACGAGCTCGGCCAGATGGCCCGGGCCGTGACCCGCGCGCAGGAGAACCTGCGCGCCACCGTGTCGGGCGTCGTCGAGACGGCGCAGACCGTGGCCGCCGCGGCCGAGGAGCTGTCCGCCGCGTCGCACCAGGTGGTCGCCGGCTCCGACGAGACCTCCGCGCAGGCCGGCGTCGTCGCCGCCGCGGCGGAGCAGGTGTCCCGGAACGTGCAGACGGTCGCCGCGGGCGCCGAGCAGATGGGCGCCAGCATCCGCGAGATCGCCCAGAACTCCACGCAGGCCGCGAAGATCGCGGGCCAGGCCACCGACGTCGCCCAGTCGACCAACGACCAGGTCGCCCGCCTCGGGGTCTCCAGCCAGGAGATCGGCAACGTCGTCAAGGTCATCACGAGCATCGCGGAGCAGACGAACCTGCTCGCCCTGAACGCGACGATCGAGGCCGCGCGCGCCGGGGAGGCCGGCAAGGGCTTCGCGGTCGTGGCCGGCGAGGTCAAGGAGCTCGCCCAGGAGACCGCCAAGGCGACCGAGGACATCGCGCGCCGGGTCGAGGCCATCCAGGGCGACACGACCGGGGCCGTGGCGGCGATCAGCGAGATCTCGTCGATCATCGCGTCGATCAACGACTACCAGCTGACGATCGCCAGCGCGGTCGAGGAGCAGACGGCGACGACCAACGAGATGTCCCGGTCGGTCGCCGAGGCGGCCACCGGCTCCGGGGAGATCGCCACGAACATCACCGGGGTCGCCGCGGCGGCCGCGGAGTCGTCGCAGACGCTGAACCAGATGGGCGGCGCGATCGGCGAGCTCGCCCGGATGTCCGAGGACCTGCGCGCCCGGGTGGCGGGCTTCCGCTACTGACCCCGCCCGGTGGCCCCCGCCCGGTGGGGGCCACCACGCCGAGCGAGCAGTCGACACGGCGTGGGGGCCACCACCGGATGCTCGCTCGACGTGTCGACTGCCCACTCGGCGCGCGGGGGCGGCGCCCGCCGGGCCGCCCGTCGGCGCCGATTCCACCCGGCGGTCGCCGTGGAACCGCTCGCGCTCCCGCGGCGGCGGCCGATGGGGAGGACGTAGGTCCCCCTCGACGAAGGAACGACAGATGAGCGTGCAGCACGACGGCTCCCCTCGGCGGCTCTGGGCCGACCGTCCGGTGCTGGTCAAGATCCTCACCGCGGTGCTCGTGATGGTGGCGATGACCGCGGTCGTGACCGCCGTGGCGATCGGCTCCCTGCGCACCCTGCGCGCGGACGCCGCCGAGATGTACTCCGGCAACGTGACGCCGCTGCAGCAGCTCACCGAGATCCAGCGCTCGTTCCAGGGCGACCGCGCCCGCGTCATCCAGTACGGCATCGCGGACGCCGAGATCCGCGCCACGCTCGCGGACGAGCTCACCGAGCGCCAGGCCGACCTCGCCGCGCAGATCGAGGAGTACCGGGCCAACGCGGTCAGCCAGGACGACGTCGACACGATGGTCGCGGCCCTGGACGACTACTACGCGGCGGCCGAGGACACGCTGTTCCCGATGGCCGACGCCGGGGACACCGAGCAGTTCGGCACCTACTTCAACGACACCGTGCGCCCGCTGACGACCGCGGTGCTGGACGCGATGCAGGTCGAGACCACCTCGCAGGGGGACCAGGCGGCGGCGCTCGCGGAGGAGACCGACGCCCTGGGCGCCCGCTCGGTGTGGATCACGGTGCTGGTCGCGCTGGTCGGCGCGGTGGCCGCGTCCGCCCTGGCGTTCGTGGTGGCGCGGGGCATCGTCCGGCGGATCGGCGGCGTGTCGCACGCGCTCTCCGCGGCCGGCGACGGTGACCTGACCGTGCCGTCCGGCGTGACGGGGCGGGACGAGATCGGGACCCTCGCGGTCGACCTCGAGCGCACCCAGACCAGCCTGCGCGGCCTGGTGTCCGGCGTGGTCGAGACCGCTCAGACCGTGGCCGCGGCCGCCGAGGAGCTGTCCGTCGCGTCGCACCAGGTGGTCGCCGGCTCCGACGAGACCTCGGCGCAGGCCGGCGTCGTCGCGGCCGCGGCCGAGCAGGTCTCCCGCAACGTGCAGACGGTGGCGGCGGGCGCCGAGGAGATGGGCGCCTCGATCCGCGAGATCGCGCAGAACGCCTCGCAGGCGGCCAAGGTCGCGGGCCAGGCCACCGACGTCGCCGCCGCCACGAACGACCAGGTCACCCGGCTCGGGGAGTCGAGCCAGGAGATCGGCAACGTCGTCAAGGCCATCACCAGCATCGCCGAGCAGACGAACCTGCTGGCGCTGAACGCGACGATCGAGGCGGCGCGCGCGGGCGAGGCGGGCAAGGGCTTCGCGGTCGTGGCCGGGGAGGTCAAGGAGCTCGCGCAGGAGACCGCCAAGGCCACCGAGGACATCGTCCGCCGGGTCGAGGCCATCCAGGCGGAGACCGGCGCCGCCGTGACCGCGATCGGCGAGATCTCCCACATCATCGCCAGCATCAACGACTACCAGCTGACCATCGCCTCGGCCGTGGAGGAGCAGACCGCCACGACCACGGAGATGTCCCGGTCGGTGGCCGAGGCGGCCACGGGCTCGGGCGAGATCGCCACGAACATCACGGGCGTGGCGTCGGCGACGGCGACCTCCTCGCAGACGCTCGGCCAGATGGGCGACTCGATCGGCGAGCTCGCGCGCATGTCCGAGGACCTGCGCGGCCGGGTCTCCCGCTTCACCTACTGACGGACCCGTCGCCCGCACGAGGCCGCCCGGGTCCCGCACCCGGGCGGCCTCGCGCGTGTTCACCCGCCGTTTCCCCGCGCGAGCGCTCACATCGCCGCGGTCGCGGTCGATCCGAGGGGCACGGCAGCGCCAGGGGGCGCCGCGCCGGATCGGACGAGGGAGTCGAGATGAGGCACGGGAAGCGTCACCGTGCGGGGAATGCGCTCGCCGCGTCCCTCGCCCTGGTGGCGGTGGCGGTGGCGACGGTCGCGGGCTGCGGGTCCGCGGACCCGGGAGCGGGCGGTGGCGCCGGCGAGGACGGCCGGCCCCTGGTCGGCGTGGCGATGCCCACGACGACCTCCGAGCGGTGGATCGCGGACGGCGAGAACGTCCAGGACCAGCTGCAGGCGCTCGGCTACGACGTCGACCTGGAGTACGCCGAGAACGACGTGCCGACCCAGGTCCAGCAGCTCGAGGACATGATCGCCGCCGGCGCCGACGCGCTGGTGATCGGCTCCATCGACGGCGTCGCGCTCAAGGACGTCCTCGGTGAGGCCGCCGACGCCGGCATCCCGGTGATCGCCTACGACCGGCTGATCCGCGAGTCGCCCGACGTGGCCTACTACGCGACCTTCGACAACGCCCGGGTCGGCGTCCTGCAGGCCACGCAGCTGCTGCAGGGCCTCGGCGTCCTCGACGCCGGCGGCGAGCCCACCGGCGCGACCGGCCCCTACAACGTCGAGCTGTTCGCCGGGTCGACGGACGACAACAACGCGTCGGTGTTCTACAGCGGCGCGATGCAGGTGCTGCAGCCGTACCTCGACTCCGGGGTGCTCGTCGTGCCGTCCGGCGAGACGGACTTCGAGACGATCGCGACCGCCGCCTGGGACCCGAAGAACGCCACCGCCCGGATGCAGACCCTGCTCCCGCGGTACGCGGACCGGCGCCTGGACGGCGTGCTGTCCCCGTACGACGGCATCTCCATCGCGATCCTGGACGCGGTCAAGGGCATCGGCTACGGCTCGGCCGACCAGCCGCTGCCGGTCGTGACCGGCCAGGACGCCGAGCTGGCGTCCGCGAAGTCGATCGCGGCGGGGGAGCAGTACGGCACGGTCTACAAGGACACCCGCCAGCTCGCGGAGGTCGCGGTCTCGATGGTGCGCGCGCTGCTGGACGGCGCGGAGCCCGAGACCAACGACAACGCCTCGTACGACAACGGCGTGAAGGTCGTGCCGTCGTACCTGCTGGCGCCGCAGGTGGTCACGGGGCAGAACTACCGCCAGGTCCTCGTGGACGGCGGCTACTACACGGCGGAGGAGCTGGGCTGATGCGCACCACCGACCACACCCCGGCCGGCGCGGCCCGCCGGAACCGCGCGTCCTGGTTCTGGGACCGCCCGATCGCGCTGAAGATCGCCGTCTCGCTGCTGGTGCTCGGCGGCACGTTCGCCCTCGTCGGCGGCGTCGGCGCCGTGGCGCTGTACCGCGCGGGCCAGCACCTGGAGGAGATGTCCGGCCTGACCGGCGACCTGCAGTCGGCGATGTCCGAGCTGCGCACCGCCCAGACCCGCAGCCACCTGCTGGTGCACCGCGCCGCCGAGGCGACGGACGAGTCCGTGCGGGCGCAGCTGCTGGAGTCCTCCGCGTGGAACGACCGGGACGTCGCCGCCCAGATCGAGGCCATCGACGCCTACCCGCAGTCCGGCACCCGGCAGTGGGCGGACTTCGTGGACCGCTGGGACGCGTGGGTCACCTACCGCGACGGCACGCTGCTGCCGTTCGTCCAGGCGGGCGACCTGCCGGGGCTGCGGACCGCGCTCGCCGCCGACGCCTCGGCCGACCCCGACTGGGCGGGCCGCGCCCTCGCGCTCGCGCAGGGCCAGGTCGACGCGCAGGTGGACCAGATCCTCGCGGACAGCCGCGCGGAGGTGGACCGGACGATCGTCGCGCTCGTCGCCGCGTTCGTGGTCGGCGCCGCCCTGTCCGGGCTGCTGGCCGTGCTGGTCATCCGCCGGATCACCCGGGCGGTGCGCAGCGTGCAGGGCTCGCTCGAGGCGATGGCCGACGGCGACCTCACCGTGCCGGCCGAGGTGCCGTGGCACGACGAGACGGGCCGGATGGCCGACGCGCTCGGCCAGGCGCAGGAGTCGCTGCGCACGACGCTCGCGGGTGTGGTGGACGCGGCCGGCTCGGTCGAGACGACCGCCGCCAGCCTCACCGCGTCGAACGGCGACGTGGTGGCGGGCTCCCAGGAGACCTCCGCGCAGGCCGGGGTGGTCGCCGCGGCCGCCGAGGAGGTGTCCCGCAACGTGCAGGCGGTCGCCGCCGGCGCCGAGCAGATGGGCGCGTCCATCCGGGAGATCGCCCAGAACGCCTCGCACGCCGCCAAGGTGGCGAGCCAGGCGACCGACGTGGCCGCCGCCACCAACGAGCAGGTGGCCCGCCTGGGCTCGTCGTCCCAGGAGATCGGGAACGTCGTCAAGGTCATCACCAGCATCGCGGAGCAGACCAACCTGCTGGCGCTGAACGCGACGATCGAGGCCGCGCGCGCCGGGGAGGCCGGCAAGGGCTTCGCGGTCGTCGCCGGCGAGGTCAAGGAGCTCGCCCAGGAGACCGCCAAGGCCACGGAGGACATCGCCCGCCGGGTCGAGGCCATCCAGAACGACACCTCGGCGGCCGTCACGGCGATCGGGGAGATCTCCCAGATCATCGCGAGCATCAACGACTACCAGCTCACCATCGCCAGCGCGGTGGAGGAGCAGACGGCGACCACCAACGAGATGTCGCGCTCCGTCGCGGAGGCCGCGACGGGGTCGGGTGAGATCGCCACCAACATCACCGGCGTCGCGGGTGCCGCGGCGCGTTCCGCGGATGTCCTCGGGGCGGTGTCCTCGCAGGTCAGGGACCTCGCGTCGCTGTCCGCGGACCTGCACGAGCGGGTCGCCCGTTTCACCTACTGACGGCGCCCACCGGGCCGCCCCGGCGGCTCAGGAACCGGCCGCACCGACCGATCAGAACCACGAACCCGGCCGGTGCGGCCGGTCCGCGTGTAAGGGGAACTTCGTGACCAGGATCCGTGTGCTGGTGGTCGACGACTCGGTCGTCGTCCGCCGGCTGGTGACGGACTCGCTCTCGCGCGACCCCGACATCGAGGTGGTGGGCTTCGCCTCCAACGGGCGCATCGCGCTCGCCAAGGTCGACCAGCTGGCACCCGACCTCGTCACCATGGACATCGAGATGCCGGAGATGAACGGCATCGAGGCGGTGCGCGCGCTGCGCCGCAACCGGCACACCATGCCGATCATCATGTTCTCCACGCTCACCGAGCGCGGCGCGTCCGCCACCCTGGACGCCCTCGTGGTGGGGGGGGGGGGGGGCGCCCCCCCGCGCGCCCCCGCGCGCCCCGCGGGCGCGGGCGCGCCCGCCCCCCGCCCGCCCCCCCCCCGGGCGGGGGGGCGGGGGGCGGGGGCGCGCGGGGCCGCCGCGC
>NZ_JAKRMS010000083.1 GCF_022346185.1 Cellulomonas sp. ACRRI | reverse complement strand
GGGCGGCGCGGGGGGTGAGGCCCGGCCTGGGTCGGAGGGGCGCGACAAGCGAGAACAACCGGGTGCTTGTTCTCGCTTACGGGGATAAGCGAGAATAACGCCGACCCTCTTCTCGCTCGGGAGCCCGATGACCCTGGACGCGCGGCACACGCGGACGGCCGCGTCGAACGACCCGGCCGGCGCCCACGTGCGGCCGCACGGGTCCGAAGTCCTGCCGTGGACGTCGCGGTCGTCGCGGCGGACGGAGATCGACGAGTACCGGGCGTCTGTCCCCCCGCTGATCGCCGACGCAGACCTGCGGCCTTCTCGCACGCTCCTGGAGGCCGCGCGACGGGCCCAGGTGGAGATCGGTGTCCTGGAGCGCGCCCACGCGGACCAGGTCGCGGCGTTGGAGCCGTTCCTGCTCCGCACGGAGGCCATCGCGTCCTCGCAGATCGAGGAAGAGCTCACGACCGTCGACCAGCTGGCGCGCGCGCAGTACGGCATCCGGGCGCCGCGCACCGCCCGGACCGTGAAGGGGGCCATCGACGGGCTCGCGCTCCTCGTGGCACGCGCGGGCGGCGGCATCGTGCTGGACGACGTGCTGGCCGCGCACCGGCCGCTGATGGCGGACGACCCGCACGAGAAGTGGGACGCGGGCCGGCTCCGGACGGTGCAGAACTGGATCGGCGGTTCGAACCGCTCGCCGCGAGGCGCGGTGCACGTGCCACCCGCACCTGCTCGGGTCCCGGAGCTGATGGACGACCTCATCCGGTTCGCCCGCCGGACCGACCTCGACCCCGTCGTGCAGGCGGCGGTCGTGCACGCGCAGTTCGAGTCGATCCACCCGTTCACCGACGGCAACGGACGTCTCGGCCGCTCCCTCATCAACGCGGTGTGGCGATACCGCGGCACCACGCGGGAGATGGCCGTCCCGGTGGCCTCAGCGATCGTCGCGGACCGCGAGCACTACTTCGCGCTCGTGAACGGCTACCGCGACGGTGACGTCGAGCCGTTCGCCGCGTACCTGGCCGACGCGGCGTC
Source organism: Cellulomonas sp. ACRRI (assembly GCF_022346185.1). GTDB lineage: Bacteria > Actinomycetota > Actinomycetes > Actinomycetales > Cellulomonadaceae > Cellulomonas. The sequence continues at coordinate 19,831 of NZ_JAKRMS010000083.1, read as the reverse complement.
GCGGTCGGTCGCGGCCGCGGAGGTGTCGGCGCAGCGGTTGCTCGCCCTGCCGGGCGAGTGGCGGGATCGTGTGCGCCCCCGCGCCGGGTCGGCGGTCGCCACCCTGCTGCCGCTGCTCGTGAGCCGCCCCGTGGTGGACGCCTCCGACGTGATGCGCCTGACCGGGGTCTCGTCCGCCCGGGCCTACGCCGCTGTCGAGAGGCTGGTCGAGGAGGACGTGCTGCGCCCGATCACCGAGTCCCGCCGCGACATGACCTGGGCTGCCGGCGAGGTGCTGGACGAGGCCGACCTGATGGTGGACCGGCTCCGGGGCGGGTGAGCGGTCAGCGCGCCCCCGCGCCCGACGGGGTAGGGATGGTCGCGGGCTCTGCCGCGTCCGCCGGGGCCTTCCGGAAGATGATCTTGAGGATCGGGAAGAACACCACGAACGACAGCAGCGCGTTGATGATCATCGTGACCACGTCGGCGCCCGCCTCCCCGGTGCTGCCCCAGCGCTCGATCATCCACCGGTAGATCGGGTCCTTGTAGAACCCCTGCAGCCACGCGGCGGCGAACGTGATCACGACGTAGGCGAACGCGTACCAGGCGGCCGCGCGCCACACGTTCGTGTCCGACTTGAACGTCACGGTGCGCTGCAGGAAGAAGTTGATGATCTGCGCGATGGCCAGCGTGATCTGCACGGCCAGGAAGTACGCGAGCCCGCCGCCCCCGGCGGGCAGCGCCCCGGCGGCGTAGTCGAAGACGAAGAAGGTGCTGCCGTCGGCGTTGGTGTTCACCCCGAGCACCTGGAACGCGGTGTCGACGAGCGGGGTCAGGCCGAACACCCACTTCAGCACCGGCATGAGCGCGAGCTGCAGCACCGTCATGCCCATGCTGATCGCCGTGAACAGCACGAACTCGGCCACCGCGGGACGATCCTCGGCGAAGCGCGCCCAGGCGCGGCGGGTGCGGCTGAACATGCGGGTCCTCCTGGCTCGGCGCGCCCGGTCCGTCCCGGGGCCGGGGACAGTCGACCCGACCGGCCCGGCGTCCGGGTGCGGTCCGGCACAACCTGTCGGCGCGGGTCCACAGGCTGTCGCGGCCGCTAGCCTGCCGGTGTGACCGCCCCGTACCTGGACGCCCCGTGGCCGATCAGCACCGAGCGCCTCCTCCTGCGGCCCGCCACGCCGGGCGACGCGGGCGCGGTCTGGCGGTACCGGCGGCTGCCCGACGTCGCCCGGTGGATGACCGCGCTGCCGCTGGACGAGCAGGCGTTCGCCGCGCAGTTCGTGGAGCCCGACCGGCTGGGCCCGACGCTCGTCGTGGAGCACGCGGGCGCCGTGGTCGGCGACCTCATGGTGCGGATCGAGGACGGCTGGGGCCAGACGGAGGTCGCCGAGCAGGCGAAGCGCACCCAGGCGGAGATCGGCTGGGCGTTCGACCCCGCCGCGCAGGGCCGGGGGCTGGCGACCGAGGCGGTCCGCCGGCTGCTCGACGTGTGCTTCACGGATCTCGGGCTGCGTCGGCTGACGGCGCTGTGCTTCGCGGACAACGAGCCGTCGTGGCGGCTCATGGAGCGGGTCGGGATGCGGCGCGAGGGGGCGTACCGGGCGGACTCGCTGCACCGCGACGGGCGGTGGCTCGACTCGTACGCCTACGCGCTGCTGCGCGAGGAGCGGGAGCCGGCCGCGGCGGCGCGCTGACGCCCGCGCCGCCGCGCCGACGACCAGCCGCCCGCGTCACGGCACGGGGCCGGCGGTCGGCGCACCGGCGGTCGGCGCACCGCCGGCCGCGCCCGCGTCGAGCCGCGGCAGCGCCACGTCCAGGCACGACATCGCGACGGGGTCACCGCCCGCCAGCGCCGTGACGCGGGCCGCCGCCTCCGACAGCCGGGCCTCGGGCAGCCGCCCCGCACGGACCGCCTCGACCAGGCCGTCGCGCATCCGCCCCGCCTGGCCGCCGTCGGTCGCCAGGACCGCGTCGGCACCGGCGGACACGGCCTGCACCGCGGCGTCGGGGAAGTCCCAGCGCAGGTTGACCGCGCCCATCCCCACCGAGTCGGTCATGGCGACACCCTCGAAGCCCATCTCGCGGAGCAGGGCGTAGGCGCGGGGGCTGAGGGACGCCGGCAGGTCCGGGTCGAGCGCCGCGTACTGCAGGTGGTTCAGCATGACCACGGGCGCCCCGGCGTCGACCGCCGCCCGGAACGGCACCAGGTCGGTCCCCGCGAGCTCCTCCAGGTCCGCCGCCACCAGCGACGACTCCCGGTGCGAGTCGACTGCGGAGCGCCCGTGGCCCGGGAAGTGCTTGACCGCCGACGTGACGCCCGCGTCGGCGAGCCCGCGCGCGTAGGCGAGCCCGTACGTCGCCGCCTCCTGCGGGTCGGCGCTGAAGGACCGGTCGCCGATCACGCCCGTGGCGGGGCCGTCGTCGAGGTCGAGCACCGGCGCCAGGTCCAGGTCGACGCCGACGCCCGCCAGCACCCGGCCGGTCTCCGCCGCGCGACCCCGGACCGCCTCGGCCGACTCCTCGCGGGCCATGCGGCGCGGCGACGGCCCCGCGCCGACGACGTCCCGCATGTGCGCGACGCGGCCGGACTCCTCGTCGGTCGACACCAGCAGCGGCCGGCCCGCCGCCGCGCGCAGGCCGGCCGTGAGCGCCGACACCTGCTCGGCGGACCGCACGTTCCCGCCGGCCAGGAACACGCCGCCGACGCCCAGTCCCGCGACCTGCTGGGCGAGCGCGTCGTCCGCGCGCGTCACGCCCGGCAGCCCGACCACGAGCACCGCCGCCGCCCGGACCTCGAGCGGCTGCGGGGTGCACGTCGGCGTCGGGACGGGCGACTTCGCGGGCGGCGCGGAGGCGACGGCGGGTGCGGTCGACGCGGGCCCCGGGGCGGCCGGGGTGCCCACCGTCGCCCAGGCGAGCGGCACGGTCACGCCCACGGCGACCAGGGCGGCGAGCGCGGCCGCGGGCACCCGGTGGGAGCGCGGTGCGCGCCGGGCGTGCCGCGGCGACCGGCCGGACGGGCCGGGGATCGTCGGGAGGCTCACCCCGGCAGGCTACGTGGGTGGGCCCCGTGGGGATCGAACCCACAACCCGCGGATTAAAAGTCCGCTGCTCTGCCAGTTGAGCTAGAGGCCCGGGAGGCGGCGCCGGCGCTCGGCCCGCTCCGCCGGGGTCGAACGTACCGCCTCCGCGCGACCCGGTCAGCCGACGATCCGCGCGTACTCCGCCACGAGGCCGACGAACTCCGACCGCAGCCCGTTCGGTCCTCCCCGAGCGCGTCCTCGGCCCGGGCGCGGGCGGGCCCGGCGCCCTCGCATCCTGGTCGCCGGGGTCGTCGCCGCCGTCCGCCGCGCACCCCACCCCGCCGCCCGGACGGCGAGCGGGCGTAGGGTGGGCGGCAGCCCGGAATCGACGCCACCGCCTGGAGCCGTCGTCCCGGATCGAGCCTCGGAGGGCAGCATGCCCGTCCCGCCGGCCGCCCGGGAGGACGGCGCGACCGCGGATCTGGACGCCCGGCTGCGCGCCTGGGCGCAGGGCATCGACGCCCTCGAGGCGGCCACCGAGCTGCTGATCCGCTCGGGGCTGGCCCGCCCGGTCCACCCGTGGGTGTGCCGGGCGCCCTCCGTCGACGGCGGGCCGGACGACGCGTGGATCGACTTCGCGGCGGTGTCGGCGTACGTCGGGCCGATGTCGCCGGGTGAGCGCCGGGTGCTGCTGTTCGCGGCGTCGCTCTCCGACGTCGACGCGGCACCGTCGGTGCGGCTCGGCGACCTGGCCCGCGTCCGCGCGCCACGGCTGGCCCTGCTGCTCGCCGCGCTCGCGCACGCCGGTGGCCGACGCGGCGCCTGGGAGGAGCGGGCTCCCCGATGACGCTCACGACGTTCCTCCTCGCGCGGATCGCGGAGGACGAGGCCGCCGTCGCCGGTGCCGTCCCGGCCGGCACGGGCCCGACGTACCGCGCCGACCCCGCCGACGCCGTGCGGGTGCTGGCCGAGTGCCGGGCGAAGCGCCGGGTCGTCGTGCTGGCCGACGAGGCGACCGGCCTGGACGAGACGGTCGACATGGAGCGGGAGGCCGGGTCGCGCGGCGAGAGCGGGGTCCACTACGTCGGGGACCGCATCCTGCGGGCGATGGCCGCGGTGTATGACGGTCACCCCGACTTCGACCCCGCCTGGCGGGACTGACGAGCCGCCTGCCCGGTCGTGCCGCTGGCGCGAGCGGAGCGCGGCCGCCTACCATCGTCGGGTGGCGATGACATCCCCGTCTGTCGATGATGAGAACCAGACCCGCTCCGCCGACGACGCGGCGCTCACGGCGCCCGCGGCCGCGCTGTTCCGCGCCCTCGGCGAGCCCGCCCGCCTGACGATGCTCCGGCACCTGTTCACCGGGGAGCACTCGGTGCGCGAGCTCACCGACCACCTGGGCCTCGCCCAGAGCACCGTCAGCGCGCACCTCGCCTGCCTCCGCGACTGCGGGCTGGTCACCGTGCGGCAGCGGGGTCGGGCGTCGATCTACGCGATCGCCGACCCGGGCGGGCTCGCGGCGCTGGTGGGTGCCGCCGAGGAGCTGCTGCGCGGCGGGTCGAGCCCCGGCGCCTGCGCGCACCTGGCCGGGGACCGGCCGTGAGCCACGGGCACGACCACGGCCACGCGCCGACGGGCGCCGGCGGGCCCGGCGACCACCGCCGCCGGCTCGCGATCGCCTTCGGCCTGACCGCGAGCGTGCTGGTCGCGCAGGCGGTCGGCGCGGTGCTGACCGGCAGCCTCGCGCTGCTGGTGGACACCGCGCACATGCTGACCGACGCGGCCGGCCTCGCGATGGCGCTGGTCGCGGCGCACCTGTCGCTCAGGCCGGCCACGTCGCGCCGGACCTGGGGCTACCGCCGGGCCGAGGTGCTGGGTGCGCTCGCGCAGTCCGCGGTGCTGCTCGCCGTCGGCGGCTACGTGCTGGTCGAGGGCGTGCGCCGGCTGGTCGACCCGCCCGAGGTGCCGTCGGCGGAGCTCGTCGTGTTCGGCGTGATCGGCCTGGTCGCGAACGTCGTGGCGATCGCCGTGCTGGCGGGCGGCCGGAGCGCGAACTTCAACCTGCGCGCCGCGTTCCTCGAGGTGCTGAACGACGCGCTCGGGTCGGTCGGGGTCATCGTCGCCGCGGTGGTGATCGCCACCACGGGCTGGCAGCAGGCCGATGCCGTGGCCGGCCTGCTCATCGGCGCCCTCATCGTGCCCCGGGCGATCCGGTTGCTGCGCGAGACCGCCGCGGTGCTGCTGGAGTCGACGCCGCCGGGGCTCGACCTCGACGCCGTGCGCGACCACCTGCTGGGCGTCGAGCACGTGCGGGCGGTGCACGACCTGCACGCGTCGCTCGTGGCCACGGGGCTGCCCGTGGTGACCGCGCACATCACCGTCGACGACGAGTGCTTCTCCGACGGGCACACCGCCCGCATCCTCGACCAGCTCCAGGACTGCCTGGCGACGCACTTCCCGATCTCGGTCGAGCACTCGACGTTCCAGATCGAGCCCGCGTCCCACCGCACCCACGAGCACCTCGGCCACGCCTGACGCGCGCGCCGCGCGCACCGGACGCGCGCCGGCGTGGTGCGGGCGCGGGCTCAGGGCGCGACGTCGTCCGGGTTCGGGCCGGGGCTCGTCGGGTTCGCCGCGCCGGGGGCGCCCGAGGCGGCGTCCGTGCGGCGCGCCCCGTGGGCCGGGTCGTCCGGGTTGATGTCGTCGGGGTCCGGGCCGGGGCTCGACGGGCGGGTCGGGGCGTCGGCGGCCGGGCGGAGCGGCTCGTCCCGGGGGTCCGGTGTGGTCGTCATGGCGGTCTCCTGTCCGCGGGGGAGGGCCGCGTGCGGAGCGACGCGGCCCTGCGTGCTGGCCACGCTACGCGCGTCGCGGCCGCCCGCACCCCGGGGGCGCCACCCCGCCCTCGGTCGCGCGCGACCCCTGTGCCGTGTCCCATATGTCCGGTATGGTCGCGCTGAGGGCCGGCAGTCACGAGCCCGTCACCGTCCAGCGCGCCCCGCCTGCGTCCCCGTGACCCGGGTCGGCCGCCACACCCCCCGGACGGGCACCGCCTCCCGCGGTCGCCCCCGCACGGGTGAGGAGACGCGTGGTGCCCTCCGTCGACCAGCTCGCCGCGGCCGCGGCCGCCGTCAGCGCCGTGGACCCCGTCCCGTGGGCCCGGTCGCAGATGGCCTTCACGCTCGGGTTCCACATCATCCTGGTGCCGCTCGGGGTCTCGTGGGCCGCCATGGCGCTGATCGCGAACTACCGCGGCGTGAAGCACGGCGACCGGGACGCCCTCGAGCTCGCGCAGCGGTGGTCGAAGTACATGGCGGTCACCTTCGCGGTCGGCGCGGTGACCGGCACGGTGCTGAGCTCCGAGTTCGGGCTGCTCTGGCCGCGGTTCATGGCGCAGTGGGGCGACGCGTTCGGGGTGCCGTTCGCGTTCGAGGGGATCGTCTTCTTCCTCGAGGCGATCTTCGTCGCGATCTACATCTTCGGCTGGCGGCGGCTGCGGCCCTGGCCGCACTTCTGGACCGGCGTGCCGATCGTCCTGACGGGCGTGCTGGGCTCGGTGTCGGTGGTCGCGGCGAACGCGTGGATGAACGCCCCACGGGGTACACGCTCGGCGCCGACGGCCGGAGGCGCTCGTCGCCGCCGTCGGCCTCGGGCTGCTGCTGGTCGCCCCGTCGTTCGTCCTGCTGTACGTCCTGGCGCAGCGCCGGCTGCTCCCCGAGGAAGGTGTCGAACCATGAGCGTGTCCCCGTTCCCGCCGATCGCCGACTACGCGTTCCTGTCGAACTGCCACACCGGTGCGCTGATCGCCCCGGACGGGTCGGTCGACTGGCTGTGCCTGCCGTCATTCGACTCACCCGCCGTGTTCGGCAACCTGCTCGACCGCGGGGCGGGGTCGTTCCGGTTCGGGCCGTACGGCATCAACGTGCCGACGGCGCGCGCCTACGTGCCCGGCACCAACGTCATGACGACGACCTGGCACACCCCGGGCGGCTGGCTGCTGGTGCACGACGCGCTGACCATGGGGCCGAGCACCGGCCACGACGCCATCACCCCGCACACCCGGCCGCCGGCCGACGACGACGCCGAGCACCTCCTGGTCCGGACCGTGAAGTGCCTGAGCGGCAGCATCGAGGTCGAGCTGGTCTGCGAGCCCGCGTTCGACTACGGGCGCACGCCGGCGACCTGGACCGTGGTGGGCGACGACGGCCACGCGGCCGACGCGACCGGCGCGGGGCAGACGTTCCGGCTGGCGACCGACATGCGGATCGGCATCGAGGGCGGGTCGGCCCGCGCCCGGCACGTGCTCGCCGAGGGGGAGACCGCGTACTGCGTCGTGTCCTGGGCGGACGGGCTGGCGGTGCCCGCCGACGACGCCGACGCCGAGGGCCGCGTGCGGGCCACGATCGACTTCTGGCGGAACTGGCTCGCCCGGGCCCGGGTGCCCGACCACCACCTGCGCGCCGCCATCGAGCGGTCCGCGCTGACCATCAAGGGCCTGACGTACATGCCGACCGGGGCCACGGTCGCCGCGCTCACCACGTCGCTGCCCGAGACGCCCGGCGGCGAGCGGAACTGGGACTACCGGTACACCTGGATCCGGGACACCACGTTCACGCTGCAGGCGCTGCACTACCTCAACCTGGACTGGGAGGCCGACGAGTTCATGCAGTTCGTCGCCGACCTGGAGCCGGCCGAGGACGGCGGGCTGCAGATCATGTACGGGGTCGACGGGCGCCGGGACCTCACGGAGTCCACCCGGGACGAGCTCACCGGCTACGAGCACGCGCGCCCGGTCCGCATCGGGAACGCGGCGTTCGACCAGCGGCAGAACGACGTCTACGGCGCGGTGCTGGACTCGATCCTGCTGCACACCGTCCGCAGCCGGCACGTGCCGCGACGGCTCTGGCCGCTGGTCGAGTCGCAGGCCGCCGCCGCGGTCGCCACCTGGAAGGAGCCCGACCAGGGCATCTGGGAGGCGCGCGGGAAGCCCCAGCACTACGTGTCGTCCAAGCTCATGGGCTGGGTCGCCCTGGACCGGGCCGCGCAGCTGGCGGGCATCCGGGACGACCGGGAGCACGCGGAGCAGTGGCGGGCGACCGCCGACGAGATCCGGGCCGACATCCTGGAGCACGGGCTGCGCGACGACGGCGCGCTGCGGCAGCACTACGACACGGACGCGCTCGACGCCTCGACGCTGCTCGCGCCCCTGTTCGGCTTCCTGCCGCCGGAGGACCCGCGGATCCGGGCCACGGTCGAGGCGGTCGCCGGCGAGCTGACCGAGAACGGGTACGTGCTGCGGTACCGCACCGAGGAGACCGACGACGGCATGTCGGGCAAGGAGGGCACGTTCCTCATCTGCTCGTTCTGGCTGGTGTCGGCGCTCGCGGCGATCGGCGAGTCCGAGCGGGCCAACGACCTGATGGAGCGGCTGCTGCGGATCGCCTCGCCGCTGGGCCTGTACGCCGAGGAGTACGAGGTCGAGCGGTCGCGGCACCTCGGGAACGTGCCGCAGGCGTTCTCCCACCTGGCGCTGATGCAGGCCGCCGGGCGGATCATCCTCACCGACTTCCGCAAGGAGATGTCGCTGTGACCGCCGACGGGCCGGTGGACCTGCCGAGGACCCGGTCGTCGTGCTCGGCGGCGGCCTCGCCGGCGTCGCGTGCGCCCACGGGCTCGGCGACGCGGGGGAGCCGGTCGTGCTGGTCGACCGGAACGACTACCACCAGCTCCAGCCGCTGCTCTACCAGGTGGCGACGTCGCAGCTGCCCGCCGAGGACGTCGCCCGGCCGCACCGGGTCATCTTCCACCAGCACCCCACCGTGCGTGTGCTGACGCCGAGGCGGTCGCGGTGGACGCCGCCGCGCACCGGGTCACGCTGGGCGACGGGACGGAGGTCGCGGGCTCGCAGCTGGTGCTCGCCGCGGGGGCGCAGCCCGAGTTCTTCGGGGTGCCCGGCGCGGCGGAGCACGCCTTCCCGCTGTACTCGGTGGTGGACGCGGAGCGGCTGCGCCGGCACCTGCGCGACCTCGTGCGGGAGCACGCGCACGAGCCCGGGGCGCAGGACGCGCCCGAGCCGCCCCCGGGCGCGCTGGACGTCGTCGTGGTGGGCGGCGGCCCCACCGGCGTCGAGACGGCGGGTGCCGTGGCCGAGCTCATGGCGGCGCTGACCCACACCGGGCGCCTGGCCGCGCCGGCACGGGTCGTCCTGGTCGACCGCGGGACCGCCCTGCTCGCGCCGTTCACCGAGGCGGCGCACCACGACGCGCACGGGCACCTGACGAGCATCGGCGTCGAGGTCCGGCTGGGCACCGGGGTCGCGGCCGTCCACGCCGACCGGGTCGAGCTCGACGACGGCACGGCGATCCCCACCCGGACCGTCGTCTGGGGCGGCGGGGAGTCCGCGGCGCCCGCCCCGTCGGAGCCCGCCCCGTCCGGCTCCGCGCTCGCGCTGACCGCGGGGTCGTCGGTCGTCGGGCTGCCCGCGGGGGTGGCGGAGCCGCCGGCGGGCGCGGTGGCGGGGGCGTCCCGCACGTCCGACCCGGGGCTCGTCTACGTGATCACCTTCGGGTCGAGCACCTGCCCGATGGTGGCCGACCCCGAGGCGCTCGCGACCGGCGCCACGGCCGTCGAGATCACCTTCCCCGAGCCCGCGGGCGGGGCGTGCGCCGCGGACTACGTGCCGGCCACGAGCGTGGTCGCCCTGCCCGACGTCGGTTCCGGGGACCTGCAGGTCCTGCTCGGCCCGGCCGGTGACGTCACCCTGCCCGCCGGGTCCGACGCGGTGCAGCGGGTGATCGACCAGGGCTGACGCGCCGGCGCCCGGCTCAGACGAGCGCGCGCCGGTCCGGCGGGGCCCCGACCTCGGCGGCGTCGACCAGCCCCGCCCTGAGCACCGCGCGCCCCGCGGCCAGCGAGGCGGGGACGTCCAGCACCCGCTGGTTCCGGCTGCCGCGGAACGCCAGCGTGAGGTCGCGCTGCGCGAGCTCGAACCGGCCGTCGACCAGCACGTCGAGCTCGCCGAGCAGCTCGGCCTTGTCGGCCTGCCCCGCCTCCGCCTCGGCGAGCAGCTCCTCGAACGTGTAGCCCGACCAGCACCACACGTCCTTGGCCCGCCCGTGCTCCGCGCGCAGCCGGCGCACCACCCGCAGGCACACCCCGGTGCCGAGGAACGGCTCGCCGCCGAGCAGGGACAGCCCCTGCACGGCCTCGTGGGCGAGGTCGGCGGCGATCCGGTCCGCGAGCGCGTCGTCGAACGGCGTGCCGTACCGGAACGACCAGGCCGCCTCGTTGAAGCAGCCGGCGCAGGCGAAGGGGCAGCCGGACACGTAGAGGCTGCACCGCACGCCCTCGCCGTCGACCATGACGAACGGCTTGTAGTCGGCGACGCGGTCCTGGCTCAGCGCTGCCGCGCGCCACTGGCCGACGGCGGGCGTGCGGGCCACGTCAGGCGCCCCCGGCGTCCCCGGCGGCCGCCGCGAGCGACGTCGGCCCGGCGAGGTGCTTCACCCGCGAGGAGATCTCGACGTGCCGGCCGTGCACCATCGGCCGCTGCTGCGGGTTGCCCAGGTAGCCGCAGGTGCGCTTGACGACGTCGCAGGTGCGCGGGTCGGTGTTGCCGCAGCCCGGGCACGCGAAGCCGCGCTCCGTCGGGGTGAAGTCGCCGGAGAACCCGCACTCCAGGCAGCGGTCGATCGGGGTGTTCGTGCCGAGGTAGCCGACCCGGTCGTAGGCGTAGTCCCACACGGCCTCGAGCGCCTTCGGGTTCTGCTGCAGCACGGGGTACTCGCAGTAGTGGATGAACCCGCCCGAGGCGTACTGCGGGTACTCGGCCTCGAAGTCGAGCTTCTCGAACGGCGTCGGCGCCTTGCGGACGTCGTAGTGGAACGAGTTCGTGTAGTAGTCCTTGTCGGTGATGTCCGGCACCCGCCCGAACTTCTTGGTGTCGAGCCGGCAGAACCGGTCGGTGAGCGACTCGGACGGCGTCGAGTACACCGAGAACTGGTAGCCGTGCCGGGCGGTCCACTCCTTCGCGCGGGCGGCGAGGGTGCGCAGCACCCGCAGCGTGAACTCCTTGGCCTCGGGGTCGTGCTCCCAGTCGCCGCCGTAGAACGCGGCCGCGGCCTCGTACAGCCCGATGTAGCCGAGCGAGACCGTCGCGCGCCCGCCGCGGAACAGCGCGTCGACGTCGTCGTCCGGCGCCAGCCGCTGCCCGAACGCGCCGTGCACGTACAGGATCGGGGCGTTCGCCGGCACGGCCTCCTTGCACCGCTCGACGCGGTACAGCAGCGCGTCGTGCACCGTCTCCAGCCGCTCGTCGAGGAGGGCCCAGAACGCGTCGAGGTCGCCCCGGGTCTCGAGCGCGATCCGCGGCACGTTGAGGGTGACGACGCCCAGGTTCATCCGGCCCTCGACGACGTCGTTCCCCTCGGCGTCCTCCCAGCCCTGCAGGAACGACCGGCAGCCCATCGGCACCTTGAACGAGCCGGTGATCTCGACGATCTTGTCGTAGCTGAGGATGTCCGGGTACATGCGCTTGGTCGCGCACTCGACGGCCAGCTGCTTGATGTCGTAGTTCGGGTCGTCCGCGGTGAGGTTCACGCCGCGGCGCAGCGTGAAGATGAGCTTCGGGAAGATCGCGGTGCGGCGCTCCTTGCCCAGGCCGAGGATGCGGATCTGCAGGATGGCGCGCTGGATCTCCCGCTCGAACCAGCCCGTGCCGAGGCCGAACCCGACCGACGTGAACGGCGTCTGCCCGTTCGACGTGAACAGGGTGTTGATCTCGTACTCGAGGCTCTGCATCGCGTCGTAGACGTCCTTGCGGGTCTTCTCCTCCGCGTACGCGCGGCGCCGCTCGGGCTCGGTGACCCACTGCTCGGCGTCGGCGAGGTGCTTGGCGAAGTTCCGCTCCGCGTACGGGGCCAGCAGCTCGTCGATCCGGTTGACCGAGCAGCCGCCGTACTGGCTCGACGACACGTTGGCGATGATCTGCGAGATCTGCGCGGTGGCCGTCTGGATGGACCGCGGCGGGTCGACCTGTGCGTTCCCGATCCGGAAGCCCTCGGACAGCATCGTCCGGAAGTCGATGAGGCAGCAGTTCGTCATCGGGGCGTAGGGGTGGTAGTCGAGGTCGTGGTAGTGCAGGTCGCCCTTGGCGTGCGCGTTCGCGACGTGCGGCGGGAGCATCCGCAGGCCGATCGCCTTGCCGACCGCGCCCGCCGTGAGGTCGCGCTGGGTGTTGAAGACGTCGGCGTCCTTGTTCGCGTTCTCGTGGACGACGGACGAGTCCTTGCCGACCAGCTGGCCGATCGAGTGGTTGACGTCGAGCGCCTTCGACCGCGCCAGGTCCCGCTGCACCCGGTAGTCGATGTAGGCCTCGGCGACCTCGTACTCGCGGGCCTCGAGCAGCGTGTGCTCGACGACGTTCTGGATCTCGTAGATCCGCACCTCGCCGGTGAACCGGGCGGCGAGCTCGGCGTCGATCCGCTCGACCAGCTCGGCGATCGTGAGGTCGTGCAGGGGGCCCAGCAGGCCGTGCACGTGCGCGAACGCGCGGCCCAGCGCGCTGTGCACCCGGATGGGGTCGAAGGGCAGGACGCGGCCGTCCCGCTTCCGCACGACGAGTCCGGCGGCGGCGGAGGGGGAGTGCGGTCCCGCGGCGGCCGCCGCGGCCCCCGTGAGCTCCGAGACGTGCGGTCCCACCAGCGTCATGCGTATCCACTCCCGATCTGCTCGCCGCACTAGATGTAGTGCCTGGGTCAGCGTCGCAACCCCACATGTGGGGTTCAATGGGACGAACGTCCCGAGGGTGCGCCGTCCCGGGGGGCGGGGTGGGGCCGTTCACCCGATCGGAGCACCGAGCCCGTCACGCCAGGACGCGGAGCTCCGCGACGCTCCACCACGGGTCGGCGTCGGCGGTGAGCCGGACGCGGAGGTACCGCACCTCGGCGCCGTCGAGCGCGGCGGCGGCCACCTGGCCCGCCCCCGCGCGGGCGGGGGTGGCGGCGGTCCACGACGCGCCGTCCGCGCTGGTGAGCACCTCGTAGCCGCGGGGCCAGTCGCCCGCGCTCCCACCCGCGTCGAGGACGACGCCGCGGACCGCGACGACGCGGCCCAGGTCGACCTCGAGCGCGTCGCCCGGGCGCTGCGGGCGGCCGCTGGACCACCGGGTCGCGGGGTCGCCGTCCACGGCGTGCGCGGCGACGTCGCCGGTGCAGCAGGGGTCGTCCGGGGCGGCGGGGTCGGCGGTGGCGGCCGCGCCCGCCAGGTCGACCGCGGCGGGGAGCGTCGGCGCGTCGGGGGCGGCGGCGCGGGCGTGCGCGGGGTCGGCGACCGCGCGCGCGGCCTCGTCGCCGACGACCACCGTGCTGAGCGAGCGCGGCGCGAGGCGCACGGGGTAGCGCTCCCCGCCGTCCCGCACGTCGACGGTCGCCTCGTGGTCGCCGTCGTGCGCGACGAGCAGCACCGTCGCGCCGGCCGGCGTCCGGAGCGCCACCTGCGCGACCGCGTCGCCGGCGGTGGACGTCGAGCCGACCCGGACGGAGCCGCGGGGGAGGAACCGCGCCGCGTGCGCGAGCACGTCGTGCTCCGCGTCCGGGGTCGCCTCCGCCCCGGCGACGGTGACCACCCCGGTGCAGGTGCCGCAGCCGCCGACGTGCGGCCCGCCGTCCGGGTCGAGCGCCAGGTTCCAGGTGAGCACCGCCGACGCCCCGTGCGCGAGCGAGGCCACCAGCAGGTTCCGGGACTGCCACGTGAGGGTGTCCGCGAACACCTGCTCCGGCGGGGTCCCCGGGGCGTGCGAGCCCGAGCACTCCGTGACCCAGACCGCCGCGTCCGGGAACTCCTCCCGGACCGCGTCCTGCGCCGAGGCGTCGCCGGAGTAGCAGTGGAAGGCCACGCCGGCGACCCAGCGCGCGGCGTCGCTGCGCAGCACGCGCAGCGGGTAGTCGGTCTCGGGGTCGGCGCCCTCCGGGGTCGAGGCGGCGTCCGCGGGGTGCAGGGCCCAGTTGTGGTCGTACGCGAGCAGGGCGGGGTCGAGGCCGGCGTCGGCCAGCGCGGGGCCCAGCGCGTCGAGCAGCCGCACCTGGTCGGCGACCGGCATGTCGGTGCCCGGGTACCCGTCGGGGTGCCGCGCCTGCGGCTCGTTCTGCACGGTGAGCGCGTCGACCGGCACCCCGGCCGCCGCCCACTCCTGCAGGGCCCGCACGAGGTACGCGGCGTAGGTCGCGTACGCCCGGTCGTCGTCGAGCAGCCGCCCGCCCTCCAGGCTGTCCGAGGTCTTCAGCCACGCGGGCGGGCTCCACGGCGACGCGACCACGAGCAGGTCCGGCGCCAGCACCCGGATCTCGCGGAGCAGCGCGCGCACCGGCTCGTCGCCCGCGCTGCTGAACCGCTCGAGGTCCCCGTCGGTCTCGCCGGGCGGGAGGTCGTCGTAGGTGCGGGCGGGCCCGGGTCCGGGCACGAAGTCGGAGCCGCCGAGCGCGACCCGGACGACCGACAGCCGCACCGGGCCGGCGGGGTCGAACAGCTCGGTGAGCAGGGCGCGGCGGTCGTCCTCGGGCATGGCGAGCAGCAGGGACGCCGAGGACAGGGTGAGCGCGGCGCCGAAGCCGGTGACCTCCGGGCCGGGGTCGGCGGGGTCCGCGGAGCCGGCGACGGTGATCGTGGGGGTGCTCGGGTCCGGCGTGCCGGCGGGGTCCGGGTCGGCGGTCGCGGTCCGCTCGACGCGGTGCGCCCCGTCGGCGGTCGTGGTCCACACCTCGGCGACCCGGGCGGCGGGGTCGCCGTCGGGGACGCGGTCCTCTCCGGTGCGGGACAGCAGCAGCGGCACCGCGACGGCCAGCGCGGCCACCAGTGCCGCGGCGACCGGGAGCGCGCGCCGGGCGCGGTGCCGGGGCGCGTCCCCGCTGGGTCGCTCCGACATCGCCGCCCCCTGAGATCGGCCCCTCCGCGAGTGTGGAAGGTCGTGACGGACACGCCGACGGCGTGCTGGTCACAACCTTCCACCGTCGGGCCCGCGCGGCGATCAGAGCGGGTGGGGCCCGCGCGGCGCCCGGCGTCCGGGCGCGCCGGTGGTCGGGTGGGTCAGGCCAGGCGCTTCTCATAGCAGCGGGACTGCAGCGGCAGCGCGGTGTCGTACGGCGGGTAGGTCGGGATCCGGGTCCAGCCCAGCGCGGCGTACAGCGCCTCGGCCTCCGGCTGGCGGTCGCCGGTCTGCAGGATCACGCGCTCGGCGCCCGCGGCGCGGGCGACCCTCTCGACCTCGGACATGATCGCGCGCCCGACCCCGCGGCCGCGCTGCCCGGCCGCCACGACGACGCGCTTGACCTCCCACTCGCCGCCGTGGTCCCGCAGGGCGGCGTGACCGATCGGGGTGCCGTCGTGGTCGACGGCGAGCACCACGTGCCGGACGGCGGCCGGGTCGACGGTGAGGGCGGCGTGCGCCGCGGCGCTCATCGGGCCGGCCGACGCGTAGCGCGCGCCCATCTCGGCGTCCATGGCGTCGCGCAGCGCCGCGGCGCGCGGATCGGCCCAGTCGACGGACTCGAGCGTGTACGACGCGTCGGACGTGGTGGTCATGCGGCTGGTCCCTCCCCGGTGCGCGCGGCCCCGCCCCGGGGTGCGCGCGGCGCAACGTAGCACGCGGGTGCGACGGGGCCGGCGGGGTGGTCAGGGGCTCGCGCGGCCGCGCGGCCGGGAGGGCGCGGCCGGGCGGTGGCGGTCAGGCGTCCCGGCGGTCGCCGGCCGCGGGGGCGCTCGCTGCTGCCGCGGGGGCGTCGTCGTCGCCGGCCGCCGTCGCGGCGCGCGCGGCCGAGACGGTGGTGTCGGCGGCCGTGCAGGCCGGCAGCAGGTCCGCGACCTCGGGCGCCGCCCGCCGGACGACGGTGAGCGCCGCGTCTCCGAGGGCCGCCATGCGGTCGGGGCCGAGCGCGTCGACCACCAGCCGGCGCACCTCGCGGACGTGGCCCGGCGCCGCGCGCCGGAGCTGGTCCTCGCCGCCCTCGGTGAGGCGTGCGCTGGTGCGCTTGCCCGCCGCCACGCACGAGCTGCGGGTGACCCAGCCCGCCTGCTCGAGCCGCCCGACGGCGTGCGACAGCCGGGACGGCGAGCTCTGCGTGAGGCGCGCCAGGTCGCTCATCGGGATCTCGCCGTGCGGCCGCTCGGAGAGCGCCACCAGCACGTTGTACTCGTAGAGGTTCATCCCCGAGTCGCGCTTGAGCTGCGCGTCGAGCGCCGCGGGCAGCGTCGTGAGCAGCGCGACGACAGCCTTCCAGCCCTCGACCTGGGCGTCGGAGAGCCACGGGGTGGCGTCCTCGACCCGCTGGCTCATGCCACGATGGTACCGGACTTGAACATTCAACACCGAGGCGCCTAGGGTGCGTGTTGAACATTCAACATCGCGTCGCGCCGGCGGCGCCGTCCCCCCGGGAGTCCCCATGACCGTGCTGCGCATCGACGCCTCCATCCAGGGCGCGAACTCCGCGAGCTCCGCGCTCGCCGACCTGGTCACCGCCGAGCTCGCGGCCGCGCGCCCCGAGGAGACCGTCGTCCGCCGGCACCTCGGCGAGCAGCCGCTGCCCGCCGACGCGTGGGCCACCGCCGTGGGCGCCGGCTGGACGCCCGCCGAGCAGCGCACCCCCGAGCAGGCCGCTGCCGTCGCGCTCGCGGTCGAGGTCGCCGACGAGCTCCGCGCGGCCGACGCCGCCGTGCTCGCGCTGCCGCTCTACAACTGGGGCGTCTCCCAGCACGTGAAGACCTGGATCGACCTGGCCATCGCGGGCGGCACCCCGGGCGACGCGTACCTGGCGGGCAAGCCGGTCGTGCTCATCGTCACGCGCGGCGGCGGTTACGGCCCGGGCACCCCGAAGCACGGCTGGGACCACAGCATCGACTACCTGCGCCGGATCGTCGGCGAGGTGTGGGGCGCGGACCTCACGGTCGTCGAGCGCGAGCTGACCCTCGTCGGCGTGAACCCGGCGATGGACGCGCTGGCCGAGCCGGCGGCGCTCATGCGCAAGGAGGCCGAGGCGGCCGCCGCCGCGGCCGGCCGGGCGCTCGCGGCGCGCTGACCCCCGCGCCGGGGTCGAGGGTCGGCGCACCCTCGCCCCGGCGTCAGCGGCCGAGCAGCCAGCCGTTGTCCTGCGCGATCCGGACCGCCTCCGCGCGGGTGCGGCCGCCGGTCTTGCCCATCGCCGAGGACAGGTAGTTCCGGACCGTGCCCTCGGACAGGTACGTCTCGCGCGCGATGTCGGCGACGGTCCCGCCGCCCGCGGCGTGCACGAGCACGTCCCGCTCCCGCTCGGTCAGCGGGCTGGTGCCGATCGCGAGCGACTCGACCGCGAGGTCCGGGTCGACCACCCGCAGCCCGCGGTGCACGCGGCGCACCGCGTCGGCGAGCTGCTCGGCCGGGGTGTCCTTGACGACGAACCCGCTCGCGCCGGCGTCGAGCGCGCGCCGCAGGTACCCGGGCCGGCCGAACGTCGTGACGATCAGCGACCGGCACGCGGGGTGCTCCCGGCGCAGGGCCGCGGCCGCGGCGATGCCGTCCAGCCCGGGCATCTCGACGTCCAGCAGCGCGACGTCGGCGGCGGAGGCGCGCGCGGCCGCGACCACCTCGTCGCCGCGGCCGACCTGCGCGACGACCGCCAGGTCCGGCTCCAGGTCGAGCAGCGCGGCGAGCGCCCCGCGGACCAGCGCCTGGTCGTCGGCCAGCAGCAGCCGGATGGGCGCGGCGGCGTCGGACGCGGTCACCGGGTGGCCCCGCCCGTCGGCGCCGTGGTGACCCGCAGCCGGTAGCCGCCCAGCGGGCCGCGGCCCGTCTCGACGCGGGCCCCGGCGCGGCGGGCGCGCTCGGACAGCCCGGCGAGGCCGGTCCCGGGCCCGCGGCCGGCGGCGTCCGCCGCCACCCCGTCCGCGCCGTCGTCGTCGATCGTCAGGGTGTCGGCGGACAGGGTCACGGCGACCCGGGTCGCGGCGGCGTGGCGCAGCACGTTGGTGGTCCCCTCGCGCACGGCCCACGCGAACAGCTCGCGCAGGTGGTCGGGCACGGCGTCCAGCGCGCCGGGCACGTCGGCCTCGATCCCCGCGGCGTCGAACGCCTGCCGGGCGCCGGCGAGCTCGCCGGCCAGGGTCACCGCGCGGGTGCCGGCGACCATGCCGCGCACGTCGGCGAGCGCCGCCCGGGCGAGGCCCTGCACCTCCAGCACCTCGGCACGGGCCCGGTCGGCGTCGACGTCCATCAGCCGCGACGCGAGCTCCGCCTTGACCGAGATGACCGTCAGGCTGTGCCCGAGGATGTCGTGCATGTCGCGGGCGATGCGCTCGCGCTCCTGCTCGACGGCCAGCACCGCGACCTCGTCCCGGGCGGCCTGGAGCTGGCGGTTGCGCTGCACGAGCTGGGTGAAGCCGAACACGGCCAGCGTCGCCAGCACGACGGAGATCACCAGGTCGTCGATCGGCTCCCAGCCCGGGACGACCCGCGGCAGCACGAGGATCGCCGCGATCGACGCGGGGGCGACCAGCAGCGCCCGCGGGTCGCGGAGCAGGAAGATCGCCGACACCCCGACGAACACCAGCCCGACGAGCCCGACCTCCTCGGCGGCGAGCGTGGACAGCGCGACGAGCGCCAGCTGCACCCCCAGGACGGCCGCGGCCTGCGGGAGCGGGGTCGGCCGGGCGAACGGCGCGGCGCGCCGGGTCACCACCCAGGCGAACGACGCCGCGAGCAGCGCGACGGCCGCCAGCGACAGGTCCCGCTCCGCGCCGGGCCGGGCGTCCCACGCCGCCTGCCAGGGCTGGAGCAGGAACACCAGCCAGACCACGCCGAGCACGGGGCCGACGACGCGCATCCGCGCCGCGCGGCGCGGGTGGTCCGGCGCCCACCCGGCCCCCTGTGCGGGGCGCCGGGGTGCGTCGGCGGTCCCGTCGGTGCTCACGCCGCCCACCGTAGCCAGGTGGCCGTACGCCCCGGTGCAGGCGTCCGCGCCGGCGACCAGGCCGGCGGTCGCACGCGGGCCGGTGGTCACACCCGGGCCGTGTCGCGCCGGAACCGCCAGGCGGCGCCGCCGACGAACACGGCCGCCCAGGCCACGACGTTGACGACGGCCCAGACCGAGACCCCGTCACCGGTGAGCGGGGCCCGGACGATCTCGGCCAGGCCGTAGGTCGGCGACACCTGCGCGATGTCCGCGAACAGCCCGTCGCCGAGCGGCACGAACAGCCCGCCCGCGAACGCCAGCAGCGCGAGGACCGGGCCGAGGATCTGCATGACGTTCTCGGCGGGGAGCAGGTAGCCCATGAACAGGCCGAACGCCGCGAACACCACCGACCCGGCCCAGGCCAGGCCGACGCTCAGCGCGACCCGGCCGGCGTCGCCGCTCGCGCCGGAGACCAGGCCGACCAGCGTCACGACCAGCACGGACGCCAGCCCCAGCACCATCGCCAGCACGACCTTGGTCGCGACGTACGTCGTCGGCCGCAGCGGGGTCAGCCGCAGCTGCCGGGTCCAGCCCTGGGCGCGCTCGACGGAGACGCTCGCCCCGCCGCCCGTCGTCGCGAGCATCGCGCCGTACAGGGCCATCGAGCTCATGATCCAGGCGGTGACGTTCGCGTGGCCGACGGACTGGGTCGTGTAGGCGTCGGCCGTGCCGAAGATCAGGAAGAACACCGGCGGCATGACCAGCGTGAACACGATGGTCCGGCGGTTGCGGAGCAGGCGGCGCAGCTCGACCGCGAGGAACGCGGGGTTGAGCAGGCCGGCGCGCGGGGCGCGGGCCGGGTCGGCGGGGGCGGCGGCGGCGCCGGTCGCGGTGGTGGCGGTGGTGGTG
>NZ_JAKRMS010000082.1 GCF_022346185.1 Cellulomonas sp. ACRRI | reverse complement strand
CCTGGCCACCGGCCGCCCCGCTCACGACTCCGCCCGCTCCGCGACGACCGCCGCCGCCCGGCCCACGGTCGCGAGCGTCGCCCGCGCCGCGGCCGGGTCGACCCGCGTCCCCGCCGCACCGCCGGGCACCGCCGGCCCCTCGGGGGCGAGCAGCACGACGTCGCGCAGCCCGGACCGGGACAGCCCGACCCGCTCCCAGCCGCGCAGCACCGCGTCGGCGACGCCCCGCACGTCGGGGCCGGCGCACTGCGACGTCTCCGGCTGCGGCACCGACGCCCACAGCGCGAGGCCCGCCTCGACCGCCTCGGCGACGGACTCCCACCGGCGCTCGTCGAGCCCGGCGACCTCCACCCCGACCGCGTCCGCTCCCGCGCCGCGCGCGGCGCCGAGGGTCGTCGCACCCGCGCCGACGTGCAGGACCACGCGCTCGGCCCCGGCGGCGTGCAGCCCGGCGACGACCGTCCCGAGCCGCTCCGACACCACGGGCGCGGGGACGGCGCGCAGCCGCGCGTACCCCGAGAACGACGGCAGCACACCGGCGACCACCTGCGCGAGCAGGGGCTCGTGCAGCAGCACGGTCGGCCGCGCGCCGGGGACGGCCCGGACGATCGCGCCCAGGTGCTCCGCGACGCCCGCGGCCAGGGACGCGGCGAGCTCTGCTACCGCCCCGGGGTCGCCGACGGCGCGGTCGCCGCGCGCGAGGTACACGCCGGCCGCCAGCGTCAGCGGACCGGCGACCGGCACGACCAGCGGCCCGTCCCAGCCGTGCGCGGCGACGGCGAGCGCGTCGAGGTCCTCCCGGCGCAGCGCGGCCAGGCGGGTCGCGTCGCCCCCGGGGCGGTCGGCGAGCCGCCAGCCGTGCGGGCCGAGCTCGGCCGGCATCTCCACCAGCAGGCCGAGCGCCTGGGCGACGAGGCTGCCGTACGCCCCGCGCTCGGGCAGCCGGACGGTCCACGGCAGCCCCTCGACCCCGGAGGGCGCCGCCGCGACGTCGCCGAGCACGGTCGTCTGCGCCTCCAGCGGCTCCGCGCCCGGCCAGGCCCCGGTCCCCCCGACCCCGGTCACGCGGTCGCCCCGGTGCGCCCGGCGGCGACGCCGGCCCCTGCGACGCCGGCCCCCGCGGCGCCGTCCCCGGCCGCCGCACCCGCGCGCGTCGCCCGCTCCACCGTCCCCTGACCCAGCACCACGTCCCCGTCCGTCCCGCCGTACAGCACGGCCGACTGGCCCGCCGCGACCCCGCGCAGCGGCCCGTCGACCCGCACCTCGATCCCGCCGCCCGCGGTCGCCCGCGCGCGCACCGGCACCGCGGCGCCGTGCGCGCGGACCTGGAGCAGGCACGCCGTCCAGTCGCGCGGGGCGGTGCCGAACCACACGGCGTCCCGCGCCTCGATCGCGTCGACCGCGAGCGCCTCGGCGCCGCCGACGACCACCCGGTTGCTCACGGGCTCGATCGCCAGCACGTACCGGGGCTTCCCGTCGGGGGCCGGGCGCCCGAGCTGCAGCCCCTTGCGCTGCCCGATCGTGTACCCGTAGGCGCCGTCGTGCGTGCCGAGCACGGTGCCGTCGGCGTCGACGACCTCGCCGGGCCGCGACCCCAGCCGGTCCCGCAGGAAGCCGCGGGTGTCGCCGTCGGCGACGAAGCAGATGTCGTAGGAGTCGGGCTTGGCCGACACGCTCAGCCCGCGGGCCGCCGCCTCGGCGCGCACCTCGTCCTTGGACGCCACGTCGCCGAGCGGGAAGATCGCCCGCGCCAGGCGCTCCGGTCCCATCACCGCGAGCACGTAGGACTGGTCCTTGGCACGGTCGGCGGCCCGCCGCAGCACCGGGGCGCCGTCGGGGCCGGCGGTCGCCGAGGCGTAGTGCCCGGTGGCCACGGCGTCGAAGCCGAGCGCCAGCGCCTTGTCCAGCAGCGCGTCGAACTTGATGTGCTCGTTGCACCGCACGCACGGGTTCGGCGTCCGCCCGGCCTCGTACTCCGCCAGGAAGTCGGCGACCACGGTGTCCTCGAACCGCTCGGAGAGGTCCCAGACGTAGTACGGGATGCCCAGCACGTCGGCGGCCCGCCGGGCGTCGCCGGCGTCCTCGATCGAGCAGCAGCCGCGCGAGCCGGTCCGCAGCTGGGCGCGGCTCCGGGACAGGGCCATGTGGACGCCGACGACGTCGTGCCCGGCGTCCACCGCGCGCGCGGCGGCGACCGCGGAGTCGACGCCCCCGGACAGCGCCGCGAGCACGCGCATCAGGCGACCCCCGCCGTCGACCGCGCCCCGGCGGCACGACCCGCCGCGGCACGACCGTCCGCGGCACGACCCCCGGCACGCGACCCGCCCGCGAGCCCCGCCGCGCGCGCCCGGTCCACCGCGCCCGGCAGCGCCGCGAGCAGCGCGGCGACGTCGTCGCCCGTGGACGGCCAGCCGAGCGAGAACCGCAGCGCGCCGCGCGCGTCCGCCTCGTCGAGGCCCATCGCGAGCAGCACGTGGCTCGGCTGCGGCACCCCCGCCTGGCACGCCGACCCGGTCGACGCCTCCACGCCGGCCGAGTCGAGCAGGTAGAGCAGGGAGTCGCCCTCGCAGCCGGGGAACGTGAAGTGCGCGTTCGCCGGCAGCCGGTCGGCGGCGTCGGCCGGCCCGCGCAGCACCGCGTCCGGGACCGCCGCCCGCACGCCGGCGACCAGCGCGTCCCGCAGGCCGGACAGCCGCGTGGCCGCGGCCTCGCGCCCGCGGACGGCCGCGTCGACCGCGACGGCGAACGCCGCGATCGCCGGGACGTCGAGCGAGCCCGAGCGCACGCCGCGCTCCTGGCCGCCGCCGTGCAGCACGGGCACCAGGGCGAGCTCGCGCCGCGCGAGCAGCGCGCCGACGCCGACCGGCCCGCCCAGCTTGTGGCCCGTGACGGTCATCGCGTCCAGCCCGGACGCGCCGAAGTCGACGGGCACCTGCCCGACCGCCTGCACCGCGTCGGCGTGCACGGGGACGCCGTGGGCGTGCGCGAGCGCCACCACCTCGGCCACCGGCTGCAGCGTGCCGACCTCGTTGTTCGCCCACATCACCGACACCAGCGCGGTCTCGGCGGCGTGCGCGGCGAGCTCGTCGCGCAGCGCGTCCAGGCGCAGCCGCCCCTCGCCGTCGACCGGCAGCAGCACGATCTCCGCCCCGGCGTGCTCGGCCAGCCAGAACGCCGGGTCCAGCACCGCGTGGTGCTCCACCGCCGACACCAGGACGCGGCGCCGGGCCGGGTCCTGCGCCGCGCGCGCCCAGAACAGGCCCTTGATCGCGAGGTTGTCGGCCTCCGTGCCGCCCCCGGTCAGCAGCACCTCGCTGGGGCGGGCGCCGAGCGCGGCGGCCAGCGACTCGCGGGCCTCCTCGACGGCGCGGCGCGCCGCCCGGCCCGCCGCGTGCAGGGACGAGGGGTTGCCGGTGCGGGACAGGTGCTCGACCAGGACGGCGGCCGCCTCCGGGAGCACGGGCGTCGTGGCCGCGTGGTCCAGATACGCGCTCACCCGCACGAGTCTACGAAGGGTTCTGTCAGGATGTGGCGCGTGAGTGCCGACGACGCGATGACGCCTCCGCTGGCCTTCAGCGGGCAACGGCTCGACTGGCGGGACCTGCCGCGGTCCGTGCGCACCCGGATCGCGGAGCTCGCCGGCGCCCAGGTGTCGGCCGAGACCAGCGCGACCACCGGGTTCAGCCCCGGGTTCGCCGCGGTGCTCGAGCTGGCCGACGGCCGCGGGGTGTTCGTCAAGGCCGTCTCCCCCGAGCAGAACCCGGAGTCCCCGGAGCTGGCCCGCGCCGAGGTGCGCGCCGCCGCGGCGCTGCCGCCCCAGGTGCCCGCCCCCGCGCTGCTGTGGTCCGACGACGACGGCGACTGGGTGCTGCTGGGGTTCGAGGTGGCGCCGGGCCGGCCGCCGCTGCTCCCCTGGCGCCCGGACGAGCTCGGCCTCGTGCTGAGCGCGCTGGACACGCTGGCCGAGGCGGAGCCGCTGCCGGGCCACGAGCTGCGCCCGGCCGCGGAGACGCTGGCCGGCGACTTCACGGGGTGGCGCACGATCGCGGGGCGCCCCGGGGCCGACCTCGACGCGCTGGCCGCCCGGACGGGCGAGGCCGGCGCGTGGGTCCTCGCGCACCTCGACACGCTGGTCGCGTGGGAGGACGACGCGCTGGCGGCCTGCGCGGGGACCGCGCTGGTGCACGGCGACCTGCGCGCGGACAACGTGATGGTGGACCACGACCACGAGGGCGGCCGGGTCGCGCTGATCGACTGGCCGCACGCGAGCGTCGGCGCGCCGTGGCTCGACCTCGCGTTCATGCTGCCCAGCGTCGCGATGCAGGGCGGCGGCGACCCGCAGGACCTGTTCTGGGACCGCCCGGCGTCGAAGGACGTCGAGCCCGAGCGGCTGCGCGCCGCCGTGGCGGGCCTGGCGGGCTACTTCGTGCACGGCGCGCTGCAGCCGGCGCCGGTCGGGATCCCGAACCTGCGCCGGTTCCAGGGCGCGCAGGGCCGGCACGCCGTCGAGTGGCTGCGCGCCCTGGCCTGAGCCGCCGCGGCCGGGCAGCCCCGACCGGACGACCGCACCCGCGCCGGGGCGGCCCGCTCAGCCCTGCCGCAGCCGGCGCAGCTCCTGCGTGACCTGCGGCAGCACGGTGAACAGGTCGCCGACGATCCCGTAGTCCGCGATCTCGAAGATGGGCGCCTCCGGGTCGGGGTTGATCGCCACGATCGTCCCGGACGCCTGCATGCCGCCGCGGTGGTGGACGGCCCCTGACACGCCGGCGCCGATGTACAGCCGCGGCGACACCGTCACCCCGGTCTGGCCGATCTGCGTCTCGTGCCCGATCCAGCCCTCGTCGGTCGCCACGCGGGTCGACCCGACGGCGCCGCCGACCTCGTCCGCGAGCGCCTCGATCGGCCCGAAGTCGCCCTCGGTCCCGCGCCCGCCCACGACCACGACGTCCGCCGACGACAGGTCCGGCCGGTCGGACGGGGCTGCCGGGGTGCGCCGCACGAGCGCGGCGCGGGTGGCCCGCTCGGAGACCGCGAGCGCGCGGGTGCGCACCTCGGGCACGCGCGGGGCGGGCTCCTCGACGTGCCGGGACACCACGGCGCCGGCCTTGAGCAGCACGACGGCCAGGTCGGTCCGGACCGCGCACCGGGTGGTCCAGGTGCCGGCGAGCACCGTCTTGGCGGCGACGACCCGGCCCTCGGCGTCCCGCTCGACCGCGGCGGCGTCGGTGACGACGCCCGCGCCGGTCGCGACGGCCAGCCGCGCGGCGGCCTCCTTGTTCTCGAACGTCGACAGCGCGAGCAGCACGGTCGCGCCGGTCTCGCGCACCGCGTCGGCGAGCGCCTCGGCCAGCACGGGCGTCAGGTGCGGGTCGACCGCGCCGGTGGAGACCTGGTGCACGACGGCCACCCCGTGCCGGCCCAGGACCGGCAGCGCCGGGTCGACCGGCTCGTCGCCGACCCACAGGCCGTGCACCTCGCCGCCGCCGGCCAGGTCGCGGGCCGCGGTGGCCAGCTCCAGCACGCTGCCGCGCAGGGCGCCGGTCTCGGCGTGGTCCAGCAGGACGAGGACGGTGCCCATCAGAGGACCTCTCCGGTCGCGGGGGTCGTGCGGACCAGGTCGCGCTCCAGCAGCCACGCGGCGAGCCGCGCACCCGCCTGGCCGTCGTCGGTGACCAGCACCCGGTCGGTGCGCGGCGGCCGGGGCGCGGCCTCGAGCACCTCGGTGCGGGCGCCGGCGGTGCCGACCGTCGCCGGGTCGATCCCCAGGTCCGCCAGGGACAGGGTCTCGACCGGCTTCTTGCGGGCGGCCATGATCCCCTGGAAGTTCGGGTACCGCGGCTCGTTGGCGCGGTCGGTGACCGACACCAGCGCCGGCAGCGGGGCGGTGAGCTCCTCGACGGCGTGGTCGAGGTCGCGGCGGACCGTCACCGCGCCGTCGGCGAGGGTGACCTCCGCGGCGAGCGTGAGCTGCGGCAGGTCGAGGGTCGCGGCGAGCGCCGCGGGCAGCAGCGAGGTGAGCCCGTCGAGCCCGGCCATGCCGGTGACCACCAGGTCGACCGGCGCCTGCTCCCCCAGCCGGCGCAGCACCGCGGCCAGCACCGTCGCGGTGCCGAACACGTCGGACCCGGCGACCGCGTCGTCCAGCACGTGCACGGCCGCGTCGGCACCGAGCTGCAGGCCGCGGCGCACCGCGTCCTCGGCGTCGTCGGGGCCGACCGTCACCACGACGACCTCGGCGTCCTCACCGGCGTCCCGGGCCTGCTCGGCCAGCACGACCGCGGCCTCGACGGCGTTCTCGTCCAGCTCGTTGATCGTGCCGTCACCGCCGTCGCGCACGAGGCGCCCGTCGGGTCCCAGCGACCGCTCGGACTGGATGTCGGGCACGTGCTTCACGCACACCACGATTCTCACCTCGGAGACGTTACCCGCCCGGGGGGACGGGGTGCACGGGACCGGGTCCCGCGCACCTCCCGCCCCGGGACGCCGCCGGACGCCCTGGTCGGGGGCCCGCACCGCCCGCGCGCCGGGCCACAATGGGCGCGTGACCCTCGCCGCCCCGCACCCCGGACCGCCGCCCCGCCTCGGGGTGCACGCGACCGACGACGGCGTCGAGGTCGGCGTGCTCGCCCCGCACGCCGAGGCGGTCGACCTGTGCCTGCTCGACCCCGACCCCGCGGCCCCGACCGGCTGGGCGGAGCGCCGCGTCCGGCTGGACGGCCCGGACCTCGGCGTGTTCTCCGCCCGCGTCCCGGGCGTCCGGCCCGGCCAGCGGTACGGCCTGCGCGCGCACGGCCCGTGGGACCCGGGTGCCGGACTGCGGTACAACCCGGCCAAGCTGCTGGTGGACCCCTACGCCCGCGGCCTGGTCGGCGAGGTCGACCACGGCCCCGCGACCTACGGCCACGTCGTGGACGACGCCCTGCGCGGCGACCCCGCGGGCGCCGCCGACCCCCGCGACTCGGTGGCGCACGTGCCGCACGGCGTCGTGCTCGACCGCAGGCCCGGGCGCCGCGGCGCGGGCGACGCCGTGGACCCCGCCGCCAACCGCCCCTGCACGCCGTGGACGGACACCGTCGTCTACGAGGCCCACGTCAGGGGCCTCACCGTCCGGCACCCCGACCTGCCGCCGCACCTGCGGGGCACCTACGCGGCGCTCGGGCACCCGGTCGTCGTGGAGCACCTGCGGGCGCTGGGCGTCACGGCGCTGGAGCTGCTGCCGGTGCACGCGTTCTCCTCCGAGCCGCACCTGGTGCAGCGCGGCCTGACCAACTACTGGGGCTACAGCACGCTCGGCTTCTTCGCCCCGCACGCCCCCTACGCCACGGCCGCCGCGCGCGCCGCCGGTCCCGCCGCCGTGCTGGAGGAGCTCCGCACCGCGGTGCACGCCCTGCACGAGGCCGGCATCGAGGTCCTGCTCGACGTGGTGTACAACCACACCTGCGAGGGCGGCCTGCCCGGCCAGCACCTGTCCTGGCGCGGCCTCGACTCGGCGGTCTACTACCAGCACGACGGCGCCCACCCCGCGGCGCTGGCAGACGTCACCGGCACCGGCAACACGCTGGACTTCCGCCGGCCCGAGGTGGTCCGGCTCGCGCTGGACTCGCTGCGCTACTGGGCCCAGGAGGTCGGCGTCGACGGCTTCCGGTTCGACCTGGCCGTCACGCTCGCGCGCGGCCACACCGGGTTCGACCCGGACCACCCGTTCCTCGTCGCCGCCGGCACCGACCCCGCCCTGCACGGGCTCAAGCTCATCGCGGAGCCGTGGGACGTCGGGCCCGGCGGGTGGCGCACCGGGCAGTTCCCGATGCCGTTCGCCGAGTGGAACGACCGGTTCCGGAACTCCGTGCGGTCCTTCTGGCTCGCCGACCCCGCCCGCGCCGCGCACGGCCTGCCCGAGCACCGGGTCCGGGACCTCGCGACCCGCCTGGCCGGCTCCGTCGACCTGTTCGGCCGCTCGGACCCGCCGCTCGCCCGCGGGCCCCGCGCGTCGATCAACTACGTCACCGCCCACGACGGGTTCACGCTGGCCGACCTCGTGGCCTACGAGCACAAGCACAACGAGGCCAACGGCGAGCAGAACCGCGACGGCACCGACGACAACCGGTCCTGGAACCACGGCGTCGAGGGGCACGTCGCCGCCGACTCCGTGGCCGCCGACATCGTGCCGCTGCGCCGCCGGTCGATCCGGAACGTGCTCGCCACCCTGCTGCTGTCCGCGGGCACGCCGATGATCACGGCCGGCGACGAGCTCGGCCGCACCCAGCACGGCAACAACAACGCCTACTGCCAGGACTCCCCGCTGTCCTGGGTCTCGTGGGACCTCGCGCCGTGGCGGCGGGACCTGCTCGCCACGGCGCGGCACCTGACCGCCCTGCGGCGGACGCACCCGGCGCTGCGCAGCGCGCGGTTCTTCACCGGGCGCGCCGGGCCGGACGGGCGGCCGGACCTGGCGTGGTTCGACCCCGCGGGGGCGCTGTTCACCCACGAGCGGTGGCACGACGCCGACCTGCGCACCCTGCAGATGCTCCGGGTCGCGGGCGACGACGCGGTGCTGCTCGTGATCAACGGGTCGCTGGACCCGGTCGACGTCGTGCTCGCGGACCCGGCCCCGGGCGGCGTCGAGCACGGCGGCGCGGGCGGGGCGGCCGACCGCGGCGCGGGCGACGGCTGGACCGCCGGGGGCTGGGCCGGCGGCGAGGCGACGACCGGCGACGGCGTCACCACGCCCGAGCCGGCGACGTGGCGGCTCGCGTGGGACTCCACGTGGGAGCACCCGGCCGACGCGGACGCGGCCGCGCTCACCGGCAGCCACCACCAGGAGGCGGGCACCCGCGCCGCCCTGGAGCCCCTGAGCCTGCGCGTCTACGTGGCCTGACCCCCGACCGGGGCGAGCCCTCGCCGCCGGGTCGTCCGGGGCGAGGGCTCGCGGCGCGGGGTCAGCCCGCGTTCGCCACCAGGCCGACCTCGGCGACCGACGCCAGGCCGTCGTGCCGCGGCACGACCCGGACGCTGTACCCGAAGGGCCCCGACGAGTCGAGCACCACGTCGCCGGCGAACCCGTACCGCCCGCCCTCGTAGGTGTCCGCGAGCGCCAGCGGGTCGACCGCGAACCCGTGCAGCTCGTCGGCCTCGGAGACCTTCCCGTGCACGACCTGCACCTCGACGTCCTCCGGGGACAGGTCGCCGAGCGCCACGTACGCGCGCACGTGCAGCGTGTCGCCCACCTGCGGCACCTCGCCGACCCCGCCGGACTCGACGTGGTCGACCCGCACGTGCTGCCAGCCGGTCCGCACCCGCCCCTTCCAGGCCGCGAGCTCGCGCGCCCCCGCGAAGCCCGCGTCGCCCGCGAGCGCCCGACCGGCGACGGCCGCCGGCACGTACAGCCGCTCGACGTAGTCGGCGACCATCCGGGTGGCCTGCACCTTCGGGCCGAGCGTGGCCAGCGTGTGCCGGACCATCTCGAGCCACCGGCCGGGCAGCCCGCGCTCGTCGCGGTCGTAGAACCGCGGCGCCACCTGGTGCTCGATGAGCTCGTACAGCGCGGCGGCCTCGAGGTCGTCGCGCCGGTCGGGGTCCTCGACGCCGTCGGCCGTCGGGATCGCCCACCCGTTCTCGCCGTCGAACCACTCGTCCCACCACCCGTCCAGGATGGACAGGTTGAGCCCGCCGTTCAGCGCGGCCTTCATGCCGGACGTGCCGCACGCCTCGAGCGGGCGCAGCGGGTTGTTCAGCCACACGTCGCAGCCCGGGTACAGGGTCTGGGCCATCGCGATGTCGTAGTTCGGCAGGAACACGATGCGGTGCCGCACGCCCGCGTCGTCGGCGAACCGGACGAGCTGCTGGATGAGCCGCTTGCCCTGGTCGTCGGCCGGGTGCGACTTGCCGGCGATGACCAGCTGCACCGGGCGCTCGGGGTGGGTGAGCAGGGCGCGCAGCCGCTCGGGGTCGCGCAGCATGAGCGTGAGCCGCTTGTACGTCGGCACCCGGCGGGCGAACCCGATGGTCAGCACGTCGGGCGAGAGCACGTCGTCGACCCAGCCGAGCTCGGCCGGGCTCGCGCCGCGCTGCGCCCAGGAGTGCCGCACCCGGCGCCGGGCGTCCGCGACCAGCTGCGCGCGCAGGGTCCGGCGCAGCGCCCACAGCTCCTCGTCCGTGATCGCGTCCGTGCGCAGCCAGCCGACGCCCGCCGCGATCTCCTCCCCGGACAGCCGATCGGCCGCGAGGTCGGACAGCCGGCGGTCGACCCAGGTCGGCGCGTGCACGCCGTTGGTGACCGAGGTGATCGGCACCTCGACGTCGTCGAAGCCCGGCCACAGGCCGTTGAACATGCCGCGGGACACCTCGCCGTGCAGCAGCGAGACGCCGTTGGCGCGCCCGCCGAGCCGCAGGCCCATGACGGCCATGTTGAACATCGTCGGGTCGCCGCCCGGGTAGTCCTCCGCGCCGAGCGCGAGCACACGCTCGGCCGGGACGCCCGGCGCGGCGTTCGCCCCGCCGAAGTACTGCTGGACCAGGCCGGCGTCGAACCGGTCGATGCCGGCGGGCACGGGCGTGTGGGTCGTGAACACCGTCGCCGCGCGCACCGCCTCCAGCGCCTCGTCGAAGCCGAGTCCCGCCCCGGCGACCAGCTCGCGGATCCGCTCGACGCCGAGGAACCCCGCGTGGCCCTCGTTGGTGTGGTAGACCTCCGGCTCCGGCGCGCCGGTCAGGCGGGACCAGACGCGCAGCGCGCGCACGCCGCCCACGCCGAGCAGCAGCTCCTGCTGCAGCCGGTGCTCGCCGCCGCCGCCGTACAGCCGGTCGGTGACCTTGCGGGCCGCCTCGTCGTTCTCGGGCACGTCGGAGTCGAGCAGCAGCAGCGGCACCCGGCCGACCGTGGCCGTCCACACGTGCGCGTGCAGCGTGCGGTCCCCGGGCAGCGCGATCGACACCACCGCGGGGGTCCCGTCGTGCTCGCGGACCAGCGTCAGCGGCATGCCGTCCGGGTCGAGCAGCGGGTAGGTCTCCTGCTGCCAGCCGTCCCGCGTGAGCGACTGCTTGAAGTAGCCGGCGCCGTACAGCAGGCCGACGCCGATCACCGGCACGCCCAGGTCGGAGGCGCTCTTCAGGTGGTCGCCGGCGAGGATGCCGAGGCCGCCGGAGTACTGCGGCAGCACCGCGGTGATGCCGAACTCCGGGGAGAAGTAGCCGATCGCCGCGGGCAGGGACGGGTCGGACGCCTGACGTCGCTGGTACCAGCGGGGCGCCTCGAGGTACTCGTGCAGGTCGGCCGTAGCGGCGCGCACCGCCGCCACCACGTCGGGGTCGGCGGCCAGCTCGGCCAGCCGCTCGGGGCGCAGGGCGCCGAGCAGCGCGACCGGGTCGCCGTGCACCTCGTCCCACAGCGCGGGGTCGATGCGGGCGAACAGGTCCCGGGTCGGCGCGTGCCAGGACCAGCGGAGGTTGTGCGCCAGCTCGTCGAGGTCGGCGAGCTCGGCGGGCAGCGAGGTGCGGACGGTGAATCGGCGGATGGCTCTCACCTGCCCGAGCCTATGCACGAGGGGGCCGCCGCGAACAGCACCTCGGTCCCATTCCCTGCGCACCACCGGGCAGGTGAGCCGTACGGATGGCTGGGCCCGGCACCAGTGGATAGGTTCGGTCCCGTGACGTCGACACCCTCGCCGCGCCAGCCCGCGTCCCGTCCCGCCCGGCCGTCACGCGCGACCTCCGCGGCCGCCGACGTGCCGCCCCCCACGACCTCCGCCCCGGTGCCCGCGCCGGATCCGGCCGCGCCGCCCGCGCCCGCCGCCGCGCCGCCCGCGGCGGCACCGGCGCCGGCCGCGCCGACGCGTCGCGCCCGCAAGGCCGCGAGCCCGGCCAAGGCCGTCGCCACCGCCGAGGCCGTCGCCGAGGCGGCCCGCCCCGACCACGCGCCCATCGGGCGCATCCCGGTCGTGGACGTCTCCCCCGTCGCCGAGGCGGGCCGGTGGCCGGCCAAGGCGACGGTCGGCGAGGCGGTCCCCATCCGCGCCACCGTGTTCCGCGAGGGCCACGACGCCTGCGCGGCGACCGCCGTGCTGGTGGGCCCGGACGGCACCGACCGCGCCCGCGCGACGATGGTCGACATCGCCCCCGGCCTGGACCGGTACGAGGCCCGCCTGGTGCCCGACGAGGTCGGCTCCTGGGGCTTCCGCGTCGAGGGCTGGTCCGACCCGTTCGGCACCTGGGCGCACGACGCCCCGCTCAAGGTCGGCGCGGGCGTGGACGTCGAGCTCGTCCTCGAGGAGGGCGCCCGCCTGCTGACCCGCGCCGCCGACCGCCCGGCCGACGACGCCGGCGCCGCGATCCCGGCGGCCGACGCGCAGCTGCTGCGCGACGCCGCGACCGCGCTGCGCGACGACTCCCGGCCCGCCGAGGCGCGCCTGGCCGCCGGGCTCTCGGCGGAGGTGCGGGCCGCGCTCGCGGCCCACCCCGTGCGCGAGCTGGTCAGCCCGTCGCCCACCTACCCGCTGGTCGTCGACCGCCCGCTCGCCCTGGCGGGCGCCTGGTACGAGATCTTCCCGCGGTCGATCGGCGCCACCTACGACGACGCCACCGGCACCTGGTCGACCGGCACGCTGCGCACCGCGGCGCAGGACCTCCCGCGGATCGCCGGCCTCGGGTTCGACGTCGTCTACCTGACGCCGATCCACCCGATCGGCACCACGCACCGCAAGGGCCGCAACAACACCCTGGACGCGAAGCCGGGCGACCCGGGCTCGCCGTACGCGATCGGCTCCCCGGACGGCGGGCACGACGCGATCGACCCGTCGCTCGGCACGTTCGAGGACTTCGACGCGTTCGTCGCCGCGGCCCGCGCCGAGGGCCTCGAGGTCGCGCTCGACCTGGCGCTGCAGTGCTCCCCCGACCACCCCTGGGTCGCCGAGCACCCGGAGTGGTTCACCACCCGGCTCGACGGGACGATCGCGTACGCGGAGAACCCGCCCAAGAAGTACCAGGACATCTACCCGCTGAACTTCGACAACGACCCGGAGGGCATCGCGCGGGAGATCCGCCGCGTCCTGCAGGTCTGGATCGACCACGGGGTCACCGCGTTCCGCGTCGACAACCCGCACACCAAGCCGCTGTCGTTCTGGCAGTGGCTGCTGGCGGACGTCCGCGCCGCGCACCCCGAGGTGGTGTTCCTGTCCGAGGCGTTCACCCGCCCGGCGATGATGCTCAACCTCGCCCGGGTCGGGTTCCACCAGTCGTACACCTACTTCACCTGGCGCAACACCAAGGAGGAGGTCGCCGAGTACCTCGCCGAGGTGTCCGGCGAGCAGGGGTCCTGGATGCGGCCGTCGTTCTGGCCCACCACCCACGACATCCTCACGCCGTACATGCAGACCGGCGGCACCGCCGGCTTCGCGGTGCGGGCGGTGCTCGCGGCGCTCGGCTCCCCGACCTGGGGCATCTACTCCGGCTACGAGCTGGTCGAGGACGTCCCGCGCCCCGGCGTCGAGGAGCAGATCGACAACGAGAAGTACGAGTTCAAGCCCCGCGACTGGGCGGCGGCCGAACCGCTCGGCATCGCCCGGCTGCTGCGCTCGCTGAACGAGATCCGGCGCGCGCACCCCGCGCTGCGCCAGCTGCGCAACCTCACCGTGCACCCGACCACCGACCCGTCGCTGGTCGCCTTCTCCCGGCACCTGCCCGCCGACCTGTCGCCGACCGGGCGGGCCGACACGGTGCTCGTGGTCGTCAACCTCGACCCGCGGTCGGCGCACGACGGCGTGGTCGAGCTCGACCTGCCGGCGCTCGGGCTCGAGCCGGACGCCCGGTTCGTCGCGCACGACGTGCTGTCGCAGGAGGTCTACGCGTGGGACGCCCGGCCCTGGGTGCGGCTCGACCCGTACAGCCGGGTCGCGCACGTGATCCAGGTGGAGCGGGTGTGACGCCGGCGGGGGCGGCGGGCGGCACGCCGGTGCCGTCCGCGACGGGGACCGTCCCGACGGTGACGGGCGCGGGCGGACACGTCCCGCACGGCGGCGCGGCGACCGGGCCGGCCCCGGCCACCGGCGCCATCGCCCTCACGGCCCTGCCCGCGCGCCGGCAGCCGCCGGTGCCCGGCGCGGAGCACGGCGGGCTGAGCGACGACCCGGAGTGGTACCGCACCGCGGTGTTCTACGAGGTGATGATCCGGTCGTTCTCCGACTCGGACGGCTCCGGGAGCGGCGACCTGCGGGGGCTCACCGCGCGGCTCGACTACCTGCAGTGGCTCGGCGTCGACTGCCTGTGGCTGCCGCCGTTCTACCCGTCGCCGCTGCGCGACGGCGGGTACGACGTGTCCGACTACACGGCCGTGGCCGCGCAGTACGGGACGATGGAGGACTTCACCGACCTGGTGGCCGCGGCGCACGAGCGCGGCATGCGCGTCGTCGTCGACCTGGTGATGAACCACTCCTCCGACCAGCACCCGTGGTTCCAGGCCTCCCGCTCCGACCCGGACGGCCCGTACGGCGACTTCTACGTGTGGTCCGACGACAACACGAGGTACCAGGACGCGCGGATCATCTTCGTGGACACCGAGACGTCCAACTGGACGTTCGACCCGGTGCGCCGGCAGTACTTCTGGCACCGGTTCTTCAGCCACCAGCCCGACCTGAACTTCGACAACCCGCGGGTCGTCGAGGCGATGTTCGACGTCGCCCGGTTCTGGCTGCGGGTCGGCGTCGACGGCTTCCGGCTGGACGCGGTGCCCTACCTGTACGAGCGGGACGGGACCAACTGCGAGAACCTGCCCGAGACCCACCGGTTCCTGCGGGACCTGCGCGCGATGATCGACCGGGAGTTCCCGGGCCGGATCATGCTGGCGGAGGCCAACCAGTGGCCCGAGGACGTCGTGCACTACTTCGGCACCGAGGCCGAGCCCGAGTGCCACATGTGCTTCCACTTCCCGGTGATGCCGCGGATCTACTACTCGCTGCGCGATCAGCGGGCGACGTCGATCGTCGACATCCTCGCGGACACCCCCGCCATCCCCGGCGGCGGCCAGTGGAGCACGTTCCTGCGGAACCACGACGAGCTGACGCTCGAGATGGTGTCCACCGAGGAGCGCGCGTCCATGTACGGCTGGTACGCGCCGGACTCCCGGATGCGCGCCAACATCGGCATCCGGCGCCGGCTCGCGCCGTTGCTCGACGACTCCCGCAAGGAGATCGAGCTCGCCCACGCGCTCCTGCTGTCCCTGCCGGGCTCGCCGTGCCTGTACTACGGCGACGAGATCGGCATGGGCGACAACATCTGGCTCGCCGACCGCGACGCCGTCCGGACCCCGATGCAGTGGACGCCCGACCGCAACGCGGGGTTCTCGACGTCCGACCCGGGCAAGCTCTACCTCCCGGTGATCCAGTCGCTGGTGCACCACTACAACAACGTGAACGTCGAGGCGCAGCTCGCGCAGACCACCTCGCTGCTGCACTGGGTGCGCGGCATGCTCATGGTCCGGCGGCAGCACCCGGCGCTCGGCCGTGGGTCGTTCGAGGTCGTCCCCGGGGACAACGACGCGGTGCTGTCGTTCCTCCGCCGGGACGCCGACGAGACGCTGCTGTGCGTCGCGAACCTCGCCTCCACCGCGCGGGCGTCGACGCTGCGGCTGCCCCCGGAGCTCGCCGGCGCGACGCTGCAGGACGTCTTCGGCGGCGCCAAGTTCCCCGACGTCGGCCCCGACGGCACCGCGACGTTCACGCTGGGCTCGCGCGACTTCTACTGGCTGGCGGTGACGACGGCATGACCGAGCGACGGGTGGCCCACGAGGACCGCGACGACGCGCTGGCCGCGCTGCTGGCGCCCTGGCTCCCGGGCCGGCGCTGGTTCCCGATCAAGGGGGTCGACGCCCGGGTCACCGCGATCGGCGGCCTGTCGCTGACCGACCCGGAGGGCACCGCGACCGTGCGGCTCCTGCTGCTGCGCGCCGAGGGCGGCGGCACGGGTGCGGTGCTGCAGGTGCCCGTGGTGCTCGGCGTCGACGTGGCCGACGGCGACCCCGCGCTGGTCGGGCGGCTCCCGGACGGGACCGCCGTCGTGGACGGCGCCGGGCGGCCGGAGTTCGAGCGCGCCTGGCTCGCCGAGGCCGACCGGCCCGCCGGCTCGGCGCCCGAGCCGGCCGACGCCCTGGGCACCCCGAAGGTCGTGCCCGGCGAGCAGTCCAACACCTCCGTCATCCTCCCCGGCGCGGGCCCCGACGGCAGCACCGCGATGCTCAAGGTCTTCCGCGGGCTGACCGAGGGCGACAACCCCGACGTCGACGTCCCGCGGGCCCTCGCCGAGGTCGGCTGGACGCACGTCCCGCGGCCGCTCGCCTGGCTCGGCGCGGAGTGGCCCGACGGCGACGGCACCGCCCACGGGCACCTGGGGGTGCTCAGCGCGTTCGTGCCCGGGGCGCAGGACGGGTTCGAGCTCGCCTGCGACCTCGCGCGGCGCGGGGAGTCGTTCGCCGACCTCGCCGAGGACCTCGGGGAGGTCGTCGGGCAGATGCACCGGGCTCTGGCGCGGGCGCTGCCGGACGACGTCCTCCCCGCGGCCCAGGGCAGCACCGCCCCGTCCGGGCGGCACGCCGCCGCCCCCGAGCCCGGCCTGTCCCCGGCCGCCGCCCGGGTCGCCGACGCGCTCGCCGCCCGGTTCGCCTGGGCCAGCGGGATCGTTCCCGAGCTCGCCGGGTTCGCCGACCCGGTCGCCGCCCTCGCCGAGCGGACCCGGCTGCTCGCCGACGTGCCGCACCGGCAGCGCGTGCACGGCGACCTGCACCTCGGCCAGGTGCTGCGCGGCGACGACACCTGGTACGTCCTCGACTTCGAGGGCGAGCCCCTGCTCCCCGTCGCCCAGCGCACCCGGCCGGACCTCGCGCTCCGCGACGCCGCGGGCATGCTCCGGTCGTTCGACTACGCGGCGGCCGTCGGGGACGCGCCGGCGGCGTGGACCGAGGTGGCGCGCACCGCGTTCCTCACCGGCTACTCCGCCGAGAGCACCGACGTCGACCCCGGCACCCGGGCGCACCTGCTCCGGGTCCTCGAGCTCGACAAGGCGCTCTACGAGGCCGTGTACGAGGCCCGCAACCGGCCGGACTGGCTGCCGATCCCGCTCGCGGGCGTGCAGCGGCTGATCGGCTGACCCCAGGGACCGGTGCGGCTGGCAGACTGCCGGGCGTGAGCCCCGCGACCCCGGCCGGCGTCCCCGGCGTGCCCGAGCCCGCACCGACGCACGTCCTCCTGGTCGGCGACTCCGTGACCGACTGCGGGCGGCGCGCCGACCCGGAGCACCTGGGCGACGGCTACGTCCGGCTGCTCGCCGAGGGGCCGCTGCGCGGGTGCCGGGTCACCAACCGCGGCGTCGGCGGCGACCGCGCCGTCGACCTCGCCGCACGGTGGGACGACGACGTCCTGGCCGAGCGCCCCGACGTGCTGTCCGTCGCCGTGGGCATCAACGACACCTGGCGCCGCTACGACCGCGGCGCCGTCACGGCGCCCGAGGCCTTCGAGGCGACCTACCGCGCCCTGCTCGGGTCCGCGCTCGCCGCCGGGGTGCGGCGCCTGGTGCTCGTCGAGCCGTTCGTCCTGCCCGTGACCGCCGAGCAGGAGCGGTGGTGGGACGAGGACCTGGGCGCGAAGGTCGCCGTCGTGCACCGGCTCGCCGCCGATCACGGCGCCGTCCTCGTCCCCGCCGGCACGCACCTCGCGGCCCTCGCGGCCGAGCACGGCGCCGCGGCGCTGGCCGCCGACGGCGTGCACCCGACGCCCGCCGGGCACCGGGCGCTCGCGGACCTGTGGTGGGCCGCCGCAGGCGGGGCGGTCCTGCGGGACTGACCGTGCCGGCGTCGCGCGTCCGTGCGTGCGGTTCCTGGCTGCGCGAACGCCCCGGTGGTGGTTGGGTGGGCACATGAACCGCCCGGCCGAGACGTCGCCCGTCACCGTCGACCACGACACCCTGCGCGCCGTCGCGTCCGGCACGCACCACGACCCGCACTCCGTGCTGGGCGCCCACCTCACCCCGAGCGGGCTCGTGGTGCGGACCCTCCGGCCGCTCGCGGACGCCGTCGTGGTGGTCACCGCCGGCGGCAGCACCCCCGCCGTGCACGAGCAGGACGGCATCTGGGTCGCGCTGCTGCCCGAGACGCAGGTGGTCGACTACCGCCTCGACGTCACGTACGGCGCGGACACCCAGCGCGTGGACGACCCGTACCGCTACCTGCCGACCGTCCAGGAGCTCGACCGGCACCTGATCCGCGAGGGACGGCACGAGCAGCTGTGGACCGTCCTCGGCGCCAACGTCCACCGGTACCCCGGCACGCTCGGTGAGGTGACCGGCACCGCGTTCGCCGTGTGGGCGCCCAACGCGCGCGCGGTCCGGGTCGTCGGCGACTTCAACCACTGGCAGGGTGCCCAGCACGCCATGCGCTCGCTCGGCGACTCGGGCGTCTGGGAGCTGTTCGTCCCCGGCGTCGGCGCCGGCACCCGGTACAAGTTCGAGGTCGTCGGCGCCGACGGCTCGTGGCGGCAGAAGGCGGACCCGCTCGCCAAGGGCACCGAGGTCCCGCCGGCGACGGCGTCCGTCGTCGTCGAGTCCGACTTCACCTGGGGCGACCAGGACTGGATCGACCACCGCCGCTCGCACGACCCGCACTCCGGGCCCATGAGCATCTACGAGGTGCACCTCGGCTCCTGGCGGCAGGGCCTGTCCTACCGCGAGCTGGCCGACCAGCTCACCGCGTACGTGCTCGAGATGGGCTTCACCCACGTCGAGTTCCTGCCCGTCTCCGAGCACCCGTTCGGCGGCTCCTGGGGCTACCAGGTGTCGTCCTACTACGCCCCGACGTCCCGGTTCGGCCACCCCGACGACTTCCGGCACCTCGTCGACACCCTGCACCGCGCCGGCATCGGCGTCCTGCTGGACTGGGTGCCCGCCCACTTCCCCAAGGACGAGTGGGCCCTCGCGCGGTTCGACGGCACCCCGCTGTACGAGCACCCGGACCCGCAGCGCGGCGAGCAGCTCGACTGGGGCACCTACGTCTTCAACTTCGGCCGCAACGAGGTGAAGAACTTCCTCGTCGCCAACGCCACCTACTGGCTCGAGGAGTTCCACGCGGACGGCCTGCGGGTCGACGCCGTGGCCTCGATGCTCTACCTGGACTACTCGCGCGAGCCCGGCCAGTGGACCCCGAACGTGCACGGCGGCCGCGAGAACCTCGAGGCGATCGCGTTCCTCCAGGAGGCCAACGCCACCGCCTACCGCCGCACGCCGGGCGTCATGATGATCGCGGAGGAGTCCACCGCGTGGCCCGGCGTCACCACGCCCACCAGCGGCGGCGGCCTCGGGTTCGGCCTGAAGTGGAACATGGGCTGGATGAACGACACGCTCCGCTACCTGGCCGAGCTGCCGATCAACCGCCGCTACCACCACCACGAGGCGACCTTCTCGCTGGTGTACGCGTTCTCCGAGCAGTTCGTCCTGCCGATCAGCCACGACGAGGTCGTGCACGGCAAGGGCTCCGTCATGCGGAAGATGCCGGGCGACGACTGGCAGCAGCGCGCCGGCGTCCGCGCCCTGCTCGCCTACCAGTGGTCGCACCCCGGCAAGCAGCTCATCTTCATGGGCACCGAGTTCGCCCAGGGCACCGAGTGGGCCGAGTCCCGGTCCCTCGACTGGTACCTCCTCGACCACGCCCCGCACCGCGGCGTCCAGTCCGCCGTCCGCGACCTCAACCGGTTCTACCGCTCGCACTCCGCGATGTGGGCGCTCGACCACTCCCCCCAGGGCTTCGAGTGGATCGACGCGAACGACGCCGACCGGAACGTCCTCGCGTACCTGCGCCGGGACGACCGCGGCAACGTCGTCGCGGTCGTCGTGAACTTCTCCGGCGTGCCGCACGAGGACTACCGCCTCGCGCTCCCCCAGGGCGGCACGTGGATCGAGGCGCTCAACACCGACGCCGAGGAGTACGGCGGCTCGGGCGTGGGCAACCTCGGACAGGTGCAGGCACGCCCCGAGCCGCACCACGGGCGCGCCTTCTCGACCACCCTGCGCGTGCCGCCCCTGGGCGTCCTGTACCTCGTCCCCGCCTGACCCCCGCCCGCACCGGGCCCGACGACCGCTCAGGCGGCACCACCCGCTCCGGGCGCCCGCTCGCGACCGGCACCGAGCACCCCATGCCCCGGGCTCGTGGGTCGCCGAGATGGCAACTCTCGTCTGTCCGCGGGGACGCGGGCACAGCCGAGAGTTGCCATCTCGGCGGGCCCGCGCCGCCTCGCGCGCAGGGGGCAGCCCGCCGAGTCGGCGTCTGGGGTCTGTGGGCACGAGGCCGTGGACAGGCACGACGTGCAGACTCGGCGGGTGACCGGGCGGCCCAGGGCATCGCCGCGCACGCGCACGCAGCGCGGGCGCGGTGCGACTGCATTGTTGCCGAGCCTGCACATCCGGGCTGTGGGCGAGCCGCCGGACGCAGACGCGACGCGCAGGCTCGGCGCGCGACCGGGCGGCCCTGGGCGTCGCCGCACACGCGCACGCAGCGCGGGCGTGGGGCGGCTGCCCCAGCGCCGTGCGGCTGCCCGAGCGCCGTGCGGCTGCCCGAGCGCGGTGCGGCCGCACGAGCGCCGAGTCTGCAGTTCCGGTCTGTGGGCGAGGCGCCGCACGCAGACGCGCGGTGCAGAGTCGGCGGGTGGGGCGCGCGCATCGCCGGCGCGCACGCCGCGAACCGGGCGCGGGCCGCTGGGACGGGCGCCGCGCCGCGGGCGGACGGTGCCGGGTGCGGGGCCGGAGAGCCGGCAGGTGGTGCGGGCTCGGCGGCGGACGGGCCGGTGGGCGGAATCGTCCGGTGCCCCCGGTGTCCGGTGTCGCGTCCGGAAAACAGAGAAAGCCACCCCCGAAGGGGTGGCTTTCTCTGAATGATGTCCGGCGGCGTCCTACTCTCCCACACCCTGGCGAGTGCAGTACCATCGGCGCTGAAGGGCTTAGCTTCCGGGTTCGGAATGGGACCGGGCGTTTCCCC
>NZ_JAKRMS010000081.1 GCF_022346185.1 Cellulomonas sp. ACRRI | reverse complement strand
TCATCATCGTGTGGATGTCGGTGCCGTTCGTGGCGCTGTCCGTCTACGCCGCGCTCACCCAGGTGTCCGACGAGGTCCTCGAGGCCGCCCGCATCGACGGCGCCGGCCCGGTCTGACCGCCTACGTCCTGCTGGTCCCCGCCGTCCTCGTCCTGCTCGCCGGCATGGGCTACCCGCTGTACTGGCAGGTCGTCACGTCGATGCAGGAGTTCGGCCTGGCGCAGCAGTTCGGCCAGCCGCCGACGTTCGTCGGCCTCGACAACTACGCCCGGATCTTCACCGACGACCGGCTCTGGGCCGTCGTGGTCCGGTCCATCGTGTTCTGCCTCGTCAACGCGTTCACCACCGTGATCCTCGGCGTGCTGTTCGCCCTGCTGATGAAGGCCGTGCACCCGGTCGTCCGGATCGTGCTGCAGGTGGCCCTGCTGCTGGCCTGGGCGATGCCGATGGTCGCCGCCGTCACCGTCTGGAAGTGGCTGTTCGACTGGCGCACCGGCGTCGTGAACTGGCTGCTGGTCCAGCTGGGCTTCGACCAGTACAGCGGGCACGCGTGGCTCGCCCAGCCGCTGTCGTTCTTCTTCGTCGCCACCGTCATCATCGTGTGGATGTCGGTGCCGTTCGTGGCGCTGTCCGTCTACGCCGCGCTCACCCAGGTGTCCGACGAGGTCCTCGAGGCCGCCCGCATCGACGGCGCCGGCCCGGCCCGGATCCTCTGGCACATCACGATGCCGCTGATCCGCCCCGTGCTGTCGATCGTGCTGCTGCTGCAGATCATCTGGGACCTGCGGGTGTTCGCGCAGATCCGCCTGCTGCAGGACAGCGGGGCGCCGGTCAGCGAGACCAACCTGCTGGGCAACTTCATCTTCGAGCTCGGCATCGGCCGGCAGGACTTCGCCGGCGCGGCCGCCGTGTCGATCTTCGTCCTCGCCCTGACCGTGCTGCTGAGCTGGCCGTACGTCCGGAACCTGCTGAAGGAGGACGCATGAGCGCCACCACGTCCCCCGCGGGCCCGGCGGGGTCGGTGGACCCCGTCGCCGCCCCGCCCGCCCGGGCCGGCACCCCCGCCGTGCCCAGCGCCGCCGGGCCCGGCCCGCGCCGGGGCGCCGCCGGCGGGCGCGCGGCCCGCCGGGTCCGCCGCGCCCTGCTCGGCCTGCTCGCGGTCGTCGTCGCCGTCGTCTGGGCGTTCCCCGTCTACTGGATGGTGCTGTCCTCCGTGCTGCCGGGCTCCCGGCTGCGGTCCACGACGCCGACCTTCCTGCCGACCGGCGCCACGCTCGCGAACTTCCGGTCCGTCCTGGACGGCGCCGGGTTCGGCACCGCGCTGCGGATGAGCCTCGCGATCACCGCCGTCACCGTCGTGGCGGTGCTGGTGTTCGCGTTCCTCGCGGCGCTCGCGATCAGCCGGTTCCGGTTCCGCGGGCGGCTGACGTTCGTGATCGCGGTGCTGTTCGTGCAGATGCTGCCCGCCGAGGGCCTGTTCATCGCGCAGTACAAGATGCTGTCCTCGGTCAACCTGCTGAACAGCGTCATCGGCGTCTCGATCCTGTACACCGCCGCCGTCGTGCCGTTCACGATCTGGATGCTGCGCGGGTTCGTCGCCGGCGTGCCGATCGAGCTCGAGGAGGCCGCCATGGTCGACGGGCTCAGCCGGGTGAAGGCGTTCCTGCGGATCACCTTCCCGCTGCTCGCGCCCGGTCTGGTCGCCTCCGGGGTGTACGCGTTCCTGCAGGCCTGGAACGAGTTCACCGTCGCGCTGGTCGCCCTGCCCGCCGAGTCCGCCCGGACGCTCCCGCTGTGGCTGCGCTCGTTCCTGGCGTCGTCGGCGAACCGCGGCGTCGACTGGGGCGAGGTCATGGCCGCCTCCACCCTCATCGCCGTGCCCGTGATCGTGTTCTTCCTGCTGGTGCAGGGCAGGATGACGTCGGGGCTGGTGTCCGGAGCGGTGAAGGGCTGACGTGGACGAGCTGATGACCTGGCCGCGCGGCGCGTCCGCGGGGCCGGAGGGACCGGGCGTGCCGGCGCCGGCCGGGGCGCCGGGGCCCGCCGCGGGCGCGGACGTCGCCGCGGGGTGGTCCGTCGGGCTCGACGTCGGCGGGACCAAGACGCTCGGCGTGCTGGTCGGGCCGGACGGCGCCGTCGGCCCGTCGGTGCGGCTCACCGCCCGCCCCGGGGCCGCGGGCGTCGCCGGGACCGCCGCGGAGGCCGTGCACGCGCTGGTCGCGCAGGCCGGGCTGACC
Source organism: Cellulomonas sp. ACRRI (assembly GCF_022346185.1). Classification (GTDB taxonomy): domain Bacteria; phylum Actinomycetota; class Actinomycetes; order Actinomycetales; family Cellulomonadaceae; genus Cellulomonas. Next base: position 18,990 of record NZ_JAKRMS010000081.1, on the reverse strand, counting down.
CCGGGCGCGCTGGCCGGGGTCGGCATCGGGCTGCCCGGCATCGTCGACCCGGCGGCCGGCCGCGTCGAGCACGCGGTGAACCTCGCGATCGAGACCGCGGTGCCGCTGGCCGCCGACGTCTCCGCCGCGCTCGGCGGGGTGCCGGTCCGGCTGGAGAACGACCTCAACGTGGCCGCCCTCGGCGCCGCCCACCTGCTGCCCGACCCGGCGCCCGACCTGGCGTTCCTCGCGCTCGGCACCGGCCTCGCCGCGGGGCTGGTGCTCGACGGCCGGCTGCGCCGCGGCGCCTCGGGGGTGGCCGGCGAGATCGGCCACCTGGTGCACGTGCCCGGCGGGCTGCCGTGCCCGTGCGGGCAGCGCGGCTGCCTCGAGCAGTACGCGTCCGGCGGTGCGCTGTCCGCGGCCTGGCCCGGGCCCGGCGACCGGCCCGCGCCCGTGGCCCTGTTCGAGGCGGCCGACTCCGGGGATGCTGGTGCCGTGGCGGTGCGCGACCGGTTCGCCGGGGCCGTGGCCGCCGCGGTGCGCGTGCTCCTGCTCACCACCGACGTCGCGCACGTCGTCGTCGGCGGCGGGGTCAGCGAGCTCGGCGACCCGCTGCTGCGGGTGGTGCGCGCACGGCTGGACGACGAGGCCCGGGACTCCGCGTTCCTGGCCGCGATGCACATGGCGGAGCGGGTGACCCTCGCTCCGCGCGGAGTACCGGTGGGTGCCGTCGGCGCCGCGCTGGTCGGACGGAAGGAGACCTGATGGAGGTCGTCATCGCCCCGGGCGCCGAGCTCGCGCGGCTGGCCGCCGACGCGATCGAGCGGGTCGTGCGCGCACGCGCGGCGGAGGGCCGGCACGCGGTCCTCGGCATCGCCACCGGGTCCAGCCCGCTGGCCGTGTACGACGAGCTGGCCCGCCGTCACGCCGAGGAGGGCCTGTCGTTCGCCGGGGTGCGCGCCTTCATGCTCGACGAGTACGTCGGCCTCCCCGCCGACCACCCCGAGCGGTACCGGAACGTCATCGAGAAGGAGTTCGCGTCCCGGGTCGACATCGACCCCGCCGACGTGCACGGGCCCGACGGCCTCGCCGAGGACGTCCCCGCGGCCTGCGCGGCCTACGAGGCGGCCATCGCGGACGCCGGGGGCGTGGACGTGCAGATCCTCGGCGTCGGCACCGACGGGCACATCGCGTTCAACGAGCCCGGCTCGTCGCTCGCGTCCCGCACCCGCATCAAGACGCTGACCCGGCAGACCCGCGAGGACAACGCCCGGTTCTTCGGCGGTGACGTGTCCCAGGTGCCGACCCACTGCCTCACCCAGGGGCTCGCGACCATCATGGCCGCCCGGCACGTCGTGCTGCTGGCCGCCGGGAAGCACAAGGCCGAGGCGGTGCACCAGCTCGCCGAGGGGGCCGTGAGCGCGATGTGGCCCGGCACGATCCTGCAGCACCACCCGCACGCGACCGTCCTCGTCGACGAGGCGGCGGCCGGCCGGCTGCAGCTCGCGTCGTACTACCGCGAGACGTTCGACGCGAAGCCGGACTGGCAGGGGATCTGAGCGTGCCGGGGCACCGGATCTTCGGGACGCCGTTCGCCGCGATCTACCCGCACTACGTGACGAAGGTCGAGCGCAAGGGCCGTGACGTCGCCGAGCTCGGTCAGGTCCTGGAGTGGCTGACCGGCTACGACGAGGCGGGTCTGGCCGAGGCCCTGGCGGACGAGCGGACCCTCGCGGAGTTCTTCGAGCGCGCCCCGGGCATGAACCCGGACGCGACCCTCATCCGGGGCGTGATCTGCGGCGTCCGGGTCGAGGAGATCGAGGACCCGCTCATGCAGCAGATCCGCTGGATGGACAAGCTGGTCGACGAGCTGGCGAGCGGCAAGCGGATGCAGAGCATCCTCCGCACCCCGTAGGGACGTCCCGCCGGCCGAGGTCGTCGGTTGCGCCCGAGGTCGTCGGTTGCGCACCCCCTGAGATGGACGCAACCGACGACCTCGGCGAAGGCTGTCCACAGATGTCGGCGGACCGCGCCGTCGCCGTCCAGGCCGCGGGATCGTGGGGGATGGTCGATTCCGGGAGCTCCGACGTGCTGCTGGTTCGTGATGTTCCCGCTTCCGCCGGGAGGCTCCGCCGACGGCTCGACCTCGAGCGGGTGCGACGAGGCGCGTACGTGGAGCGGGGCGAGTCGCTCGGCCCTGCGCGGGACCGGCGGCGGATCGCTCTCGCCAGGATCCGGGCGGTCCACCGGCAGACGTCGGGAGCGCGGTGGTTCAGCCACGAGTCCGCGGCGCTGCTCTGGGGGTGCGATGCCGTCGGCATCTCCGGCTTGACGCACCTCATCCAGCCGACTCGGCCGCGGAGCCGGGGCGACGATCCCGTCGTGCGGCACCACGGCGACCTCCCCGCGGAGCACCGGGCCGAGGTGTCCGGGCTCCCGGTGACGACGCTCGCCCGAACGGTGGTGGACTGCGCGGCATCCTTGCCCCCGGAGCGAGGGCTCGTGATCGCCGACTCGGCACTCCGAGCCGGGGCTGACAGGGACGCGCTGGACACGACTCTGGCCGCTCGGTCAGGGGCGCGCGGGCTCGTCCGGGCGAGAGAGGTGATCGCGCTCGCGGACGGTCGCGCGCAGTCACCGGGGGAGACGCTGCTGCGCTGGGCGCTGCGCTCCGGAGGACTTCCTCCGCCGGAGCTGCAGGTGGAGGTGGTCACGCGTCGCGGCCGGTTCTTCGCCGACCTCGGGTGGCCGGCGCTCCGGGTCGCGGTCGAGTTCGACGGGTACGTGAAGTACTCCGGCGCGTTCGGGAGCACGGCGCCGGAGGCGGTGTTCGCGGAGAAGCAGCGGCAGGACGCCCTGGAGGAGGAGGGTTGGCGCGTGCTGCGCGTCACCTGGGACGACCTTCGAGCGCCAGCACCCCTGGTGGCTCGCGTCGCCCGTGCCCTGTCGCGCTCGTCACGCTGACGACGTCGGTGGTTCCGCCCGAGGTCGGCATTTGCGCCACCCATGATCTGGACGGAACCGACGACCTCGGCGAAGACCCCGGCGCGTCGGAGGGGCCGCGTACAGTTGTCGCCATGAGTGAGCCCCTGCCGCCGAGCACCGAGCCGGACCGACTCTCGGACCCCAGCACCGGCACCGGCACCGGGCTGCTCGAGCGGCCCGCAGAGCAGACCGCCGAGCCCGGGGACCACGAGCGCTTCGCGCACTACGTGCGCAAGGAGAAGATCATGGAGTCGGCGATGTCCGGCAAGCCCGTGGTCGCGCTCTGCGGGAAGGTGTGGGTGCCGGGCCGGGACCCGAACAAGTTCCCCGTGTGCCCGGTGTGCAAGGAGATCTACGAGGGCCTCCGCGAGCCGCAGGACGGCGGCGACGGGGACTCGGGCACGGGCTCGGGCGGCGGCCGCCGCTGGGGCTTCGGCCGCGGCAAGGGCTCCGGCGACTCCTCCGGCGGACAGTGAGCGCCGCGGACCGCCCCGCCTCCGCACCCAGCACGCACGCCTCGCCGTCGGCAGCATCGCAGCTGCCCCCGGCGTTCCCTGCGCGTGCGCCCTGGGGGACGGCGGGCAAGCTGCGCGCCTGGCAGGCCGAGGCCCTCGAGCAGTACCTGACGACCGCGCCGCGGGACTTCCTCGCGGTGGCGACGCCGGGCGCGGGCAAGACGACCTTCGCGCTGCGCATCGCGACCGAGCTGCTGCAGGCCGGGGTCGTGCGCCGGGTGACCGTCGTCGCGCCGACCGAGCACCTGAAGCACCAGTGGGCCGACGCGGCCGCGCGGGTCGGCATCAAGCTGGACCCGAACTTCAAGAACGCGCAGGGCCGGCACGGGCACGGCTTCGACGGCGTGGCGCTGACCTACGCCGGAGTGGCGGCCAAGCCCGCGCTGCACGCCGCCCGCACGACCGCGGCGCCCACCCTGGTGATCCTCGACGAGGTGCACCACGGCGGCGACGCGCTGTCCTGGGGCGACGCCGTGCAGGAGGCGTTCGAGGGCGCGGCCCGCCGGCTGTCGCTCACGGGCACGCCGTTCCGCAGCGACACCGCGCAGATCCCGTTCGTCGAGTACGAGCGCGGTCCCGACGGCATCCGCCGCAGCAAGGCCGACTACACGTACGGGTACTCCCAGGCGCTGCGCGACCACGTCGTCCGCCCGGTGCTGTTCCTCACGTACTCGGGCTCGATGCGGTGGCGCACCAAGGCCGGCGACGAGGTGAGCGCCCGCCTGGGCGAGCCGCTGACCAAGGACATGACCGCGCAGGCGTGGCGCACGGCGCTCAACCCGGACGGCGAGTGGATCCCGTCCGTGATCGCCGCGGCCGACCGGCGGCTCACCGAGGTCCGCCGGACGGTGCCGGACGCCGGCGCCATGATCATCGCGACCGACCAGACCGACGCCCGCGCGTACGCCGGGCACATCGCCCGGCTCACGGGGAAGTCGCCGACGGTCGTGCTGTCCGACGACGACGGCGCGAGCGCCCGGATCGACGAGTTCTCCGCCTCCGACGACCGCTGGCTGGTGGCCGTCCGCATGGTCTCCGAGGGCGTCGACGTCCCGCGGCTCGCGGTCGGCGTGTACGCCACCAGTGCGTCGACGCCGCTGTTCTTCGCGCAGGCGATCGGCCGGTTCGTGCGGGCGCGCAAGCGCGGCGAGACCGCGTCGGTGTTCCTGCCGAGCGTGGCCCCGCTGCTCGCGCTGGCCAACTCGATGGAGGTCGAGCGCGACCACGCGCTGGACCGCCCGCTGACCGCGGAGGAGCAGGGCGAGGGCTACAACCCCGAGGACGCGCTCGTCGCGCAGGCGAACCGCGCCCAGAAGGGCTCGGACGCGCTGCAGGGCACGTTCGAGGCGCTGGAGGCGCAGGCGTCGTTCGACCGCGTGCTGTTCGACGGCGGCGAGTTCGGCACGGGCGCGGACGTCGGCTCGGACGAGGAGCTGGACTTCCTCGGGCTGCCCGGGCTGCTGGACCCGGACCAGGTGACCACGCTGCTGCGGCAGCGCCAGGCGAGCCAGCAGAGCGCGAAGCGGTCGAAGGCCCAGCCGGCCGAGGACCGCGCCGAGATGGACCACCGCAAGCAGGCGGAGCTGCGCAAGGAGCTCGCCCAGCTGGTCGGGGCCTGGTCGCGCAAGAGCGGCCAGCCGCACGGCGCGGTGCACACGGAGCTGCGGCGCCGGTGCGGCGGGCCGGAGGTGGCCCTCGCGGACCCGAAGCAGCTCGAGGCCCGGGTGGCGATGCTGCGCGGCTGGTTCGTCGGCAGGCGCTGACCGACGTCACACTCCGCGCCCGACCCCAGGTCAGCGCGCCGGCCGTACCACCGGACGCTCGTTCCGCAACCCGGGCGCTCGACGTGCCGGACCTCAGGATCGGTGCCATCGTCGTCCCCGTGAACAGCGCGTTCGCCGGGACACCCCCGGCGGGCGCGGTGACGCAGAGCGAAAGGGAGCCGTCAGATGCCCACGTGGCTGATCCTCATCATCATCGGTGCAGTGCTGCTCATCATCGGCGTGGCCGTGGAGGCCGCCAAGATCCTCATCTGGATCGGTATCGCCGTCCTCGTGGTGAGCCTGGTCCTCGGCCTGCTGCGCCGCGGGAAGGCCCGCGTGTAGCGACCAGCACCGCACGCACGACGACGCCCGCGCACCCCCCTGGAGCGCGGGCGTCGTCGTGCCCGGGCGGCTCAGAGGGTGAGCGTCACCGTCGGGATCGCCGCCTCGTCGGCCGACAGCCGCCGGGCGCCGCGCGGCAGCTCGTCCCGGGACGCCGCGTGCCGTGCGGTGGCGGCGGCCACGCCCTCGGCGCCGGTCCAGCCGGGGCAGACCTCGCCGTCGGTCACGAGCGGCACGACCAGCGGGCGCAGGTCGGGCTCGGACGGGGTCCACGCCGCCACCGCCGCGTCGGGCCCGTCGACCACGACCTCCTCGACCGCCCGGCCGTCCCCGTCGAGCCGCCGCGCCGCCGACTTCCGGCCGCCGACGGACTCCTTGGCCTTGGAGGCCTTCGCCACGGGCGCGAGCCGGCCGTCGGACCCCTCGCGCGCCACGAGCTTGTAGACCATGCCGCAGGTCGGCGCCCCGGAGCCGGTGACCAGCGAGGTGCCGACGCCGTAGGAGTCGACCGGCGCGACCGCCAGCGCGGCGATCGCGTACTCGTCGAGGTCCGAGGTGACGACGATCTTGGTGTCGCGCGCGCCGAGGCCGTCGAGCTGGGCGCGCACCTCCTGCGCCAGGACGCCGAGGTCGCCGGAGTCGAGCCGCACGGCGCCCAGCCCCGGGCCGGCCGCCTTGACCGCCCGCTCGACGCCCCGCCGCACGTCGTAGGTGTCGACCAGCAGCGTGGTGCCGGCGCCCGCGGAGGCGACCTGCGCGGCGAACGCGGCCTCCTCGTCGTCGTGCAGCAGCGTGAACGCGTGCGCGGCGGTGCCGATCGTGGGCAGGCCGTACCGGCGGCCGGCCTCCAGGTTGGACGTCCCGGCGAACCCGGCGACGGCGGCGGCGCGCGCGGCGGCGACCGCGGCCTGCTCGTGCGCCCGGCGCGCGCCCATCTCCAGCACGGGCCGGCCGATCGCGGCGGAGGTCATCCGGGACGCGGCGGACGCGATCGCCGAGTCGTAGTTGAGCACCGACAGCACGACGGTCTCCAGCAGCACGGCCTCGGCGAACGTGCCCTCGACGGTCAGCACGGGGGAGTGCGGGAAGAACATCTCGCCCTCGGCGTAGCCGCGGACCGACCCCGTGAACCGGTAGTCCGCCAGGTACGCCAGCGTGGCGTCGTCCACGACCCGCTCCCGGGCCAGCCAGTCGAGCTCCTCGGCGCCGAACCGGAAGTCGGCCAGCGCCTCCAGCACCCGGCCGGTCCCGGCCAGCACGCCGTACCGGCGGCCGTGGGGCAGGCGGCGGGTGAACACCTCGAAGACGCACCGGCGGCCGGCGGTGCCGTCCGCGAGTGCGGCCTGGAGCATGGTGAGCTCGTAGCGGTCGGTCAGCAGCGCGGTGCTCGCGGTCATGTGCCCACGGTAGGCGCCGACCTGCGGGTGCGCGCCGTCACGCCGCGCCGCCGGGCCACCCGCCCGGGCCACCCGCCGGCGGCACCTACAGTGGTCGGGTGTCCGTGGAGACCGCACCCGAGGAGACCGTCCACGCCGACGGGCAGCTCGCCGACGCCTGGGTCACGATCGTCTGGAACGACCCCGTGAACCTCATGTCCTACGTGACCTACGTGTTCCGGTCGTACTTCGGCTACCCGCAGGCCAAGGCGGAGAAGCTGATGCTGGAGGTGCACGAGCAGGGGCGCTCCGCGGTGTCGACGGGCAACCGGGAGCAGATGGAGGTGGACGTGCAGGCGATGCACTCGTTCGGCCTGTGGGCCACCCTGCAGCGGAGCGACGCCTAGGTGCGGGCGTTCCGGCGGGAGGGCGACGAGCTGGTCGCGGAGGTCGACCCGGGCGAGCGCGAGGTGCTCGCGACCGTGGTCGCCGACGTCGCCGAGCTGCTGGGCGGCGGGCGGTTCGAGGACCGCGCCCGCGAGACGGGCAGCGCCCGGCCGGCCCGGCCGGCCGACGCGATGGACCCCGCCGCGCTCGCGGTGCGGCTGCGCCTGGACCCGCTGCCCGCGCCCGACGACCCCGCGGTGCACCGGCTGCTGCCGGACGCGTCGCGGGACGACGCCGAGGTGGCCGCGGAGTTCCGCCGGCTGACCGAGGACGACCTGCGGCAGCAGAAGATCGACCGCCTGGCGGTCCTGTTCGACGCGCTGACCGTCGACGCGCTCGGGCACGGCGCCGCCGCGGACGAACCGGGCGCCGGGCGCGACGACGTCGAGCAGCCCGCCCGGCGCCGCCGCCGGTCCCGCGGCCGGCACGAGGCCGTCGCCGTCGTCCGGGTCACGAGGGACCGCGCCCCGGCGCTCGCGGCCACGCTGACGGACGTCCGCCTGGTGCTGGGCGAGCGGCTGGGCGTCGCCGACGAGGAGACCAGCGAGCGGTTGGAGCACGAGGTGGTGCGCGGCCGGCCGTCCGACGCGGCGGCACAGGCCCGGCAGTACCTGGGCTCGGTGTTCCTGGCGCTCGGCTGGTGGCAGGAGACGCTGATGGCCTGCCTGCTCGCCGACCTGCCGGACGCGCCCCGGGAGCGGGACTAGGATCGGTGCCGTGAACGACGCACCCATCGGGATCTTCGACTCGGGGGTGGGTGGGCTCACCAACGCGCGGGCGATCATCGACCAGCTGCCGCACGAGTCGGTGCTCTACATCGGCGACACCCTCAACACCCCGTACGGCACCAAGCCGCTCGCGGCCGTGCGCGCCCACGCCCTCGAGGTGATGGACGACCTGGTCGACGCCGGCGTGAAGATGCTGGTCATCGCGTGCAACACCGCGTCCTCCGCCGTGCTCCGGGACGCGCGCGAGCGGTACACGCTGCGCCGCGGCCTGCCGGTGGTCGAGGTGATCCTGCCCGCCGCGCGCCGGGCCGTCGCGGCCACCCGCACCGGCAAGATCGGCGTGATCGCCACCGAGTCGACGGTGAAGTCGAAGTCGTACGACGACGCGTTCGCCGTCGCGCCGGGGGTGCAGCTGACGACGCAGGCGTGCCCGCGGTTCGTCGAGTTCGTCGAGGCCGGCGTGACGTCGGGGCCCGAGCTGCTCAGCGTCGCGGAGGAGTACCTGCGCCCGGTCAAGGCGGCCGGCGTCGACACCCTCGTGCTGGGCTGCACGCACTACCCGCTGCTCACCGGCGTCATCTCGTACGTCATGGGTGAGGACGTCACGCTGGTGTCGTCCGCGGAGGAGACCGCCAAGGACGTGTACCGGCTGCTCGTCGCGCACGACCTGGAGCGGGACCCCGCGGCCGGGCCGCCGGAGCACCGGTTCCTCGCGACGGGCGACCCGGACTCGTTCGCGACGCTGGCCCGCCGGTTCCTGGGCCCCGAGGTCCGGCACGTGGAGGCGCGCGGCGCGCTGCGCTGACGACCGGCCGCGCCGCGCCGGCCGGCGGCCGGCGCCCCGCGGCGCCGTGACGAGCGACACGTCCCCGCCCGGACCGACCGCCGCCCGCCGCGCCGCCCCGCACGGCATCATGGCTCCCTGGGCCGCCGTCGGACGTCGGTGCGCCGTCACGCAGCGGAAGGGGCCCGCGGATGAGGCTCGTGGTCGTCGGCAGCGCGGGCTCGTTCCCCGGCCCGGACTCGGCGGCGTCGTGCTACCTGGTGCAGGCCGAGGGCCCGGACGGCGCGGGCGGCACGCGCACCTGGAACGTCCTGCTGGACCTCGGCAACGGCGCGCTCGGCCCGCTGCAGCGGCACCTCGCCCCGGCGGACCTGGACGCGGTCGCGATCAGCCACCTGCACGCCGACCACGTCGCCGACGTCGTGGTCCTCGGCGTGATGCTCCGCTACGACCCGCGCGGCGCGCGCCCGCTGCCGCTGCCGCTGCACGGCCCCGAGGGCGTCCGCGAGCGGCTGGCGCAGCTGTCCGGGCACGACCCGGCGACCAGCACCGCCGACCACCTCGCGCTGGGCACCTGGCGGTCGGGGGAGCCGGTCCGGGTCGGTCCGCTGACCATCGAGCCGGTGCCGGTCCTGCACCCGGTGCCCGCGTTCGGGCTGCGGGTGACCGGCCCGTCCGAGGCCGACCCGTCCCGCACCGTGACGCTCGCGTACACCGGCGACACCGACGACTGCCCGGGCCTGGACGAGCTGGCGGCGGACGCGGACCTGCTGCTCGCGGAGGCCGCGTACCTCGAGACGACCCCGGACGCCCCCCGGGGCGTGCACCTGACGGCCCGGCGCGCGGCCGAGGCGGCGCAGCGCAACGGGTCGCGCCGGCTGCTGCTGACGCACCTGGTGGCGTGGAACGACCCGGCGGAGAGCCTGGCCGAGGCGGCCGCCGCGTACGACGGGCCGCTCGACCTGGCCCGGCCGGGGGCGGTCGTCGCGCTCTGAGGCCCGGCGCGGGTCGTTAGGCTCGGGGGATGACCTCCGACCCCACCGTCACCACCTCCGCCGCGCCCGCGGGCGGCCGCCCGGCCGCCCCCCGCGCGGACGGCCGCGCCGTCGACGAGCTCCGCCCGATCGCGATCACCCGCCGCTACCTGGACGCGGGCGAGGGCAGCGTGCTCGTCGAGTTCGGCGGCACCAAGGTGCTGTGCGTGGCGTCGTTCACCGCCGGGGTGCCGCGCTGGCGCAAGGGCTCCGGCGAGGGCTGGGTCACCGCCGAGTACGCGATGCTGCCGCGCGCGACGTCCTCCCGGTCCGACCGCGAGTCGGTGCGCGGCAAGGTCGGCGGCCGCACGCACGAGATCTCCCGGCTGATCGGCCGGTCGCTGCGGGCGATCATCGACGTCGCGGCGCTGGGCGAGAACACCATCGTGCTCGACTGCGACGTGCTCCAGGCCGACGGCGGGACCCGCACCGCGTCCGTCACCGGCGCCTACGTGGCGCTCGCGGACGCCGTCGCGTGGGGCATCGCCCAGGGCGCGGTCGACGGCCGCAAGGTCGTGCTGCGCGACTCGGTGTCGGCGGTGAGCGTCGGCGTCGTCGGCGGCCGGCCCGTGCTCGACCTCCCGTACGAGGAGGACGTCCGCGCCGACACCGACATGAACGTCGTCGTCACCGGCTCGGGCAGCTTCGTCGAGGTGCAGGGCACCGCCGAGCACGCGCCGTTCGACCGCGCGGAGCTCGACGCGCTGCTCGACCTGGCGCTGGTCGGCACGTCCGAGCTCGCCCGGGTGCAGCGCGAGGTGCTGGCGCTGCCCGCCGGGCAGACCGTGACGGTGCGGAGCGGCGCGGCGGCGCCGGCGGTGACCGCGTGACCGGCCCGGCCCGCCTCGTCCTCGCCACGCACAACGTCCACAAGCTCGGCGAGCTGCGCGCGATCCTCGTGCCGGCCCTGCCCGGGCTCGACCCGGACTCGGTGGTCGGCGCCCGCGACGTGGGCGCGCCCGAGCCCGTCGAGGACGGCGTGACGTTCGCCGAGAACGCGCTGATCAAGGCGCGCGCCCTCGCCGCGCACACCGGGCTGCCCGCGGTCGCGGACGACTCGGGGCTGTCCGTCGACGTGCTCGGCGGCGCGCCCGGCATCTTCTCGGCGCGCTGGTCCGGCCGGCACGGCGACGACCGGGCGAACCTCGACCTGCTGCTCGCGCAGCTGTCCGACATCGCGCCCGAGCACCGCGGCGCCCGGTTCACCTGCGCCGCGGCGCTGGTGACCCCGGACGGCGAGGAGCACGTCGAGCTCGGCCACCTGGTCGGCACGCTCGCGACCGCGCCGCGGGGGGAGCACGGCTTCGGCTACGACCCGATCCTGGTGCCGGCGGGCGGCGACCTGACCTGCGCGGAGCTCGCCCCGGAGGAGAAGAACCGCATCTCGCACCGCGGGCAGGCGTTCCGCGCGCTGGTGCCCGCCGTCGTCGCCGTGCTCGGCCGGGAGCCGCGTGGCTGACGTCCACCTCGTCGCGGACGGCCTGACCTTCGGGTACCCGGGGCGGCCGGTCCTCGACGGCGTCGGCCTGTCCGCGTCCGCGGGCGACCGGGTCGGCGTCGTGGGGGAGAACGGCGCGGGCAAGACGACGCTGCTCCGGCTGCTCGCCGGCGACCTCGCGCCCACCGCGGGCGAGGTCCGCCGGTCCGGGTCGGTGTCGGTGGTGCAGCAGGAGCTCGACGTGCCGCCCGGCGCGACGGTCGGGGACCTGGTGCGCCGGACCGCGTCCCACGTGCGCGCCGCGGCGGCGCGGCTGGACGAGGTCGTCGCGGGCTTCGACCACGAGGGCGGCGACCTGGCGGCGCTGGCCGACGCCATCGCGGCGGTCGACCGGCTCGCGGCGTGGGACGTCGACCGGCGGGTGGACGAGGCGCTGACCCGGTTCGGCGCCCCCCGCGACCCCGGGCGCCGGCTGGACACGCTGAGCGTGGGGGAGGCGTACCGCGCCCGGCTGGCGTGCCACGTCGCGGAGCGGGCCGACGTCCTGCTGCTGGACGAGCCGACGAACCACCTCGACGTCGGCGGCATCGACTACCTGACCGCCCAGCTGCAGCAGTGGCCGGGGGTCGTCGTGATCGTCACGCACGACCGGCGGCTGCTCGACGACGTGATGACCGCGATCCTCGACCTGGACCCCTCGATGGACGGCCGGCCGGTCCTGTACGGGGCGACCCGGTACGCCACGTACCGGTTCGCCAAGGACCAGGCGCTGCGGCGCTGGCGCGCGCGGTACGCGCAGGAGCGCAAGCGCGCGGCAAAGCTGGCCCAGCGGCTCGACGAGTCCTACGAGGGGCTGTCCGACGAGTGGCGCCCGCCCAAGGGCTCGCAGAAGCACCGTCGCGGCACCCGCGCGCGCATCCACGTGAAGGCCGCCGACCGCCTGGTCCAGAGGCTGGAGGCCGAGGCCGTCGAGGTGCCGGTGCCGCCGCCCGCGCTGGCGTTCCCCGACCTGCCGAGCATCCCGGCCGACTACGCGGGCGGGCCGCTGCTGGAGCTGCGCGCGCCGCGCGTCGAGGGACGGCTGGACCTGCCGGGGGTGCGGGTCGACCTGCCGCCCGCGGGGCGCCTGCTGGTGACCGGCGCGAACGGGGCCGGGAAGTCGACGCTGCTCGCGGCCCTGGCCGGGCGGACCCCGCTGGACCGGGGGCACCGCTCGGTCGCGCCGGGCGTGCGGCTCGGCGTGCTGGTGCAGGACGACGACAGCCCGGCGCGGCTGGCGACGACGGGATTCGAGGCCGCGGCGCGGCGGGCGCTGGACCTGCTCGAGGTCGGGGCGCTCGACCCGGCGCACGTGCTGCCCGTGGCGGCGCTGGGTCTCCTGGAGGAGGAGGACCTGGACCGGCCGCTCGGCGAGCTGTCGGTGGGGCAGCGGCGCCGGTTCGAGCTCGCGGCCGCCCTGGTCGCCGCCCCGCACGTGCTGCTCCTGGACGAGCCGACCAACCACCTGTCGATCGCCCTGGTCGACGAGCTCACGGAGGCGCTCCGCCTGACGTCGGCGGCGGTCGTCGTGGCGACCCACGACCGGGCGATGCGCGCCGACCTGGCCGACTGGCCGGCGATCGAGCTGTAGGGCGCGCGTCAGGGCACGCGGGGCAGGACGCGCTCCAGGAGGCGGACCAGGACGGCGAGGACCAGGAAGGCGACCGCCACGAGCGCCGTGTTGCGGGCGGCGGTCGCGAGGCCGAGGGCGCCGGCGTCCAGGAACGGGTACGGGTACCAGCCCGTCGCCGCGCCCCGGGCGAACGTGTACCCGATCCACGCCAGCGGGTACACGACCGACCACGCGACGGTCGCGCCGGCGAACCGCGGCCGCGGGCCGACCAGGAGCCACACCACCCAGGCGCCGATCGGCGTCACCGTGTGCAGGAGGAAGTTCGCCAGGTCGCCCGACGGGGTCAGGTCGACGCCCGCGTCGGCGAGGACCGTGTGGTAGACCACGCCGGTCACGGCGATGCAGAGCAGCGCGTCCAGGTGCAGCACGGCCATGACGCGGCCGGCGCGGGCGGGCCGCGCCGCGAGCAGCACCGAGGCCACGAGCACCAGCAGGTTCGACTGGATGGTGAAGTAGGAGAACAGCCGGATCAGCCGCTCGGCGAGCGTGCCGGCGTCGCCGGGGCCCTCGGCGAGCGCGCGGGACACCTCCAGCCCGACGCCGCCGGCCGCGGCCAGCCCCAGCAGCGCGTGCAGCACGCGTGCGGCGGCGAGCCCGGCGGACCCGGTCCGCGCGCCCGCCGCGCCCGGGGTCCGCGCCTCGGTGGTCACGGTCGCCGCCTCAGGGCATCCGGCCGACGTGCGCCATCGCCTGGCGCAGCAGCAGCCCCTGGCCGCCATTCATCTCGACCTGCACCTGCTCGCTGCACGCCTCCTCGGGGGTGAGCCAGGCGAGGTCGAGCGCGTCCTGCTGCGGCCGGCAGTCGCCGGTGACCGGCACGACGTACGCGAGCGACACCGCGTGCTGGCGCGGGTCGTGGTACGGCGTCACGCCGGGCGTCGGGAAGTACTCGGCGACCGTGAACGGCTGCGGCGTCGGCGGGACCTGCGGCAGCGCGACCGGGCCGAGGTCCTTCTCGATGTGCCGCAGGAGCGCGTCCCGCACCCGCTCGTGGTACATCACGCGGCCGGACACCAGCGCGCGGGACATCACGCCCTCGGGCGTGACCCGCAGCAGCAGGCCGACGGCGACCACGTCGCCGGACTCGTCGACCCGCACCGGGACGGCGTCGACGTAGAGCAGGGGGAGCGAGCGGCGGGCGGCCGCGATGCCCTCGGGACTCAGCCACCCGGAGGGGCGCTCGGGCTCGCGGGGCAGGTCAGCCGTGTCGGTCACCCGGCAGTTGTACCCCGGGCCGGGGGGCGGGCGACAGCCCGACGCGCGGTGCGGCGCCTCCCCGCGGGCGGGTGCCTCCCCGTCCGGGAATACTGGACGGGGTCCGGGTGCTCTACTGGCCACACCGACAACAGGAGGCGACTGATGGCAACGACCGAGCTGACGGCCGACACCATCCAGAAGACGATCACCGAGAACGACATCGTGCTGGTGGACTTCTGGGCGGACTGGTGCGGGCCGTGCAAGCGCTTCGGGCCGATCTTCGAGCAGTCGTCGGAGTCCCACCCCGACGTCGTGCACGCGAAGGTGGACACCGAGGCCGAGCAGCAGCTGGCGGCCGAGCTGCAGATCACGTCGATCCCGACCCTGATGGCCTTCCGCGAGGGCATCCTGGTGTTCAACCAGGCGGGCGCCCTCCCGGCGCCGGCGCTGGAGCAGGTGGTCGACGCGGTCAAGGCGCTGGACATGGACGACGTCCGCGCGCAGATCGCCGCGGCCGGGGCGGCGCAGAGCTGACCCGAGCGCACGCGCACCGACGACGCCCCCGCCCGCGAGCAGCGTGCGGGGGCGTCGTGGCGTCCGGGCCGGTGCGGGGGCCGGGCCTCAGTGCCGGAACTGCGCCACCCGGGTCCGCAGGTCGTCGGCCATCCGCGCGAGCTCGGCGATCGACTCGCCCATCCGCCCCAGCTCCTCGGTGCTGCCGGCGGAGGCGTCCGCGACGCCGGTGATGGTGGCGGCGATCTCGCTGGAGCCCGCCGCGGCGTCGCCGACCGACCGGCTCATCTCCGTCGTGGTGGCGGTCTGCTCCTCCACCGCGGACGCGATCGTCGTCTGGTAGTCGTCGATCCGGGCGATGATCGTGCCGATCTCGCCGATGGCCGCGACGGCGCCCTCGGTGTCGGACTGGATCGTCTCGACGCGCCGGGCGATGTCCTCGGTGGCCTTCGCTGTCTCCTGGGCGAGCTCCTTGACCTCCCCGGCGACGACGGCGAACCCCTTGCCCGCCTCACCGGCCCGGGCGGCCTCGATGGTCGCGTTCAGCGCCAGCAGGTTGGTCTGCTCGGCGATCGAGGTGATCACCTTCACCACGTTGCCGATCTCCTGCGAGGACGTGCCCAGGCGGGTGACCTGCTCGTTGGTCCGGGCGGCGGCCTCGGTGGCCCGCCCGGCGACGGCGGCGGCCTCGGCGGCGTTCCGGGCGATCTCCCGGATGCTGGCGCCCATCTGCTCCGCGCCCGCCGCCACGGTGTGCACGTCCCGGTTGACCTGCTCCGCCGCGCCGGCGACCACGACCGCCTGCTCCGAGGTGCGGTCCGCGCCCGAGACCACCTGGCCGGCGGAGCGCTCGAGCCGGCCCGCGGCGTCCGCCACCGTGCGGGCTGTCCCGTCGATGCCGGCGACCGTGTCGCGCAGGGCGGCGGTGGCCCGGTCCAGCGCGCCGGCGGTCCGGCCGATCTCGTCGGCGCCGGTGACCCCGCAGCGGACGGTCAGGTCGCCCCCGGCGAGGGCCTGCGCGGCGTCCGCCACCCGGTCCAGGCGCCGGCTCAGCCGCCGGGCCACGACGACGCCGGCCACGGCGGGCACCACCGCCGCGATGCCGAGGGCGACGAGCTCCAGGCGCACGGCGCGGTCCCCGGCGGCGGTCGCCTCGCGGGACGCCGTGGCCGCGGCGGCCGTCTGCGCCTCGATCAGCGCGTCGACGCGGGTGGCGGCGCCCCGGGCCGCGGTGTCCGCGCCCTCGCTGGCGCCCACCAGGTCCTGGTAGGTGGTCAGCGCGGTGCGGACCTCGCCGGCCGCGTCGGTCAGCTCGTCGGACAGGGCCGGGATCGCGGCGTACTCGTCGAGCGCGGCGAGCGCGGCGCCGACGGCGGCCCCGCGGTCCGACGTCAGCCCGTCGGCCCGGAACGGGTCGCCGGCGTCGCGCGCCGCGCGCATGTCGGCGCCGATCGACTGCGCCTCGTTGAGGTGGGAGGCCACCTGGCTGGCGAGCGCCAGGCCGGTCACGTGGTCCGAGTACATCCGCTCGGTGCGCGCGGTGCTCTGCCACAGCGTCAGGATCGAGATCCAGCCCAGCAGGCCGGTCATCGCGACGGCGGCCGACACCGTCAGCAGGATCTTGCCGGTGAAGCCGAGCCCCCGGCGCCCGGGCGCGGCCGCAGCCGCCCCCTCGTCCCGACCCGTCGCACCCCTGGTCCCGGTCATCCGTCGGCCTCCCGTCACGCACGCCGCGGGCGTCGCGCCCGCGCGGGACGCCGCCTCGGGTCCCGTCCTCCTGTCGAGCGGGTGAAGCGGTGTCTGAGCGGTCGGGCGGGCGGTCACCCGGACGGGGTCGCGGCCGGGCGGGCATCCGGGTGGCCGGGGTGCCGGGCGGGTGAACGCGCCCCCCGGCGCGGCGCGCGGTGCGTGCGCCGGTGCGTGCGGTGCGGGAGACGGGATTCGAACCCGCACGCCCTCTCGGGCACCAGGACCTAAACCTGGCGTGGCTGCCGTTTCACCACTCCCGCGCGCCCCGGCCGGGCCGGGGGCGGTGCGTCAGCCGTCGACGCCGAGGTCGCGACGCAGCTTGGCGACGTGGCCGGTGGCCTTGACGTTGTACTGCGCCAGCCGGACGGCGCCCTCGGGGTCGAGGACCACGGTCGACCGGATCACGCCGGTGACGGTCTTGCCGTAGAGGGACTTCTCGCCCCACGCGCCCCAGGCCTCGAGCACCTGCTTGTCCGGGTCGGACACCAGGGGGAAGGTCAGCGCCTCCTCCTCGGCGAACCGGGCGAGCTTCTCCGGGGTGTCCGGGGAGACGCCGACGACGGCGTAGCCGTGCGCCTGCAGCGACGCCAGCGAGTCGCGGAAGTCGCACGCCTGCTTGGTGCAGCCGGGGGTGCCCGCCGCCGGGTAGAAGTACACGACGACGCCCTGGCCGCGCAGGTCCGACAGGGTCAGCGAGCCGCCGTCGGCGGTCGGCAGCGTGAAGTCCGGGGCGGTGTCGCCGACGGCGAGGCGGGGCATGGCGGTCTCCTGGCTGGTGGGTGCGGCGCCCGCGCGCGACGGGCGCCGTCAGCGTACGACGGCCGGGCGGTAGCGTCTGCCCCGTGAGTGCACAGCGCCCCGAGAGCCCGACCCGCCCCGAGCTGCCCATCCGGATGCTGAACGACCGCCTGCTCGTCCAGCTGGACGCCGACGCCTCGGAGCGCCGGTCGACCGCGGGCATCGTCATCCCGGCGACGGCTGCGGTGGGCAAGCGGCTCACCTGGGGGGGCGGTCGTCGCCGCCGGGCAGCACGTCCGGCAGGTGGCGGTCGGGGACCGGGTGCTGTTCGACCCCGACGAGCGGGCCGAGGTGGAGCTCGAGGCGCAGACCTACCTGCTGCTCCGGGAGAAGGACGTGCACGCGGTGGCCGAGCCGCGCGACGGCGGCCAGGGCACGGGCCTGTACCTCTAGGAAGCGTTTTCCCTGCCGCCGCGGCAGGGTTGTTCGCCCTCGGCGTCACGTGTTGCGCGTGCCCGTCGCGCGGTGTTCCCATGTGCGCAGGAACGACCCCGGGGGTGGCCGTGATGGGCGATGACAAGCAGGCGGCCGTGCAGGACGAGCGCGGCGCGGAGGGCGACGCGACGGGCGTCGTGATGGACCTCCTGGCGGAGCACGTGCCGCTCACGCTGCTGGCGGACCTGGCCGTGGCGGAGCCGCGGTCGGAGGCGATCCTGGCGGCCGAGGGGCTGCCGGAGGAGGCCTGGTGGGAGGGCGAGGACGGGGACGCCGAGGCCGGCGCCGCGGCGCCCGTCGCCCCGCTCGGGCCGGAGGACGACGTGCCGGTGGACCCGGACGCGGCGGCGGACCCGCACCCGGCGTGACGTCCGCCACGTCGGGCCGCTGAGCGGGGGATCCGATTAGCGTCCGGCGCCACGGGGCTGCTAACGTTTCTCCTCGTTGCGCCATTAGCTCAATTGGCAGAGCAGCTGACTCTTAATCAGCGGGTTCGGGGTTCGAGTCCCTGATGGCGCACTTCGGGAGGCCCCCGACCAGCGGCGACGCAGGTCGGGGGCCTCTGCCGTCCGCCCTTCGTCGCGCCGCGCACGCCCGGCGCCGACCCGCCGGCGGGAAAGCGTGCGCCGTGCCACCGCGCGGTGCCCGCCGCGCCGAGATCCACCGCCCTGCCCCCGCGTGGCGTCCGCGGCACGCATACTGGACGGGTGCCTCAGACCGCAGCCGCCGGCCCGACCCCGCCGCTCCCCGATCGAGGGCACGTCTGGGTCGACGACGCGGAGCCCGCGCTGCTGCGGATGCGCGGGGAGGTCGACGTGGCCGTCGTCGAGGACCTGCGCGACCGGCTGGGTGCCCAGAGCGCCCGCGGCACGGACCTCGCCGCGGTGCTGCCGCGCGTGCGGGTGGTCGACATGACGGAGGTGACCTTCGCGGACTCGTCGGCGGTCGGGCTGCTGGCCGGGCTGGTCATGGCGCTGCAGTCCACCGGGGACACCCTGGCCGTCCGCGGGATCGGCCCGGCGGTGGAGACGCTGCTCGAGGTGACCGGCCTGCTGCCGCACCTCGTCGTCGAGGGCTGAGCCGCTCCGCCGCCAAAGGTCTTACCTTTCACCCGCCGACGCGCTCACGCGCGGGGCGGGCCGCCCGATCGGGACGGCGGGCCGGGTCGAGGCCCGCACCCCACCGACGGACGGAGACCTCCGCATGCCCGCCACCGCCGCCCCCTCCCGCAC
>NZ_JAKRMS010000080.1 GCF_022346185.1 Cellulomonas sp. ACRRI | reverse complement strand
CGTCCAGGTCGTCCGGCGCGTTCTCGGACGCGTCACCGGCCTCCGGGCCGATCGCCGCGCCCACCACCACCGCCGGAGCCACCGCATGACCGCGCAGTACCTGCTCAAGGACGTCCGCATCCTCGGCGGCGACCCCACCGACGTCCTGGTCGCCGGCGGCCTGGTCGCGGCGATCGGCCCGGAGGCCGGTGACGCGTCCGAGAACGCGCCGGACGACCTGGACGTCATCGACGCGACCGGCATGGTGCTGCTGCCCGGCCTGGTCGACCTGCACACCCACCTGCGCGAGCCCGGCCGGGAGGACGCCGAGACGATCGCGTCCGGCACCCGTGCGGCGGCGGCCGGCGGGTTCACCGCGGTGCACGCGATGGCGAACACGACGCCGACGCAGGACACCGCCGGCGTCGTCGAGCAGGTCTGGCGCCTCGGTGCGCAGGCCGGCTGGACGGACGTGCACCCGGTGGGCGCGGTCAGCGTGGGCCTGGCGGGGGAGCACCTCGCGGAGCTCGGGGCGATGGCCGACTCCGCCGCCCGGGTGCGGGTGTTCAGCGACGACGGGAAGTGCGTGCACGACCCGGTGCTGATGCGCCGCGCGCTGGAGTACGTGAAGGCGTTCGACGGCGTGATCGCCCAACACGCGCAGGAGCCCCGGCTGACCGAGGGTGCGCAGATGCACGAGGGCGTCGTGTCCGCCGAGATCGGCCTGGCCGGCTGGCCCGCGGTCGCGGAGGAGGCGATCATCGCCCGCGACGTGCTGCTGGCCGAGCACGTCGGGTCCCGGCTGCACGTGTGCCACCTGTCGACGGCCGGCTCGGTGGAGATCGTCCGCTGGGCCAAGTCGCGCGGCATCGACGTCACCGCCGAGGTCACCCCGCACCACCTGGTCCTCACGGACGAGGAGGCGCGCGGCTACGACCCGGTGTTCAAGGTGAACCCGCCGCTGCGCACGCAGGCCGACGTCGACGCGGTCCGCGAGGGCCTGGCCGACGGCACGATCGACATCGTCGCGACCGACCACGCCCCGCACACCCGCGAGGACAAGGACTGCGAGTGGGCGGCGGCCGCGTTCGGCATGACCGGCCTGGAGACCGCGCTGTCGGTCGTGCAGCAGACGATGGTCGACACCGGCCGGATGACCTGGGCCGACGTCGCCCGGGTGCTGTCCACGAACCCGGCGCGGATCGGCCGGGTCGAGGGCCACGGCCGCCCGATCGCGGTCGGGGAGCCGGCCAACCTCGTGCTGGTCGACCCCGACCAGCGCCGGGTCGTGGAGCCCGAGAAGCAGGCCACCGCGTCGGCGAACTCGCCGCTGCGCGGCCGGGAGCTGCCGGGCCGGGTCGTCGCGACGTTCCTGCGCGGCCGGGCCACGGTGCTCGACGGCGTGCCGCAGGACGACCCGGCGGACCCGCGCTTCGCCGCGGGGCGGGTGACGCCCTGATGCCGCCCTGGCTGTCCGTGACGATCCTCGTCGTGCTCGGCGCGGCGCTGCTGCTCGGCATGGTCACGGGGTGGCGCCGCCTCGTCCGCGGCCCGGGCGAGGTGCCCGCGCCCCCGGCCGTCCCCGCAGACGACGCCCTGGGCGACGCCCGCACCGAGCCGCTCGACGCCACCTACGTGTCGACGACCCGGGCCGGCGACTGGCTCGACCGCGTGGGGTCGCACGGCCTCGGCGTGCGCTCCGCCGCCACGGTCGCCGTGCACGACGCCGGCGTGGTGGTCCGACGACGAGGCGCGCCGGACGTGTTCGTCCCGCGCGCGGCGCTGCGCGCGGTGGGCACCTCCGGCGGCATGGCCGGCAAGGTCGTCGGCGGCGAGGGGCTGGTCGTGCTGACCTGGGTCCCCAGCCCGGACGACGACCCCCGCGGCCTCGACACCGGCCTGCGCCTGCGGCACCGCCAGGAGGCGGACGCGCTGCTCGCGGCCACCCAGACCCTCATCGGAACGACACCCGCCGCGGGCGGGTCCAAGGAGAGCTCATGACGGACGCACTGCTGGTCCTCGAGGACGGGCGGACGTTCGCCGGCGAGGCCTACGGGGCCACCGGCACCACCTGGGGCGAGATCGTCTTCAACACCGGCATGACCGGGTACCAGGAGACGCTGACCGACCCCAGCTACCACCGCCAGATCGTCGTGATGACCGCGCCGCACATCGGCAACACCGGCGTCAACGACGAGGACCCCGAGTCGGGCCGGATCTGGGTGTCCGGCTACGTCGTGCGGGACCCCGCGCGCCGCGCGTCGAACTGGCGCAGCGACCGCAGCCTGGACGAGGAGCTGGCGGCGCAGGGCGTCGTGGGCATCTCCGGCATCGACACCCGGGCCCTGACCCGGCACCTGCGCGAGCGCGGCGTGATGCGCGCCGCGATCGTGTCCGGCGACGCGCTGCTCGACGCCGCCGGCCGCCGGCGCGCGGCCGAGGACCTGGTCGCGGAGGTGCAGGACCGCCCGCAGATGGCGGGCGCCGACCTGGCGGGCGAGGTGTCCACGGACGCCGCGTACGTCGTGAAGGCGCTCGGCCCCGACGGCGCGGAGCTCGCGGAGCCCGTCGCCCGCGTCGCCGCCGTCGACCTGGGCATCAAGTCGATGACCCCGAACCGGATGGCGGAGCGCGGCATCGAGGTGCACGTGCTGCCGGCGCAGTCGTCCATCGACGACGTGCTCGCCACCGCGCCCGACGGCGTGTTCTTCTCCAACGGCCCCGGCGACCCGTCCGCGGCGACCCACGAGGTCGAGCTGCTCCGCGAGGTGCTGGACCGCAGGATCCCGTTCTTCGGCATCTGCTACGGCAACCAGCTGCTCGGCCGTGCCCTCGGCTACGGCACCTACAAGCTCGGCTACGGGCACCGCGGCGTGAACCAGCCGGTGCTCGACCGTGCCACGGGCCGCGTCGAGATCACCGCGCACAACCACGGGTTCGCGGTCGACGCCCCGCTGGACGAGGTGTCGATCGCCCCGCACGACGGCGGGCGGTACGGCCGCGTCACCGTCTCGCACGTCGACCTCAACGACGACGTCGTCGAGGGCCTGGCCGCCCTCGACCTGCCGGCGTTCTCGGTGCAGTACCACCCCGAGGCCGCCGCGGGCCCGCACGACGCCGCCTACCTGTTCGACCGGTTCCTGGACCTGATGCGCGAGCCCGACAAGGGTGCCGCCGCCGCGGGCCAGGCCACCGACGTCACCGACTCCCCGAAGGGCGCCTGATGCCTCGCCGCACCGACATCCACTCCGTCCTCGTCATCGGCTCCGGCCCGATCGTCATCGGCCAGGCCGCGGAGTTCGACTACTCCGGCACCCAGGCGTGCCGCGTGCTGAAGGAGGAGGGCCTGCGGGTCGTCCTCGTGAACTCCAACCCGGCGACGATCATGACCGACCCGGAGTTCGCCGACGCGACCTACGTCGAGCCGATCACCACCGAGGTGCTGACCTCGATCATCGCCAAGGAGCGCCCGGACGCGATCCTGCCGACGCTGGGCGGCCAGACCGCGCTCAACGCCGCGATCGCGCTGGACGAGGCCGGCGTGCTCGAGGAGTACGGCGTCGAGCTGATCGGCGCCAACATCCCCGCGATCCAGAAGGGCGAGGACCGCGAGCAGTTCAAGCAGGTCGTCGAGGTCTGCGGCGGCGAGTCCGCGCGGTCGGCGATCGTGCACACCGTCGACGACGCGCTCGGTGCCGTCGAGGACCTGGGCTACCCGGTCGTCGTCCGCCCGTCGTTCACCATGGGCGGCCTCGGCTCCGGCATCGCCTACGACGAGACGGACCTGCGCCGGATCGTCGGCCAGGGCCTGCACTACTCGCCGACCACCGAGGTGCTCCTGGAGGAGTCGATCCTCGGCTGGAAGGAGTACGAGCTCGAGCTCATGCGCGACAAGGCGGACAACGTCGTGGTCGTCTGCTCGATCGAGAACGTCGACCCGGTCGGCGTGCACACCGGCGACTCGGTCACCGTCGCCCCGGCGCTCACGCTCACCGACCGCGAGTACCAGCGGCTGCGCGACATCG
The DNA here is from genome assembly GCF_022346185.1 of Cellulomonas sp. ACRRI. Lineage (GTDB taxonomy): Bacteria > Actinomycetota > Actinomycetes > Actinomycetales > Cellulomonadaceae > Cellulomonas. The sequence goes on along the minus strand of NZ_JAKRMS010000080.1, from coordinate 17,223 downwards.
GCATCGCGGTGATCCGCGAGGTCGGCGTCGACACCGGCGGGTGCAACATCCAGTTCGCGGTGAACCCGGACACCGGCCGGATCATCGTCATCGAGATGAACCCGCGCGTGTCCCGGTCCTCGGCGCTGGCGTCGAAGGCCACCGGCTTCCCGATCGCGAAGATCGCCGCCCGCCTGGCGGTCGGCTACACGCTGGACGAGATCCCGAACGACATCACCGGCTCCACCCCGGCGTCGTTCGAGCCGACCCTCGACTACGTCGTGGTCAAGGTGCCGCGGTTCGCCTTCGAGAAGTTTCCGGCCGCCGACCCGACGCTGACCACCACGATGAAGTCCGTCGGCGAGGCCATGGCCCTGGGCCGCAACTTCACCGAGGCGCTCGGCAAGGCCATGCGGTCCATCGACCGCAAGGGCACGACGTTCCACTGGGACGGCGAGGCGCTGACCGGCGAGGCGCTGGACGCGCTGGTCGCGACGATCTCCCGGCCGACCGAGCACCGCCTGGTCGACGTGCAGCAGGTGCTCCGCGCCGGCGTGTCCGTCGACGAGGTGTACGCCCGCACCGGCATCGACCCGTGGTTCCTCGACCAGCTGCAGCTGATCAACGAGGTCGCCGCGGAGACCGCCGCCGCGCCCGAGCTGACCGCCGCGGTCCTGCGCCGCGCCAAGCGGCACGGGCTGTCCGACGTCCAGGTCGCGCAGCTGCGCGGCGTGAGCGAGGACGTGGCGCGCGAGGTGCGGCAGGCGCTCGGCGTCCGCCCGGTCTACAAGACCGTCGACACCTGCGCCGCCGAGTTCGCGGCCCGCACGCCGTACCACTACTCGTCCTACGACGAGGAGACCGAGGTCGCCCCGCGCGAGCGGCCGGCGGTGCTCATCCTCGGCTCGGGTCCGAACCGCATCGGCCAGGGCATCGAGTTCGACTACTCCTGCGTGCACGCCACGCTGGCGCTCAAGGGCGAGTACGAGACCGTCATGGTCAACTGCAACCCCGAGACCGTGTCGACCGACTACGACACCGCGGACCGGCTGTACTTCGAGCCGCTGACCTTCGAGGACGTCCTCGAGGTCTACGAGGCCGAGAAGGCCGCCGGCCCGGTCGCGGGGCTCATCGTGCAGCTCGGCGGCCAGACCCCGCTGTCGCTCGCGCAGCGCCTGGAGGACGCCGGCCTGCCGATCCTCGGCACCCCGCCGGCCGCGATCGACGCCGCGGAGGACCGCGGCGCGTTCGGCGCCGTGCTCGCCGCGGCCGGCCTGCCCGCGCCGGCGTTCGGCACCGCCACCACGCTGCCGGTCGCGCGGGAGACCGCCGCCCGGATCGGCTACCCGGTGCTGGTGCGCCCGTCGTACGTGCTGGGCGGCCGGGGGATGGAGATCGTCTACTCCGACGAGCAGCTGACCGAGTACGTCGAGCGCGCGCTGGCCGAGGCCACCGCGCGCGGCGGCGCCCTGCCCCCGCTGCTGATCGACCGGTTCCTGGACGACGCGATCGAGATCGACGTCGACGCGCTGTACGACGGCACCGAGCTGTTCCTCGGCGGCGTCATGGAGCACATCGAGGAGGCCGGCATCCACTCCGGCGACTCGGCCTGCGTGCTGCCGCCGGTGTCGCTGTCGGCGTCGGAGCTGCAGCGGATCAAGGTGTCGACCGAGGCCATCGCGAAGGGCGTCGGCGTGCGCGGCCTGCTCAACATCCAGTTCGCGCTGGTGTCCGACGTGCTCTACGTCCTCGAGGCGAACCCGCGCGCGTCCCGCACCGTGCCGTTCGTGTCCAAGGCGACGGGCGTGCCGCTGGCCAAGGCGGCCGCGCTGGTGATGACCGGGAGGTCGATCGCGGACCTGCGCGCCTCCGGCGTGCTGCCGGTCGACGACGCGGGCGTCATCGACCTGGACGCGCCGATCGCCGTCAAGGAGGCCGTGCTGCCGTTCAAGCGGTTCCGCACCGCCGACGGCACCGTGGTCGACACCGTGCTCGGCCCGGAGATGCGGTCCACCGGCGAGGTCATGGGCTTCGACACCGACTTCCCGACGGCGTTCGCGAAGTCGCAGTCCGCGGCCTTCGGCGGCCTGCCGACCTCCGGCCGGGCGTTCATCTCGGTCGCCGACCGGGACAAGCGCTCGATCGTGTTCCCGGTGAAGCGGCTGCAGGAGCTCGGCTTCGAGATCCTGGCGACCGACGGCACCGCCGCGGTGCTCAAGCGCAACGGCATCGCCTCGACGGTCGTGCGGAAGTTCTCGTCCGGCCGCGGGCCGGCGGGGGAGCCGACGATCGTCGACCTCATCTCGGCGGGCGAGGTCGACATCGTCGTGAACACGCCGTCGGGCCAGGGCGCGCGCGCCGACGGCTACGAGATCCGCGCGGCCACGACGGCGGCGGACAAGGCGATCGTCACGACCGTGCAGCAGCTCGGCGCCGCGGTGCAGGGCATCGAGGCCGCGCTGGCCGGGCCGTTCGGCGTCGCGAGCCTGCAGGAGCACGACGCGGCGACGGCCCGCCGCCGCGCCGCCGCGGCCGCCGCGGGCGCGTCCGTCGTCGGCGCTCGTGGGGCGGTCGCGTGAGGCTGTTCGGCGCCCGCCTCGCGGCCGCGATGGCCGAGCACGGCCCGCTCTGCGTCGGCATCGACCCCCACGCGTCCCTGCTGGACGTGTGGGGGCTGCCGGACAGCGCCGAGGGCGTGCGCCGGTTCGCGCTCACGGTCATGGAGGCCGTCGGGGGCCGGGTCGCGGCGGTCAAGCCGCAGGCCGCGTTCTTCGAGCGGCACGGCTCCGCGGGCGTCGCGGCGCTCGAGGAGGTCGTGGCGGCCGGCCGGGACACCGGGACGCTGGTCGTGGTCGACGCCAAGCGCGGCGACATCGGCTCGACGATGGGCGCCTACGCGGACGCGTTCCTCCGCGACGGCTCGTCGCTGGCCGGAGACGCGCTCACCGTCTCGCCGTACCTCGGGTTCGGCTCGCTGCAGCCGGCCGTCGACCTGGCGCTGGCCACCGGCCGGGGGCTGTTCGTGCTCGCACTGACCTCCAACCCCGAGGGGCCGGAGGTCCAGCACGCGCGGGACGCCGACGGCGTGGCCGTCGCGGACCGGGTGGCGCGCGCGGCGGGGGCGTCGAACGCGACGGAGCTCGCGGACGGCGGCGTGGCGGCGGGGGAGGCGCTGGGGTCGATCGGCCTCGTCGTCGGCGCCACGATCGGCGACGCGGCCGCACGGCTGGGCGTGGACCTGGCCGCCGTGCGCGGCCCGCTGCTCGCCCCCGGCGTCGGCGCGCAGGGCGCCGGTCCCGCGGAGCTCGCGGCCGTGTTCGGCGACGCGCGGTCCGCGGTGCTGGCCTCGTCCTCGCGGGGCGTGCTGGCGGCGGGGCCGGACGTGCGTGCGCTGCGCGACGCCGCCCGCGCCGCGGCCGACGCGGCCGGGGCCGCGCTGCGCTGAGGCCCGCCGCGACCTCCTCGGATCCGTTGCCCGGAGCGACGGGTCCGAGGAGGTTTCGCGGCGACACGCTGCCGGGACGTGCCGGTTCGCCCTTCCCGTGCCATCCTCGGGAGATGGGCCCTCGGTCCCGGGGCGACGTCGCACCGGACCCCCGCGGGGACCACGCATGTTCCATGTCCCTGCCTCCCGACAGTGATGAGAAGGTGACTCACGTGGCACTTCCGACTCTCACCCCCGAGCAGCGCGCAGCGGCGCTCGAGAAGGCCGCCGCCGCCCGCCAGGCCCGCGCGGAGGTCAAGAACCGGCTGAAGTACTCGCAGGGCTCGCTGTCCGAGGTGATCGCCCAGGGCCAGAAGGACGAGACGATCGGCAAGCTCAAGGTGCTCGCCCTGCTCGAGTCCCTCCCGGGAGTGGGTAAGGTCAAGGCACGCCAGATCATCTCCGAGATCGGCATCTCGGAGACGCGCCGCGTGCGTGGCCTCGGCCCGCACCAGGTGAAGGCGCTGGTCGACCGGTTCGGGTGACCGGTCGGCCCCACCGACGCCGGCCCGCGGGGCCGCACAACTCCAGGAGCACCAGAGCAGCATGACGACGCCGCGCGCCCGGTTGACCGTCCTCGCCGGACCCACGGCCGTCGGCAAGGGCACCGTGTCCGCCGACCTGCGGGCGCGGTACCCGCAGGTCTGGCTCTCCGTCTCGGCCACGACCCGGCCCCCGCGGCCGGGCGAGGTCGACGGCCTGCACTACCACTTCGTCACGCCCGAGGAGTTCGACCGCATGGTCGCCGACGGCGAGCTGCTCGAGTGGGCGGTGGTGCACGGCAGGAACCGCTACGGCACCCCCCGGCGGCCCGTCGAGGAGCGGCTGGCCGCCGGGGAGCCCGCGCTGCTGGAGATCGACCTGCAGGGCGCACGCCAGGTCCGGACGACGATGCCCGAGGCCCAGTTCGTGTTCCTCGCCCCGCCGTCGATGGACGAGCTGGTCCGCCGGCTCGTCGGCCGCGGGACGGAGGACGCCGAGGAGCGCGCGCGCCGGCTCGCCACGGCCGAGGTCGAGATGGCGGCCGAGCCCGAGTTCGACCACGTCGTGGTCAACGACGACGTCCGGCGCGCCACGGACGAGCTGGTCGCGCTGATGGGCCTGCCCGCGGCTGTAGACTGACGGGCAGTCCCCACCCCCTTCGACTACGGGAGCCACCGTGTCCGGAACCGTCGCCGAGCCCATCGGCATCACCGACCCGCCGATCGACCGCCTCCTGGAGCGCGCCGACTCCAAGTACGCGCTGGTCATCTACTCGGCCAAGCGCGCGCGCCAGATCAACGCCTACTACTCGCAGCTCAACGAGGGCCTGCTCGAGTACGTCGGCCCGCTGGTGGAGACCCGCCCGCAGGAGAAGCCGCTGTCCATCGCGATGCGCGAGATCGACGCGGGCCTCCTGACGGTCGCCCCGAACGAGGCCTGAGCCTCCCGCGCTGACGTGCGCATCGTCCTCGGCGTCGCGGGCGGCATCGCCGCCTACAAGGCCGCCCACGTGCTCCGGTCGTTCACCGAGGCCGGGCACGACGTCCGCGTCGTGCCCACCCGGGCGGCCCTGGAGTTCGTCGGGCGCGCCACCTGGGAGGCCCTGTCCGGGCACCCGGTGACGTCCGAGGTGTTCGACGACGTGCCCGAGGTCGCCCACGTGCGCCTCGGGCGCCAGGCCGACCTGGTCGTCGTGGCGCCCGCCACCGCGGACCTGCTGGCCCGCGCGGCCTCGGGGCGCGCCGACGACCTGCTCGCGGCCACCCTGCTCACCGCGACGTGCCCGGTGCTGATGGCCCCGGCCATGCACACCGAGATGTGGCAGCACCCCGCCACGCGGGCGAACGTCGCGACCCTGCGCGAGCGGGGCGTGCACGTGCTCGACCCCGACTCGGGCCGGCTGACCGGCGCCGACAGCGGCCCGGGCCGGCTCCCCGAGCCCGACGCGATCGCCGCGGCCGCCCTCGCGCTGGTCGACCCCGAGGGCAAGCCCCGGCCGCAGGACCTCGCGGGCCGGACCGTCGTCGTCTCCGCCGGGGGCACCCGCGAGCCGCTCGACCCGGTGCGGTTCCTCGGCAACCGGTCGTCGGGCAAGCAGGGCGTCGCCCTGGCCCGGACCGCGCAGGCCAGGGGTGCGCGCGTCACGCTGGTCGCCGCCAACCTCGCCGTGCGGCCGCCGGCCGGCGTGCGGGTCGTGCCGGTCGAGACCACCGCCGAGCTGCAGGACGCCGTGCGCGCCGCCGCGGCGGACGCCGACGTGGTCGTGATGGCCGCGGCCGTGGCGGACTTCCGGCCGGCGACCGGCTCCGCGCACAAGATCAAGAAGCAGGCCGACGGCTCGGTGCCGCCGCTCGCGCTGGTGCAGAACCCCGACGTGCTCGCCGGCCTGGTCACGGACCCCCCGCGCGCGGACGGCCGCCGCCAGGTCGTCGTCGGGTTCGCCGCCGAGACGGGCGACGACTCCGGCGGCGTGCTCGACCACGGCCGGGCGAAGGCGCGGCGCAAGGGTGCCGACCTGCTCGCGGTGAACGCCGTCGGCGGGGGGCGGGGTTTCGGGGCGGAGGAGAACGCCCTGACGATCCTCGACCGCGACGGCGCCGTGGTCGCCACGGCCGAGGGCAGCAAGGACGCGGTGTCCGACGGGCTGTGGGACGCGGTGGTCCGCGTGCTGCCCGCCTGACACGCAGGGACCGCGCGTCCGGCTAGCCTGTGCGCATGACGACGCCCGCCGACATGCGCCTCTTCACGTCCGAGTCCGTCACCGAGGGGCACCCGGACAAGGTCTGCGACCAGATCTCCGACGCGATCCTCGACGCGATCCTGGAGCAGGACCCCACCGCGCGCGTGGCGGTCGAGACGATGGTCACCACCGGCCTGGTGCACGTCGCGGGCGAGGTCACCACCACGGCGTACGTGGAGATCCCGCAGATCATCCGGCAGGTCGTCCGCGGCATCGGCTACACCTCGTCCGACATCGGCTTCGACGGCGACTCCTGCGGCGTGTCGGTGTCGATCGGCCAGCAGTCGCCCGACATCGCGCAGGGCGTCGACAAGGCGTGGGAGTCGCGGCAGGACGCGTCCGACCACGACCCGCTCGACCTGCAGGGCGCCGGCGACCAGGGCCTGATGTTCGGCTACGCCTCCGACGACACCGAGAGCCTGCTCCCGCTGCCGATCTGGCTGTCCCACCGCCTCGCCGAGCGCCTCGCGCTCGTCCGCAAGGAGGGCGTGGTCCCGGACCTGCGCCCCGACGGCAAGACCCAGGTGACGGTGGCGTACGACGGCGACCGCGCCGTGAAGCTCGACACCGTGGTGCTGTCCACCCAGCACGGGCCGGGCGTGCACCTGGAGACCGAGCTCGCCCCGGCGATCGCCGAGCACGTCGTCGCGCCGGTGCTCGAGTCGGCCGGCCTGGACCTCGACGTCAGCGACTACCGGCTGCTGGTCAACCCGACCGGGCAGTTCGTCGTCGGCGGGCCCCAGGGCGACGCCGGCCTGACCGGCCGCAAGATCATCGTGGACACCTACGGCGGCATGGCCCGGCACGGTGGCGGCGCCTTCTCGGGCAAGGACCCGTCGAAGGTCGACCGCTCCGCCGCGTACGCCATGCGCTGGGTCGCCAAGAACGTCGTCGCCGCGGGCCTGGCCCGTCGCTGCGAGGTGCAGGTCGCGTACGCGATCGGCAAGGCGCACCCGGTCGGCCTGTACGTGGAGACGTTCGGCACCGGGACGGTGCCGGTCGAGCGCCTCACCGCGGCGATCCGCGAGGTGTTCGACCTGCGCCCCGCCGCGATCATCCGGGACCTCGACCTGCTGCGCCCGATCTACCGGAAGACCGCCGCCTACGGCCACTTCGGCCGGGCGCTGCCCGAGTTCACCTGGGAGCGCACCGACCGCGTGGACGCGCTGCGCTCCGCCCTGTCCTGAGCGACCGGGTGGCGGACGGGCCCGCGGCGACGGGCGCACCCGGTGCCCCCGAGCAGCCGACGCTGCTCGGGCTCGACGGGGTCGGCGCCGCGGGGTCGTCCGGCGGCGGGCGCGCGGCCCGGTCCGCCGCGGGCGCCCGCGGGACCGGCGGTGCCCGGCCGCGGCGGCGCGCCCGTGCCCGCGACGTGGACGTCGAGCCCGCCGCCGACCTGCCCGTCGCGCGGGTCGCCGTCGAGCTCGCGCCCGCGCACCTGGACCGGCCGTTCGAGTACCTGGTGCCCGCCACCCTCGCGGACACCGCGGCGCCCGGGACCCGGGTGAAGGTGCGGTTCGGCGCGCAGGACGTCGACGGGTACGTCCTCGGCCGGGCCGCGGAGCCCGAGCACGACGGCGCCCTCGTCCCGCTGCGGCGCGTGGTCTCGCCCGAGCCCGTCCTGACGCCCGCCGTCGGACGGCTGGCGCGCGCCGTCGCCGACCGGTACGCGGGGACGCTGGCGGACGTGCTGCGGCTGGCGGTGCCGCCGCGGCACGCGCGGACCGAGGGGGAGGTGCCGCCGGCCGTGGCGGTCGTGGCGCCGGGCGACGCGGCGGCGGACGGTGCGGCGAGGTCGGGCGACGCGGCTGCGCCGGGCGGCGCGGCGGGGTCGGACGGTGCGGCTGCGGCGCGGGCCGGTGCTGCTGCCGCGCCGACCACCGACGCACCCGCGGCTGGCGCCGCCCCGGCGTCGGCGTGGGCGCCGTACCGCGGGGGGCCGGCGTTCCTCGCGCACCTCGCCGCCGGCGGCTCCCCGCGCGCGGCCTGGTCGGCCCTGCCGGGTCCGCCGGGGGAGCGGTGGCCCGACGGGGTGGCGGAGGCCGCCCGGGCCACCCTGGCGAGCGGGCGCGGGGTGCTCGTCGTGGTGCCCGACGCCCGGGACGTCGACCGGGTGTGCGCCGCGCTGGTCGCGGCCGGTGTGCCCGCGTGGTCCCCGGACGGCACGGACGCGAGCCACGTCCGGCTGATGGCCGACGACGGTCCGGCGCGCCGGTACCGCGCCTTCCTCGCCGCGCTGCGCGGGCACGCCCGGGTGGTGGTCGGCACGCGCGCCGCCGCCTTCGCCCCTGTGCGTGACCTCGGGCTCGCGGTGTGCTGGGACGACGGCGACGACCTGCACGCCGAGCCGCGGGCGCCGTACCCGCACGTCCGCGAGGTGCTCGGCCTGCGCGCGGAGCTCGAGGGCTGCGGCCTGCTGCTGGCCGCGCACGCCCGGTCGACGGAGGTGCAGGCGCTCGTCGCGTCCGGCTGGGTCCGGGCCGTCGCCGCGGACCGGGACGTCGTCCGCGCGCGGACCCCGCGGGTGCGGGCGCTCACCAGCGTCGAGCTGGCCCGGGAGGGCGCCGCCGCGGCTGCCCGGCTCCCGGGCGAGGCGTGGCGGACGATCCGCGACCGGCTCGCCGACGGGCCGGTGCTCGTCCAGGTGCCGCGGGCCGGCTACCTGCCGGCGGTCGCGTGCGCGCGGTGCCGGGAGATCGCCCGCTGCACGCACTGCCACGGGCCGCTGGCGCTCACGTCCGGCGACGGCACCGCGCAGTGCCGCTGGTGCGGGCGGCTGGCGATCCAGTGGCGGTGCGAGGCGTGCGGCAACGGCACCTTCCGGTCCGTCGCGGTCGGCTCCGACCGGACCGCCGAGGAGCTCGGGCGCGCGTTCCCGGGCGTGACCGTGCGGCACTCCGGGGCGCGGTCCGGCGTGCTCGCCGAGGTGCCCGACCGGCCCGCGCTCGTGGTGTCGACCATCGGTGCCGAGCCGGTCGCCCCGGCCGGCTACGCCGCGGCCGTGCTGCTGGACGCCGCCGTGACCACCGGGTCGACCTCGCTGCGCGCCACCGAGGACGCGGTGCGCCGCTGGCTCGCCGCGGCCGCGCTGGTCCGGTCGTCCCGGGACGGCGGCGTCGTGCTGCTCGTCGGCGACGGCGCGGAGCGACCCACCCAGGCGCTGGTGCGCTGGGACCCGGTGGGCCTCGCGGAGCGCGAGCTCGCCGAGCGCGCCGAGGTCCGCCTGCCCCCGGTCGTCCGGGTCGCCGAGCTGGTCGGCACCCGGGAGGTCGTCGCCGCCGTGCTGGCCCGCGTCGAGCTGCCGGAGGGCTCCGACGTGCTCGGGCCGGTGCCGCAGCCGGAGCCGCTCGCGCCGGGCGGCGCGGCCGTGCAGGAGTCGCTCGACCCGCCCGTGCGCACCCTCGTCCGGGTGCCCGCCGCGCACGGCCGGACCCTCGCGCGGTCCCTGGCCGCGTCCCTCGCCGTGCGCAGCGCCCGCCGCGAGGGTGGGTCGGTGCGCGTCCGGCTCGACCCGGAGGAGATGCTGTGACCACCGAGCCCGCCGACACCGCCGAGCCCGCCGACACCACCGAGCCCGCCGACACCGCCGAGCCCGCCGACACCGCCGAGCCCGTCGGGACCGCGGACGGCGCCGAGCCCGTCGAGGCCGTCGTGTTCGACCTGGGCAACGTCCTGGTGCGCTGGGAGGCCGAGCGCGCCTTCGACGGCGTGCTGACCGACGCCGAGGTCGAGCGCTTCCTCGCCGACGTCGACTTCCCGGCGCTCAACCTGCGGCAGGACGCCGGCCGGTCCTGGCGGGAGGCGCGCGACGAGGTCGCCCGGACCCACCCCGAGCACGCGGCGACCGTCGACCTGTACGTCGAGCGGTTCGCGCACGCCCTGCCGGGGCCGGTGCCGGGCAGCGCCGAGGTGGTGGACGAGCTGCGGGCCGCGGGCGTCCGGGTGCTCGGGCTCACCAACTGGTCGGCGGAGACCTACCACCACGGCGAGCGCGTCGCGCCCGTGATCGGGCGGCTCGAGGGCGTCGTGGTCTCCGGGCGCGAGGGGGTGGTGAAGCCCGACCCGCGGATCTTCGCGGTGCTGGCGGATCGGCACGGGCTGGACCCGGCGCGAACGGTGTTCGTCGACGACAGCCCGGCCAACGTCGCCGGCGCGGCGGCGCTGGGCTACCAGGCGGTGCTGTTCACCGGGGCCGCGGCGCTGCGGGCCGACCTGGTGGCGCGCGGCGCCCTGCCGCGCTGACGCGGGCGCGTGCCGCGTCGGCCGCCGAGCCGTGCCCGGCACGGGTGCCGGCCACGGCACTAGGATCGGTGCCCATGCGCCTGCTCTTCGCCGGGACGCCCGCGGTGGCGCTGCCCTCCCTGGACGCCCTGCTCGCCTCCCGCCACGAGGTCGTCGCCGTCCTCACCCGCCCCGACGCCCGCGCGGGCCGCGGCCGGACGCTCACCCCCAGCCCGGTGAAGGAGCGCGCGCTCGAGGCCGGCCTCGAGGTGCTCGCCCCGGCGACGCTCCGGGACCCCGGGGCGCAGGCGCGGATCGCGGAGATCGCGCCGGACGCCGCGCCCGTCGTGGCCTACGGCAACCTGGTGCCGCCCGCCGTCCTCGGCGTGCCCCGGCACGGCTGGGTCAACCTGCACTTCTCGGTGCTGCCCGCGTGGCGCGGCGCGGCGCCCGTGCAGCACGCGATCATCGCCGGCGACGAGGTCACCGGCGCCTCGACCTTCCTGCTGGAGGCCGGGCTGGACACGGGTCCCGTGCTCGGCACGCTCACCGAGACGATCCGGCCGCTCGACACGTCCGGGGACCTGCTCGGCCGGCTCGCCGACGCCGGCTCCGACCTGCTCGTGAAGACCCTGGACGCGCTGGAGGACGGCGTCCTCACCCCCGTCCCGCAGCCCGCCGACGGCGTCAGCCTCGCGCCGCGGCTCACCACCGAGGACGCCCGGGTCCGCTGGCAGCACCCGGCGATGGCGGTCGACCGGCGGGTCCGGGGCTGCACCCCGGCCCCCGGCGCCTGGACGACGCTCCCCGACGGCGCGCGGCTCGGTCTGGGTCCCGTGCGGCTCGTCCCCGACGTCACGGACCTGGCGCCCGGCGCGGTGCGCGTCGGGCGGGGCGAGGTGCTCGTGGGCACCGGCACGCACGCCGTCCGGCTGGGCGAGGTCCGCCCCGCGGGGAAGCGCGCGATGGCGGCGGCCGACTGGGCGCGCGGCGCGCGCCTCGACGAGGGCACCGTGCTCGGCCGTGACGCCGCCGCCGGCGAGGGGGCGGGCGCGTGAGCGGCGAGCGCGGGCCCGGGACCGGGCGGGGCGGCGGGACGCGCGGCGGCGGCGACGGCGGCGCGGCGCGTGGTCAGGGCGCCGGGGCGGCTCGTGGTCAGGGCGGCGGCGCGGCGCGCGGTCAGGGTGGCGGCGCGGGCGCCGAGCGCCGGAACGCCGCCGGGCGCCAGCGGCCGGCCTCCCGCCAGGGCGGGGGCCCGCGCGAGCGCACCGCCGCGGCGCCCTCCGCCCGCCGCAGGTCGTCCGACCCCGCGCGCACCGCGGCGTTCGACGTGCTGCGCACCGTCGCGGAGTCGGACGCCTACGCCAACCTCGTCCTGCCCCCGCTGCTGCGCGACCGCGGCATCCGCGGTCGGGACGCGGGCTTCGCGACCGAGCTCGCCTACGGCACGCTGCGCCTGCGCGGCCGGTACGACGCGGTCCTCGCGCAGTGCACCGGGCGGTCGCTCGACCAGGTCGACCCGCCCGTGCTCGACGCCCTGCGGCTCGGCGCGCACCAGCTGCTCGGCATGCGCGTGCCGCCGCACGCCGCCGTGTCCGAGACCGTCGGGCTCGTCCGCGAGCAGGTCGGCGCCGGGCCCGCGCAGTTCGTGAACGCCGTCCTGCGGGCGGTGTCCCGCGAGCCGCTCGACGTGTGGCTCGAGCGGATCGGGGACGCGGCGGACCCGGCGGGGACCGACGCCGTCGCCCGGCTGTCGGCCGTCGACAGCCACCCGGCGTGGGTCACCCGCGCGCTGCGCGAGGCCCTCGTCGGCCACGGCCGCTCCGCCGACGAGCTCGGCCCGCTGCTCGCCGCGGACAACGAGGCGCCGCGGGTGTCGCTGGTCGCGCGGCCGGGGCTGCTCGACCGGGACGACCTGCTGGCGGCAGCGGGCGCCGACGCCACGCCGGGCCGCTGGTCGCCGACCGCGGTGACCCTCGCGGGCGGCGGCGACCCGGCCGGGCTGCCCGCCGTGCGGTCCGGGCGGGCCGGCGTGCAGGACGAGGGCAGCCAGCTCGTCGCGCTCGCCCTGGCGGACGCGCCGCTCGACGGCCCGGACGACCGGTGGCTCGACCTGTGCGCGGGGCCCGGCGGCAAGGCCGCGCTGCTGGCCGCCCTCGCCGGGGAGCGCGGCGCGCGGCTCGTGGCGAACGAGGTGCAGCCGCACCGCGCCCGGCTCGTGCGGCAGGCGGTCGCCGCGGCGCCGGACGGGTCCGTGGAGGACGTGCGGGTCGGCGACGGCCGGGAGGTCGGCGACTCCGAGCCCGGCGGCTACGACCGGGTGCTGCTCGACGCGCCGTGCACCGGCCTCGGCGCCCTGCGCCGCCGCCCGGAGTCCCGCTGGCGGCGCACGCCGTCCGACCTGGCCCAGCTCACCGCGCTGCAGCGCGACCTGCTCGGGTCCGCGCTGCGCGCCGTCCGGGTCGGCGGGGTCGTGGCCTACGTGACGTGCTCGCCGGTGCTGGCGGAGACGCAGCTGGCGGTGGTCGACGCGACGCGGGCCGCGCGGAAGGCCGGGCTCGACGTCGAGGTGCTCGACGCGCCGGCCGTGCTGCACGCCATCGCGCCGGGGCTCGACCTGCCCGCGCGCCCGGACGCCCAGCTCTGGCCGCACGCGCACGGGACCGACGCGATGCACCTGACCCTCCTGCGCCGCACGGCCTGAGGGCGGTCCGGCGGGGTCCGGCGCGCGCCGATACCCTGGGTGCGTGCACGCGCAGATCAGCCCCAGCATCCTGTCCGCCGACTTCACCAACCTCGAGCGCGACCTGCACCGGATCAGCCGGGCCGACTGGGCGCACGTGGACGTCATGGACAACCACTTCGTGCCCAACCTGACGCTCGGGCTGCCCGTCGTGCGGCGGATCATCGAGGTGTCGCCGGTCCCGGTCGACGTGCACCTGATGATCGAGGCCGCCGACCGCTGGGCCGTGGACTACGCGCACGCCGGTGCCGCCTCCGTCACCTTCCACGCCGAGGCCGCCCAGGCCGCCGTGCGGCTCGCGCGCGAGATCCGCGCGGCCGGCGCCCGCGCCAGCATCGCCCTGCGGCCCGCCTCGCCGGTCGAGCCGCTGCTCGACCTGCTGCCCGAGTTCGACATGGTCCTCGTCATGACCGTCGAGCCCGGGTTCGGCGGCCAGGCGTTCATCGAGGGCACCCTGCCGAAGATCCGCCGGCTGCGCGCCGCGATCGACGAGCAGGGCGCGGGCACCTGGATCCAGGTCGACGGCGGGGTGTCGCGGAGCACCGTCGAGCGCGTGGCCGCGGCCGGCGCGAACGTGTTCGTCGCCGGGTCCGCGGTGTACGGCGCGGAGGACCCGAACGCGGAGATCGACGCCCTGCGCGGGCTCGCGGACGAGGCGCTCGCGCGGCGCTGACGCCCCCGGCGCCCGGCGCCCGGGTCCGGTGGGCGCGTCCGGCTGGGAATGCCACGTGTGGCATCATCGTTCGGAAGAACACACACGTGCTCCGGGGTCGGTGAAAGTCCGAGCCGGCGGTGACAGTCCGCGACCCGCAGACGCCTCACGGCGCGAGCGGTTGACCTGGTGGAACTCCAGGACCGACGGTGAAAGTCCGGATGGGAGGAGTCGTGGCGGCGTGCTCGGCGTGAGCCGGGTGCGCCGTGGACGTCGCGCACCCGCGCGCCGACCGCACCCCGGAGACCTGTCGGTCGAGGGGAGCGGGAGTGGCAGCGGGCACGGCGGTCGAGGCGACCGGGGTCGAGCGGGACGCGATGGCGCGCGCCCTCGACCTGGCGCGCCGTGGGCCCGCGCACGGGCCCAACCCGCGCGTCGGCTGCGTGCTGCTGGCGCCCGGTCCCGTCCCGGGTGCCCGCGTCCTCGGCGAGGGCTGGCACCGCGGCGCGGGCACCCCGCACGCCGAGGTCGCCGCGCTCGCCGACGCCCGGGCGCGCGGGGCGGACGTCCGCGGGGCGACCGCCGTCGTCACCCTCGAGCCCTGCGACCACACCGGCCGGACCGGCCCGTGCTCCGTCGCGCTGCTGGAGGCCGGCGTCGCGCGCGTCGTCGTCGCCGTCCCGGACCCGAACCCGGCCGCCGCCGGGGGAGCCGGGCGGCTGCGGGCGGCGGGCGTGGAGGTCGTCGTCGGCGTCGAGGAGGCCGCCGGCCGGGAGCTGCTCGGGCCGTGGCTGCACGCGGTGTCGCGGGGCCGGCCGCACGTCACGCTGAAGCTCGCCGCGACGCTGGACGGCCGGGTGGCCGCGGCCGACGGGTCGAGCCGGTGGATCACGTCCCCGGAGTCCCGGGCGCACGCGCACGCCCTGCGCGCCGAGGTGGACGCGCTCGTGGTCGGCACCGGCACCGCGCTGGCGGACGACCCCGCGCTCACCGCGCGCGCCGCGGACGGCGGGCTCACCGCGCACCAGCCGCTGCGCGTCGTCGTCGGCACCCGCGACCTGCCCGCCGCGGGGCGGCTCGCGGGACCCGGCGGCGAGGTGCTGCACCTGCGCACCCGCGACCCGCGCGAGGTGCTGGCCGCGCTGCACGCCCGCGAGGTGCGCCGCGCGCTCGTCGAGGGCGGGCCGACGCTCGCCGCGGCGTTCCTGCGCGCGGGGGTCGTGGACCAGGTGCACGCGTACGTCGCACCCGTGCTGCTGGGCGCGGGCCGGGCCGCCGTGGGCGACCTGGGGATCGGTTCGATCGGGGACGCGCTGCGGCTGCGGACCCGCGAGGTGCGACCGCTGGGGCCCGACGTGCTCGTCGTGGCCGACGTCGAGGAGGAGGAGCGCTGATGTTCACCGGCATCGTGGAGGAGGTCGGCACCGTGGTGCGGCTGGACCTGGCACCGGGCGGCGGGGACGCCGCCGAGGGCGGCCGGGGCCCGGCCGGCGCGGGTGCGGGCGACGCGCGGCTCGTGCTGCGCGGCCCGCTCGTCACCTCCGACGCCCGGCACGGCGACTCCATCGCGGTGTCCGGCGTCTGCCTCACCGTCACCGACCTGCCCGGCGACGGCACCTTCGCCGTCGACGTCATGCCCGAGTCGCTGCGCAGGACCGCCCTCGCCGACCTGGCGCCCGGGACCCCGGTCAACCTCGAGCGGGCCGTGCGCGCCGACGCCCGGCTGGGCGGCCACGTCGTCCAGGGGCACGTCGACGGCGTCGGCACGGTGCGGCGCCGCGCGCCCGGGCCGCGCTGGGACGAGGTGGAGATCGCGCTCGACCCGGCCCTCGCCCGGTACGTCGCGGAGAAGGGCTCCGTCGCCGTCGCCGGCGTCTCGCTCACGGTCACCGCCGTCGGGCCGGACTGGTTCGGCGTGTCGCTGATCCCGACGACGCTCGCCGCCACCACCCTCGGCGGCGCGGCCGTCGGGACCCGCGTGAACCTCGAGGTCGACGTGCTGGCGAAGTACGTCGAGCGGCTGCTGACCGCGGGCGCGGTGGCCGGCGTGGCCGGCGCGGGTGCGGCGGAGGTGACCCGGTGACCGCCGTCGACCCCGTGCGCCCCGAGCCCGCCCGGCCGGACGGTGAGGCCCCGATCGAGCTCGGCACCGTCGAGCAGGCCCTCGCCGAGCTCCGCGCCGGACGCCCGGTGCTGGTCTCCGACTCCGAGGACCGCGAGAACGAGGCCGACGTCATCCTGGCCGCCTCCCTCGCGACGCCGGAGTGGGTCGCGTGGACCATCCGGCACTCGTCGGGCTACCTGTGCGCGCCGATGACCGCCGCGCGGGCGGACGCCCTCGACCTGCCGCTCATGGTGCCGTCGTCCCAGGACCCGCGGCGCACCGCGTACACGGTCACGGTGGACGCGGCGTCCGGCGTCTCCACCGGCATCTCCGCCGCCGACCGCACCCGCACCCTGCGGGTGCTCGCCGACCCCGCGTCCGGGACCGAGGACCTCATCCGGCCCGGGCACGTGCTGCCCCTGCGCGCCGTGCCCGGCGGCGTCCTGCACCGGGCCGGGCACACCGAGGCCGCCGTCGACCTCTGCCGCCTGGCAGGGGTGGAGCCCGTCGCCGCCATCGCCGAGCTCGTGCACGACGACGGCACGATGATGCGGCTGCCCGCGACGGCGGCGCTGGCGCGCGAGCACGGCCTGGTCGTGCTCACCATCGCCGACCTCATCGCCTGGCGCACCGCGCACCACGACCTGCCCGCCGAGCCCGAGCCGGGCCCCGACGCGGCGGCCGCCGCCCCGGAGCGCCGGGTGCACCACGCGCACAGCGCCGTGCTGCCCACCCGGCACGGCGAGTTCCGGGTGCACGCCTACCGCGACCTGCGCACCGGGGCGGACCACGTCGCCCTGGTCGCCGCCCAGGGGCTGGCCGAGCAGCCCGTCGTGCGGGTGCACTCCGAGTGCCTCACCGGCGACGCCTTCGGCTCGGCGCGCTGCGACTGCGGCCCGCAGCTCGACGCCGCCCTGGAGCGCGCCGCCCGCGAGGGCGGGGCCGTCGTCTACCTGCGCGGGCACGAGGGCCGGGGGATCGGCCTGCTCGCGAAGATCGGCGCCTACGCCCTGCAGGACGAGGGCCGCGACACCGTCGAGGCGAACATCGACCTGGGCTGGCCCGCCGACCGGCGCGAGTACGGCGCGGCCGCCGCGATCCTCGCGGACCTCGGCGCCCCCCGGATCACCCTGCTCACCAACAACCCGGCGAAGGTCGCCGGCCTCACCGCGCACGGCATCGACGTCGCCGAGGTGCGCGGGCTCGAGGTCGGCCGCACCCCGCACAACGAGGCCTACCTACGCACCAAGGCCCGGGCCATGGGGCACCTGCTCCCCGGCCTGGACCGCGACCCGCAGGCCGCTGCCGTCGGTGGTGA
>NZ_JAKRMS010000007.1 GCF_022346185.1 Cellulomonas sp. ACRRI | reverse complement strand
CGCCCACCCCCGACCCGGAAGGACGCCCGTGCCCGAGCCCACCGCACCGGCCGCCGCCGCCAGCACGCCGCAGACCCCCGAGGACCACCTCCAGCGCGGCCTCAGCAACCGGCACATCCAGCTCATCGCGATCGGCGGCGCCATCGGCACCGGCCTGTTCCTGGGCTCCGGCCGCACGATCTCCCTGGCCGGCCCGTCCGTCCTGCTGGTCTACGCGGTCATCGGCTTCATGCTGTTCTTCGTCATGCGCGCCATGGGCGAGATGCTGCTGTCGAACCTGGAGTACAAGTCGTTCCGCGACATGGCGGCCGACATCCTGGGGCCGTGGGCCGGATTCCTCACCGGCTGGACGTACTGGTTCTGCTGGATCGTCACCGGGATCGCCGACGTGGTCGCGGTGTCCGGGTACGTGGCGTTCTGGGCGCCCGACCTGCCGCGCTGGCTGCCCGCGCTGGCCCTCGTCGTGCTGCTGCTCGCGCTCAACCTGGTCGCGGTGCGGCTGTTCGGCGAGCTGGAGTTCTGGTTCGCGATCGTCAAGATCGTCGCCATCGTCGCGCTGATCGCGGTCGGCGTCGTGATGATCTCGATCGGCTTCCGGGGCGCCGACGGGGTGACCGCCTCGCTCGCGCACCTGTACGGCGACGGCGGGTTCTTCCCGCACGGGTTCACCGGGTTCCTCGCGGGGTTCCAGATCGCGATCTTCGCGTTCGTCGGGATCGAGCTGGTCGGCACCACCGCCGCCGAGACCCGCGACCCCGCCCGCACGCTCCCCCGCGCGATCAACGCCATCCCCGTGCGCGTGCTGCTGTTCTACCTGGGCGCGCTCGTCGTGATCATGGCCGTGACCCCGTGGCGGAGCATCGACCCGGGCGAGAGCCCGTTCGTGGCGATGTTCGCGCTCGCCGGGCTGCCGGCCGCGGCGGGCGTCATCAACCTCGTGGTGCTCACCTCGGCGGCGTCGTCGGCCAACAGCGGGATCTTCTCGACGTCGCGGATGCTCTACGGCCTCGCGGAGGACCGCGAGGCGCCGCGCACGTTCGGCCGGCTGTCGGCCCGGCACGTCCCGGCGCGCGGACTCGCGTTCTCCTGCGCCTGCCTGCTGCCGGGCGTGGTGCTGCTGTACGCCGGGCGGTCGGTGATCGAGGCGTTCACGCTCGTGACGACGGTCGCGACGCTGCTGTTCATCGTGGTGTGGACCGTCATCCTGGTGTCCTACCTGGTGTACCGCCGGCGGTCGCCGGAGCTGCACGCGGCGTCGGCGTTCCGGATGCCCGGCGGCCGGGTCATGTGCTGGGTCGTGCTCGCGTTCTTCGCGGCGATGGTGGTCGTCCTGGCGCTGGACCCCGACACCCGGGCGGCGCTGCTCGTGATGCCGGTGTGGTGCGGGGTGCTCGCGGTGGCGTGGGTCGTGCTGCGCCGCCGGGGCGTCGTCGGGCCGGCCGCCCTCCCCGCGCGCCCGGTCGGCGCCCTCACGGACGCCCCCGCGGACGGCACCGGCGACGACGCCGCCGGTGAGACCGGTCGCGAGCCCGCCCGCGCGGCTCACTAGGATCGACGCCATGTCCCGCATCCTCAGCGCAGTCGCCTGGCCGTACGCCAACGGCCCGCGTCACATCGGCCACGTCGCCGGCTTCGGCGTCCCCTCCGACGTGTTCAGCCGCTACATGCGCATGGCGGGGCACGACGTCCTCATGGTGTCCGGCACCGACGAGCACGGGACGCCGATCCTGGTGCAGGCCGAGCAGGAGGGCGTCACGCCCCAGGAGCTCGCCGACCGGTACAACCGCGTCATCGTCGAGGACCTGACCCAGCTGGGCCTCTCGTACGACCTGTTCACCCGCACCACGACCCGCAACCACTACGCGGTCGTGCAGGAGATGTTCCGCACGGTGCACAAGAACGGGTACATGGTCGAGCGGACGACCATGAACGCGATCAGCCCGTCGACGGGTCGCACGCTGCCGGACCGGTACATCGAGGGCACCTGCCCGATCTGCGGCTACGACGGCGCCCGCGGCGACCAGTGCGACAACTGCGGCAACCAGCTCGACGCGATCGACCTGAAGAACCCACGCAGCCGCATCAACGGCGAGACGCCGAAGTTCGTCGAGTCGAACCACTTCTTCCTGGACCTGCCGGCGTTCGTCGACGCGCTCGGCGACTGGCTGCGCACCCGCACCGAGTGGCGCCCGAACGTCCTGAAGTTCTCGCTGAACCTGCTGGACGACGTGCGCCCGCGCGCCATGTCCCGCGACATCGACTGGGGCATCCCGATCCCGCTGGAGGGCTGGGAGGACAACCCGTCCAAGCGGTTGTACGTGTGGTTCGACGCGGTGATCGGCTACCTGTCCGCGTCGATCGAGTGGGCGCGCCGCACCGGGGACCCCGAGGCGTGGCGGCAGTTCTGGACCGACCCCGAGTCGCTGTCCTACTACTTCATGGGCAAGGACAACATCACCTTCCACTCGCAGATCTGGCCGGCCGAGCTGCTCGGCTACGCCGGGGGCGGGTCGAAGGGCGGTGAGCCCGGGGTCTACGGGAGGCTCAACCTGCCGACCGAGGTCGTGTCGTCGGAGTTCCTCACGATGGAGGGCAAGCAGTTCTCCTCGTCGCGCGGCGTCGTCATCTACGTCCGCGACATGCTGAGCCGGTACCAGCCGGACGCGCTGCGGTACTACATCTCGACCGCGGGCCCGGAGAGCCAGGACGCCGACTTCACCTGGGCCGACTTCAAGCGCCGCACCAACGACGAGCTGGTCGCGGGCTGGGGCAACCTGGTCAACCGCACCGCGAGCATGATCCACAAGAACGTCGGCGCGATCCCGGAGCCGGGCCCGCGCACGACGGTCGACGAGGACCTGCTCGCGACGACGACCACCGCGTTCGGCCGGATCGGCGACCTCATCGGCACGCACCGGCACCGCGCGGCGATCGGCGAGGCGATGCGGGTGGTCCAGGAAGCCAACCGGTACATCTCCGAGACCGAGCCGTGGAAGCTGAAGAACGACCCGGAGCGCCTGGGCACCGTGCTGCACACCGCGGCGCAGGCCGTGAGCGACTGCAACACGCTGCTCTCGCCGTTCCTGCCGCACTCGGCGCAGGCCGTGCACGAGGCGCTGGGCGGCACCGGCACGTTCTCCCCGCTGCCCCGGATCGACGAGGTGACGGACCTGGACGACGCGTCCCGGCACTACCCGGTGATCACGGGTGACTACCGGCTCGGCGAGACGGTGCCCGCGTGGCGGCCGCGCGCCGTGGTCCCGGGCACGCCGGTGGGCAAGCCGACGCCGGTGTTCACCAAGCTCGACGACGACGTGGTCGAGACCGAGCTCGACCGGCTGCGCCAGGGCTGAGGTGGGTCGCAGCCGCAACCGGCCCACGGGCTGGGCCCCGTCGCCCGAGCCGCTGCCGGTGCCGGTGGTCGACGACCACACGCATCTGGAGTCGGTGCTCGGGGTGCGCGCCGACGCCGGGTCGGACGCGGGCGACGAGCCCGCGCCCGCGACGCTGGACGACCACCTGGACCGGGCCGCAGCCGTCGGGGTGCCGCGGATGGTCCAGGTCGGCTGCGACCTGGACGCGGTGGCGTGGACGGACGCGGTGCTGCGCGTCGACGCCGACCCGGGCGCGGACCCGGCCACCGCCCCGGTCCCCCTGCGGCCCGGCCGCCGGGCGCTGCTCGGCGCCGTCGCGATCCACCCGAACGAGGCCGTGCTGCACGCCGGCGTCCACGAGGTGGCGCCCGACGGCCTGGAGCCCGACCCGCGGCCCCGGCACGACGCGTCCCTCGACGAGGCGCTGGCCCGGGTGGCCGCGGTCGCCCGGGCGAACGACCGGGTCCGCGCGGTCGGCGAGACCGGCCTGGACTTCTTCCGCGCCGGCCCCCGCGGCCGCCAGGTGCAGCGCGAGGCGTTCCGGGCGCACGTGGCGCTGGCCAAGGAGCTCGGCCTCGCGCTGCAGATCCACGACCGCGACGCGCACGACGAGGTCGTGGACGTGCTGCTCCGCGACGGCGCCCCCGAGCGCACGGTGTTCCACTGCTTCTCGGGCGGCCCCGCGCTCGCCGAGGTGTGCGCCGAGCACGGCTGGTTCGCGTCGTTCGCCGGCCCGGTCACCTACGGCGCCAACGACGACCTGCGGGCGGCGGTGCGGGCGCTGCCGCTCGACCTGCTGCTCGTCGAGACGGACGCGCCGTACCTGACCGCGCACCCGCTGCGCGGCCGCCCGAACGCCCCGTACCTGGTCCCGCACGCGGTGCGCCGGATCGCCTCCGAGCGCGACCTGGACCTGGCGGAGCTGTGCCGGTCCCTGGCGTCCACCGCGGAGCGGGTGTACGGCCCCTGGTGACCCCCGCCCGACGGGGTGGTTCCGCGGATCGCGGGTTCCCCTCCGGGTCACGGATCGGTTACGGTCGGAGCGCTGTACCGGCGCGGGTCCCTCCCCTCGTGCCGACCCGACCTGCTGGAGCCCCCCGCGTGCCTGCGCCCGAGACGCCCGTAGCCCCCACGTCGAGCCCGACGCACCGCACCACCCGCCGCTCCCGCCTGCTCCGGCACGGCGCCCAGGGCCTCGCGCTCGCGCTGGTCGCGGGCGCGACGACCGCCTTCGTCGGCCTGCACAAGACCGTGACCGTCGAGGTGGACGGCTCCGCCGTCGAGGTGAGCGCGTTCGGCCGCACGGTCGGCCAGGTGCTCGCGGCCGGCGACATCGAGGTGGGCGACCGCGACCTGGTGGCCCCGGGCCTCGGCGAGCCGGTCGGGGACGGCGCGCAGATCGTCGTCCGGCACGGCCGCGAGATCGACGTCCAGGTCGACGGCCAGGACCGCACCGTGTGGACGACGGCGCTCACCGTCGGCGAGGCGGTCGAGGGCCTCGGCCTGCGCGACGACGAGACCCTGCTGTCCGCGTCCCGGTCCGCCGGCCTGGAGCGCGGCGACGTGCTGCGGGTGTCCACCCAGAAGACCATCCACCTCGCCGTCGACGGCCAGGTGATCGACGGCCTGACCAGCGGCGGGACCGTCCGGGACGCGCTGCGGGACATCGGCCTGGTGCTGAACGAGGGCGACCGGGTGTCCGTCCCGCTCGACGCCACCGCCACCGACGGCCTGGTCGTCCTCGTGACCCGCGCGGCCACCGCCGGGGAGACGGTCACCGAGGCGGTGCCGTTCGCGGAGCAGGAGGTCGAGGACCCCACGCTCGCGAAGGGCACCCGCAAGGTCGAGACCGCGGGCCGCGCCGGCGTCCGGACCACCACGTACAGCACCGCGACCGTCGGCGGCGCGGTGGTCGACCGGCAGGTGGTGGCCTCCGCCGTCACCGTGGAGCCGGTGACCCAGGTCGTCAAGGTGGGCACCATGGAGGTCGCCGCGGGCGTCGACATCTCGGTCTCCCCGGGCAGCGCGCAGGAGATCGGCAAGCAGCTCGCCGCCGAGCGGGGCTGGGGCGACGACCAGTTCGCCTGCCTGCTGCAGCTCTGGAACAAGGAGAGCGGCTGGCGGGTCGACGCGGCCAACTCCTCCTCCGGCGCCTACGGCATCCCGCAGGCGCTGCCGGGCTCCAAGATGGCCAGCGTCGCCGCCGACTGGCGCACCAACCCGGCGACCCAGATCACCTGGGGCCTCAACTACATCGCCGGCCGCTACTCGACGCCGTGCGGCGCCTGGTCGTCGTTCCAGGCCAAGGGCTGGTACTGACCCCCTCCCGCCCCCGGCGGTGACCCGCGGGGCCGCGCCCTGCACTTGGCACATGGTCACGAATGGGTTACGGTCGCGTGTCGCTCGTGACAGACCGGGGCCCTCCCCCCGCGAGCGCACCCGCGCAGCGCACGCCGCGCGGGGCATGACCGCCGGATCGGGGATCCGGGACCGCCGGGCGCGACACCTCCCTCCAGGTGCCGCCACCGCCGGGGCCGTCAGGCCCGGGCACCGGCGGGCGACGCACGCGTGCGCCGCGCCCCGCCCCCCGTGCCCGGGACCGCCGTCGTCTGGAACCACGTGACCTCCCTCCTCCGCCGCGCCCGCGCGCGCCTCGCCGCCACGCCCGCCGCCCTCCGCACCCGCGTCGTCCACAACACGGACCCCGGGTCCGCCGGCACCGAGCCCGACGGCGCGCGCCGGTCGCGCCGGGGCCGCGTGCGCCTCATCGGCGCCGCGACCGCCGTGGTCGTGCTCGCCACCGGTGGCGTCGCCGTCGCGGACGCCCACAAGACCGTGACCCTCGACGTCGACGGGGTCACCACGACCGTGTCGACGTTCTCCGGCAGCGTCGACGGCCTGCTGGCCGAGCAGAAGCTCGAGCTCGGCGACCGCGACACCGTCAGCCCCTCCGGGGCGCTGGCCGACGGCGTCGACGTCGTCGTGCGGCACGCCCACCAGGTGACCATCAACGCCGACGGCGCGGAGCAGACGGTCTGGACGACCGCCCTCACCGCCGACGAGGCGCTGACCATGCTCGCGACCCGCGGCGACGACGTCCGGCTGGTCGCGTCCCGCTCGGCCGCCGGCGGGCGCCCGGACCTGTCGCTCGACCTCACGCTCGACGGCGCCGCCGCCGTGGTGGTCGACGGGACGACCCTGACGGTCCCCGACGGCAGCACCACCGTGGCCGACGCGCTCGACGCCCTGGGCGTCACGCTCCAGCCGCTCGACCGGGTCAGCGTGCAGCGCGCCGGCGGGACCATCACCGTCGTGGTGAACCGCGTCGTGATCCAGGACGTGACCACCACCCACGAGGTGCCGTTCAACGCCGTCGAGCAGAACGACGCGTCGCTGTACGTCGGCGACTCCAAGGTCACCACCGCCGGCGTCCCCGGTGTGCGGACCGTCGTGGAGCGCGTGACCACCGTCGACGGCCAGGAGACCGGCCGCGAGCCGCTGTCCGACGCCGTCACCCAGGCGCCGGTCGACCAGGTCACGAACGTCGGCACCAAGAAGAAGCCGGTCGTCACCACCCCGAAGGCGTCCTCGTCGGCGCCCGCGTCCGCCGGCACCCCGGCGGTCGGCGGCGGCGACGCGGCCGGCCTCAACTGGGCGGCGCTGGCCGCGTGCGAGTCGGGCGGCAACCCGTCGATCGTGTCGGCCTCCGGCAAGTACCACGGGCTCTACCAGTTCTCGGTCGCGACCTGGAACGCCGTCGGCGGCACGGGGCTGCCCTCGCAGGCCTCGGCCGACGAGCAGACCGCCCGGGCGCAGATGCTCTACAACCGCTCCGGCGCCGGCCAGTGGCCGGTCTGCGGGTCGCGGCTGTTCGGCTGACGCCGCAGCCGCGGGGAGCCCGGTAGGCTCGCCCGCATGTCCTCCAGCACCGGCCCCGTCGCACCCGCGGCGGGGCCGCTGCTCGGTCCGGCCGAGATCCGCGCGCTCGCCGAGCGCGCCGGCATCCGCCCGACCAAGACCCTCGGGCAGAACTTCGTGCTCGACGGGGGCACGGTCCGCAAGATCGTCCGGCAGGCCGACGTGGTCGCCGGCGAGCGGGTCGTCGAGGTCGGGCCCGGGCTCGGCTCGCTGACGCTCGGCCTGCTCGAGGCCGGCGCCGACGTGGTCGCGGTCGAGATCGACCCGGTGCTCGCGGGGCTGCTGCCGGAGACGGTGCGCCGGCACGTGCCGGGCGCGGTGGTGGACACCGTGGACCTGCCGGACGTCGCGGCGCCGCCGGCCGGCGCGGGCGCCGACCCCGGCCCGCCGCCGCACCCCGCGCTCACCGTGGTGCGCGGCGACGCGCTCGACGTGCGTGCGCTGCCCGGCCGGGCGCCCACGGCGCTGGTCGCGAACCTGCCCTACAACGTCTCCGTGCCGGTGCTGCTCACCTTCCTCGAGCACTTCCCGACGCTCGAGCGGGTGCTCGTCATGGTGCAGGCCGAGGTGGCCGACCGGGTCGCCGCCCCGCCCGGCAGCCGCACGTACGGCGTGCCGTCGGTCAAGGCCGCCTGGTACGCGTCCGCCCGCCGCACGGCGACCGTCGGCCGGTCGGTGTTCTGGCCGGTGCCGAACGTCGACTCGGCGCTGGTCCGCCTGGACCGCCGGGAGCCGCCCGCCACCACCGCGACGCGCGAGCAGGTGTTCGCCGTCGTGGACGCCGCCTTCGCCCAGCGGCGCAAGATGCTGCGCTCCGCGCTGGCGACGCTCGCCGGCGGCGCCGAGGCGGCCACGCGCGCGATCACCGCGGCCGGGGTCGACCCGCAGGCCCGCGGCGAGGCGCTGGACGTGACCGCCTTCGCCCGGGTCGCCGAGCGGCTGCACACCCCCGCGCAGGGCTGACCTCGCCGGACGCCGCCCGCCGGTGCGCCGGCCCCGGGACGCGCCGGACGCGCCGGGACCTGGCACAGTGGTCCCCGTGACCGACCTGCGCCTCGCCCCCCGCACCGGCCGTGAGGTCCGCGTCCGGGCGCCCGGCAAGGTGAACCTGTCGCTCCGCGTCGGCCCGCGCCGCCCCGACGGCTACCACCCCCTCGCGACGGTGTTCCAGGCCGTGTCCGTCTACGAGGACGTCGTGGCCTCCGCCTCGGACGACGTGCGCGTCACCGTGTCCGGCCCCCAGGCCGAGCGGGTCCCGACCGACGCCAGCAACCTCGCGCTCCGCGCCGCCCGCGCCCTCGCCGCCCGCACGGGCGTCGACGAGGGGGTGCACCTGCACCTGCACAAGGGCGTACCGGTCGCCGGGGGCATGGCGGGCGGGTCGGCCGACGCCGCCGCCGCGCTGCTCGCCTGCGACGCGTACTGGGGCACCGCCCTGAGCCGCGAGGAGCTGCACGAGGTCGCTGCCGAGCTCGGCTCCGACGTGCCGTTCCTGCTCATGGGCCAGACCGCCGTCGGCTCGGGCAGGGGCGACCTGCTCACCGCCGCGCTCAGCCGCGGCGAGTACCACTGGGCGTTCGGCGTCCGGGACGAGGGCCTGTCCACCCCCCGGGTCTACGAGGAGTTCGACCGGCTGGCCGCCGGCCGCGACGGCCTGGACGCCGACGGGGACGTCGCGCTGCTCCAGGCGCTGCGGGCCGGCGACGCGCCCGCGCTGGGCGCGCTGCTGCACAACGACCTGCAGGACGCCGCCGTCGAGCTCGCCCCCGGGCTGGTCGAGACCCTGGCCGTCGCCGAGGACGCCGGCGCGCTCGGCGT
The DNA here is from genome assembly GCF_022346185.1 of Cellulomonas sp. ACRRI. GTDB lineage: Bacteria > Actinomycetota > Actinomycetes > Actinomycetales > Cellulomonadaceae > Cellulomonas. Next base: position 54,575 of record NZ_JAKRMS010000007.1, on the reverse strand, counting down.
CGTCGTCTCCGGGTCCGGTCCGACCGTCGCCGCGCTGGCGCGCAGCCGGCAGCACGCGCTGGTGATCGCCGCCGCCATGACCGCCGCCGGCGTGGCGGACGCCGTGCTCACCGCGTCCGGGCCGGTGCCGGGCGCCCGGCTCGTCGCGGGGTCGGACGTCCTCTAGGCCTCGGGGGCTGCGGCAGGGCCGGCGGCGCCGGGGCCGTCGGCAGGGGTCGCACGCGCGCCGTCGGCAGGGGCGCGGCGCCGCAGGTGCAGCAGGGGGTACGGCCTGCCGTCGCCGTCGAGCGGCGAGCGGCCCACCTCGACGAAGCCGCGCCGGGCGTAGAACGCCCGCGCACCCGGGTTCTGCTCGTTGACGTCGAGGTCCACCACCGGCCGACCGGCCGTGACGTGCCGCAGGAGCGCCGAGCCGACCCCGCTCCCGTGCACGTCCGGGTCGACGAACAGCATCTCGACCCGCGAGCCGGCCACCGCGACGAACCCCAGCACCCGGCCCTGCCGCTCGGCGAGGGTCACCGTCAGGGTCGGGAGCCCGGCGCGGACCACGCCCTCGTAGCGGTCGACGTCCCCCGGCGCGAGGAAGTCGTGCGTCGCGACCACCGCCCGTCGCCACACGACCACGAGCGCTGCCAGGTCCGCCGGGCCCGCCGGGCGCAGGACGGGCTCCCCCGCGCTCACGCCAGGTCCACGTAGACGTCCAGCCCGCCGACCTCGGTGAAGCCCGACCGGGCGTAGAGCCGCGCGGCGCCGTCGGAGTCGGGCTCGGTGTGGGCGACGCGCGCACCCGCGTCCACCGCGCCCGCCAGCAGCCACGAGACGACGGCCGTCGCCACGCCGCGGCGCCGGGCCGCGGGCACCACCCCCACGCCGCCCAGCCCCGCGGCGGGGCCCGCCGCGCCGTCCGAGCGCACGACGTAGGCGGTTCCCGCCGGTACCCCGTCCTGCTCGGCCAGCGCGACCGTCACCGCCGTCGACCGCAGGAGCGGGGACAGCCAGGCGCGCGACGCGGCCGCGTCCCCGCCGAAGGCCGCGAGGTCCACCGCCAGCACCGCGTCCAGGTCGGCGGCGGTCGCCCGGCGCACGCGCAGACCGTCCACCGGCGGCTGCCGCACGAGCGCACCGGCGTCGAGCAGCATGAGCCGCTTGCGGAACAGGTGCCGCCCGTGCGGCCAGGCCGCACCCGCCGGCACCCGCACGCCCCACGGCACGCCGCGCCGCGCGTACCAGTCGCGGACACCCCCGAGATCCACGCGGTCCGGGTCCGTGACGTCACCGTTGTTCCACTGCGGGTGCCCGAGTCCGCTCGCCATCAGCCGGATGCCCGGCAGGTCCGCGACCGCGCCGCCCTCGTCGCCGCGGACGCGCCCGTGCACCTGCCAGGTCTCGGCGTGGGCGGCGCGCGCGAGCGCGTCCCGGTCGGGTGCGCCCAGCGGCCCCAGGAGGCCGTCGCCGTCCGGCGGGGTCGCCGTGCGCCGCTCGGCCGCCCCGGGCGAGGTGGTGGTCATCGGGTCCCGCTCCTTCCGCCTCGCCGGAGGCTAGCGGCGCCGCGGTCCGCCGCGCCCGCTGATATCCGCTCGAGCGCGCGGAGGTCCTGCGTCCCGCGGCAGGGGGTCAGTCCTCGCGCACCACGCTGCCCGACCCGTCGATCTCCTGGGTGATCTCCGGGTCGCCGGTGTAGCGCACCGAGCCCGAGCCGCCGATCGAGACCGCGAGCCGCCGCTCGGCGTGCACCGCGACGGAGCCCGAGCCGCCGATCGAGGCGTCGACCTCGTCCGCGCGCAGGTCCTCCGCGTCGATGTTCCCGGACCCGTCGATCCCGAGCGCGGCCGTGGCCGCCCGGCCGGACAGCTCGACGTCGCCCGACCCGTCGATCGCGGCCTGGACCCGGTCCGCGTCCACGCCGTCCAGCTCGACGCTGCCGGACCCCGTGATGCTGACCCGCAGCACGTCGCCCGACACGTCCGCCCCGGTGACGTCGCCGGAGCCCGAGACGACCACCTGCTCCAGCTCGGTGACCACGAGCTCGTACTCGACGTCGCCGAGGTTCTGGAAGCCGAACGAGCTGCGGGCGTCCAGCACCAGCACGCCGTCCCGGACCTCGGAGACCAGCCGGCCCTGCGCGCCCTCGGCGGCGCGCACCGTCAGGGACGGGGTGTCGCCGCGCCGCACCGTGAGGTCGCCGGACGCCGCCAGCTCGACCGCGGTCACGTCCTCGATCGCGACGTCGCGGCTGACCGTCGGCCCGCCGCCGCCCACGCACCCGGCGAGCCCGAGCACCAGTCCCGCCCCGACCGCTCCTGCTGCCGCTGCCGTCGTCCGCCGTGCCATGGTCGCGCTCCTCGTGCTGGGCGCAGGGCTGTCCCCCGCGTCGCGGTCCGAGCCTGCCAGTCCCCCGGCCACCACCGACATCCGGGAGACCCCTGAGCGCACCCTGAGGAGGACCCGAAGGTTCCGCCGGGCGGCGCGGGCGGCGGGTCAGCCGCCCAGCCGGGTGAGCCCCTTGCGCAGCCCCCGCACCGCCTGGCCGATCCGCTGCTCGTTCTCGATCAGCGCGAACCGCACGTGCCCGTCGCCGCCCGGCCCGAACCCGACGCCCGGCGACACCGCGACGTCGCAGTCCCGCACCAGCATCTCGGCGAACTCGATGGACCCCATCTCCCGGTACGGCTCGGGGATGCGCGCCCAGGCGAACATCGTCCCCTTCGGCCGCAGGATGTCCCAGCCGATCCGGGACAGGCCGTCCACCAGCGCGTTCCGCCGGCTCTCGTACACCGCCGACAGCTCCGCCGGGTACTCCGTCGCCTCGTTCAGCGTGACCGTCGCGGCGATCTGGATCGGCTGGAACGTCCCGTAGTCGAGGTACGACTTGAGCTTGGCGAGCGCGCCCACGACGTCCTGCCGGCCGACCAGGAACGCCACCCGCCAGCCGGCCATCGAGTACGACTTGGTCATCGAGTACAGCTCGACGGCGACCTCCGTCGCGCCGGTGCACTGCATGATCGACGGCGGGGTCCAGCCGTCGAAGCACATGTCGGCGTACGCCAGGTCGTGCACCAGGACGACGTCGCGCTCCCGCGCCCAGTCGACGAGCCGCTGCAGGTCGTGCAGCTCGACGGTGGTGGTCGTCGGGTTGTGCGGGAACGACAGCACGATCACCCGCGGCTTCGGCCAGCCGAGGTCCCAGGCCTCCATGACCCGGTCGACGTAGCCGGCCCCGTCGGTGCCGTCGCCGATCGGCACCTGCCGGGCGTCCGCCCCCGCGAAGTACGGGCCCCAGATGTGGATCGGGTACGACGGCGTCGGCACCAGCGCCGCGTCGCCCGGCTGCAGCAGCACCCACATGAGGTGGCTGAACCCCTCCTTGGCGCCGATGGTCGAGATGACCTGGGTGTCGGGGTCGAGGGTCACGCCGAACCGGCGCAGGTAGTGGTCGGCGACCGCCTGACGGAGCTTGGGGATGCCGCGCGACGCCGAGTACCGGTGGTTGCGGGTGTTGTGCGCCGCCTCCGCGAGCTTCTCCACGGCGATCTGCGGGCTGGGCAGGTCGGGGTTGCCGAAGCCGAGGTCGACCACGTCCCGGCCGGCGCGCCGCGCATCGACCTTGAGCGTGTCGATGATCGTGAACACGTAGGGCGGCAGCCCGGGGATGCGACGGAACTCCATGGCCCGACGCTAGTGCGCCCGACGGTGCGGGGGTACGCGCCGCGCCTGACGAACCGGCATGATGCAGTGTCCGGCGGAGCGTCCGGCCGAGGAGGACCCACCATGACCAGCACCGCGGCGCCCGCGCCGACCCCGGTGACCGTGCGCGGCACCGCGATCGGCGCCGGCCGGCCGAAGGTGATCGTGCCCCTGACCGGCGGCACCGTCGAGGAGCTGCTCGCGCAGGCCGCCGCCGTGGTGGCCGCCGGGCCGGACGTGGTCGAGTGGCGCGTGGACCACCTCGACGGCGGCCGCGCGACGCCGTCGTCCGCCGCGGCGGCCGCGGCCGCGCTGCGCGGGGCGCTCGGGGACCTCCCGCTGCTCGTCACGACGCGCACCGCGCACGAGGGCGGGCTCGCCGACGTCACCGACGAGGTGTACGTCGCGGTCTACCGGGCGGTGCTCGCGACCGGTGTGGCGGACCTGCTCGACGTCGAGGTCATGCGGGACCCGGGCACCGTGCGGGCGCTGGTCGACCTCGCGCACGCGGCGGGCGTCGCCGTCGTCGCCTCGAACCACGACTTCGACGCCACGCCCGCGCGGGAGGAGATCGTGCGCCGGCTGCTGCACATGGCCGAGCGGGGCGCCGACGTGCTGAAGATCGCCGTGATGCCGCGCGACCCCGGCGACGTCCTGACGCTGCTGGCCGCGACGTGGGAGACCGCGCAGCGCACCGACCGCCCGCTCATCACCATGTCGATGGCCGGGACGGGCGTCGCGTCGCGCGTCGCGGGGGGCGTGTTCGGCTCGGCGGCGACCTTCGGGACGGTCGGCCGGGCGTCGGCGCCGGGGCAGGTCGAGCTGGTGGCCCTGCGGGCGGCGCTCGACGTCGTGCACGGGGCCTGACGGGGCCGGGCCTCAGCGCCCCGCGCGCGCCACCAGCGCCGCCGCGTACAGGTCGCGCTTCGGCACGCCCGCGACCTGCGCGACCTCGGCCACGGCGTCCTTGAGCCGCTCGCCGGCGTCGGCGCGGGCCAGCACCTCGGCGACCAGGTCGGCCTCGGACGCGACCTCCCGGGCGGGCGCCCCGGCGACGACCACCGCGATCTCGCCGCGGACCTCCCCGGCGGCGGCCCACGCCGCGAGCGCGCCGAGGCCGTCCCGGACGACCTCCTCGTAGGTCTTGGTGAGCTCCCGGCACACCGCCGCGGGCCGCTCGGCGCCGAACGCCGACGCCATGTCCGCCAGCGTCGCCGCGAGCCGGTGCGGGGCCTCGAAGAACACCATCGTCCGCGGCTCGCGCTCCAGCGCGGTCAGCGCGCGGACCCGCTCCCCCGGCTTCCGCGGCGGGAAGCCCTCGAAGCAGAACCGGTCGGTGGGCAGCCCGGACAGCGCCAGCGCCGTCAGCACGGCGCTCGGGCCGGGGGCGGCGGTCACGGTCAGCCCCGCCTCGACGGCCGCGGACACCACGCGGAACCCGGGGTCGGAGACGGCGGGCATCCCGGCGTCGGTGACGACGAGCACGGTGCCGCCGCCGCGCACCACGTCGAGCAGCTCCGGGGTCGTCGCCGCCTCGTTGTGCTCGTGGTGGCTCACGACCCGCCCCCCGACGGTCACGCCCATCCGGGCCGCGAGCGCCCGCAGCCGCCGGGTGTCCTCCGCCGCGACCACGTCGGCCTCCTCGAGCAGCCGGCGCAGCCGGGGCGAGGCGTCCTCCACGTCGCCGATCGGGGTCGCCGCGAGCACGAGCCGGCCGCTGCCGGGAGCCTGGGGGGTCACGCGGGCCAGCCTGCCACCTCCGCGGCGGGCGGCGCGCCGGGTGCCACCGGCTCACCGGCGGCGAGCGGGCAACCGGCACGTCGGGCGAGCACCCGCCGGACACCCGCTCGACGCGCCGTCTCCCCCCTCGGTGCTGCGGGCGCGCAGGTCGCGCCCAGACGGCGCCCCTACGATGGCGACCGTGCCGCAGCCCGACCACGCGCCCGACGAGCGCGGTCCCCGCGACCCCGCCGACGGCCCGGACCGGGTCGAGGACGACGCGCCCGCGCGGCGGTTCCCGCCCGTGGCCGCCCCGGAGCCCGGCGACGACCACGGCCACCACGGCCACGCAGCCCCCACCCCGGCCGCCGGGACGCTGGTGATCCGGGCCGGCGACGACCCCGACCGCGAGGACGACCCGGACCTGTCCACGCACGACCGCCTGCTCGTCTCGCTGCTCGGCGCCCGGACCCTGCTGCTCGGCGCGACGCGCCGCGCCAGGCTGACGGGCTGGCTGTGGCCGCTGGCCGTGACGCTGCTCGGCGGTGTGCTCCGGTTCTGGAACCTCGGCCGGCCGCACGAGCTCGTGTTCGACGAGACGTACTACGTGAAGCAGGCGTACTCCCTGCTCCGGCTCGGCTACGAGGGCTCCTGGGGCGACGACGCCAACCCGCTGTTCGCCCAGGGCGACGGCTCGGCGCTCGGCACCTCGCCCGAGTACGTGGTGCACCCGCCCGTCGGCAAGTGGCTGATCGCGCTGGGCATCCAGCTCGGCGGAGGCATCGAGTCCTCGACCGCGTGGCGACTGGCGCCGGCGGTCGCCGGGACGCTCGCGGTGCTCATGGTCGCCCGGATCGGTCGCCGGCTGTTCGCCTCCACCGCGCTCGGCACCGTCGCCGGGCTGCTCATGGCGGTCGACGGCGAGGCGATCGTGCACTCCCGCACCGGCCTGCTGGACAACTTCGTCATGCTCTTCGCGCTCGCCGCGTTCGGGGCGCTGCTGCTCGACCGGGACCAGGCGCGCCGCCGGCTCGCGGCCCGGACGGCGGCGGTCCTCGACTCGGGGGCGGAGCTGGGCCTCGGGCCACGGCTGGGCTGGCGGTGGTGGCGGTTCGCCGCGGCCGTGCTGCTGGGCCTGTGCATCGGCACCAAGTGGTCCGGCCTGTACTTCCTGGCGGTGTTCGGGCTGCTGTCCGTCGCCTGGGACGCCACCGCCCGCCGGTCGGTCGGGGTGCGGGCCTGGCTGCCCGCGACGCTGTGGCGCGACGCGATCCCCGCCGGCCTGATCGTGGTGCTCACCGCCGCGGGCACGTACCTCGGCACCTGGGCGTCGTGGTTCGCTCACCCCGGCGCGTACCTGCGGCAGTGGGCGGTCGAGCACCCCGGCGAGGGCGTGACGTGGCTGCCGCCGGCGCTGCGCTCGCTGTGGCACTTCCACACGCAGATGTGGGACTTCCACACCCACCTCACCGCCGAGCACGCCTACGCCGCGCACCCGCTGGGCTGGATCATCCAGTGGCGGCCGACGTCGTTCTACTACCCGACCGAGGTGTCCGAGCTCACCGGGTCCGCCGCGCGGGAGCTGTGCGGGGCGGACGCCTGCTCGCAGGCCATCACCTCGCTGGGCAACCCCGTGATCTGGTGGCTCGGCGCGCTGGCGCTGCTGGTCGCGCTGTACCGGCTGGTCCTGCGCCGGGACTGGCGCGCCGGCGCGGTGCTGTCGGGGATCGCCGCCGGCTGGCTGCCCTGGTTCGCCTACACCGGCCGGACGATCTTCACGTTCTACTCGATCGCGTTCACGCCCTGGGTGGTGCTCACGCTGACCTACGTGCTGGCGCTGCTGGTGCAGAGCCGGGACGAGCGCCAGCGCCGCCGAGGGATCGTCACGACCTCGGCGGTGCTGGTCGTCGTCCTGGCGGTGAGCGCGTTCTTCTACCCGGTCTGGACGGCGTGGGTCGTGCCCTACGACTTCTGGCACCTGCACATGTGGCTGCGGTCCTGGATCTGACCGTCGGCCGCCGGGTCAGGACAGGTCGACGTGCCAGTCGACCTGCGGGCTGGGGTACCAGGCCAGCCCCTCGGCGTCCCAGTAGGGACCGTGCGCGGCGACCCGGGTCGCGAAGTCGTCCCAGTCGCGCCGGTCGGCCGGGGTCCAGGCGACCTCGGCGACGGCGGCCAGGCGCGGGAGCAGCATCGTCATGAGGTCGTCCAGGCCGCGCAGCGTCTCGGTCCACACGGCCGCCTCCACGCCGACCACGGAGCCCTCGGGCAGGCCGGGGACCAGCGTCGCCGGCTCCCACTCGTAGGCGTCGCGCAGCTCGATGTGACCGGCCCACTCCAGGCCGAGCGCCGTGCCGTCGTGGTACTTCATGTCGAGGTAGGCCTTGGAGCCCGGGGACATCAGGAGCCGCGCGCCCGCCTGCGCCGCCGCCACGATCGGCGCCGGGTCCATCCGGGTGTCCCAGTACTGCACGACGGTGCCCGGCTCGACCGGCGTCGTGGCGATCTCCTGCCAGCCGACCACCTTCTTGCCCGCGGCGCGCACCGCGTCCGAGGCCATCCGCACCAGGCGCGCGTACTCGTCGCGGTCCATCGTGAGGACCTCGTCCCCGCCGATGTGCACGTACTCGCCCGGCGTGACCGCCGCGACGTCGCCGAACACGTCCCGCAGGAACGGCTCGGTCGTCGGCAGGTCCGCGTGCAGCCGGCTGAAGCCCACGTCGATCCCGGTGTACGCCTCGGCGGGCTCGCCCGACGGCGTCAGCTCGCCGTACGCGTGCAGCGCGGCGTTCACGTGGCCCGGCACGTCGATCTCGGGCACCACCCGCACGCCGCGCGCCGCCGCGTACGCCACCAGCGCCTGGTACTCCTCGGTGGTGAAGTACCCGCCCGGGTCGCCGTCGACCGCGGTGCCGCCCGACCGGGCCGCGAGCTCCGGCCGGGAGGGCAGGTCGAGCCGCCAGCCCTGGTCGTCCGACAGGTGCAGGTGCAGCACGTTCAGCTTGTACGCGGCCATCAGGTCGACGACGACCCGCAGGTCGTCCGTCCCGAAGAAGTGCCGGGCGACGTCCACGGACAGCCCGCGCCAGCCGTGCACCGGCTCGTCCTCGACGTGCACCGGCCACGCGGCGAACGTGCCGTCGAGCGGGCGCATGACCTGGTGCAGCGTCGCGAGCCCGCGCATCAGCCCCTCCGCGGTGCCCGCGGCGACCCGGACCAGGTCCTCGGCGACGTCGAGGTGGTACTGCTCCCCCGTCAGGTGCTCGGGGTCCAGCACGAACGCGACGTCCCCGGGCTGGGTCGGCTCCGCGACGTCGCGGTACCGCACCTCCACGGTGCTGCCGGAGATGCGGCTGAGCTGCTCGGCGGCGAGCACGCCCAGCGCGACCTCCGCGGGGCTCACGCCCACGGTCACGGTGGTGGCGGCGGAGACGACGAACGGCGCACCCTCGGCCTCGCGCACCAGCCTCGGTGCCGGGACGAGACGCAGGGGTGTGGTCGGAGCGGGCACGACGGTCCTTCCGGGCGACGGGACTGGTCTCGGGCGTGCTGCTGCCCGGCCCCCGCGCACCAGTGTGCCCGGTCCGCCCGGTCCCGTGGGGCGGCGCGCGGAAGCGGCGCGCGGGTCGCCCGAGTGGAAGGTCTGGCCGGACACGCCGACGGCGTGTCCGGCCAGACCTTCCACTGGAACGGGTGGGCGGACGGTCAGGCCCGGGTCACGACCGGGTCGGGCTCCGGGTCGGTGGCGGCGAGCCGACGCGCCAGCACCGCGCACGTCGCGAGCTGGAGCTGGTGGAACACGATCACCGGCAGCGCGACCCCGGCGGCGGCGACCGGCCCGAACAGCACGTTCGCCATCGGCAGGCCGGTCGCGAGGCTCTTCTTCGACCCGCACATCAGCAGCGCGATCCGGTCCCCGCGCGAGAGCCGCAGCGCGCGCCCGCCGTTCCAGGTGACCAGCAGCATCGCCGCGAGCAGCACCGCGCACACCGCGACCAGCACCACGAGCACGCCGACGGTGAGGTCGTCCCACACGCCCGACGACTCCGCCTCGGACACCGAGCCGTACGCGACCAGCAGGATCGTGCCGCGGTCCGTGATCAGCGTGACCGGCTTGTGCGCGCGCACCCAGGCGCCGATCTTCGGCTGCAGGAGCTGCCCCAGCACGAACGGCAGGAGCAGCTGCAGCAGCGTCGACCCGGCGGACCCGCCGACGGGGCCGCCGGCCCGGGACATGAGGATCCCGACCAGCAGCGGCGTCAGCACGATGCCGAGCACGTTCGAGGCGGTGGCCCCGGTGATGGCCCCGGCGACGTTGCCCCGCGCGATCGACGTGAACACGACCGACGACTGGATGGTCGACGGCAGCAGCGACAGGTAGAGCAGGCCGGTCTTGAGGTCGGCCGGCAGCACCGAGTCGGGCAGGACCTGGACCGCCAGCCCGAGGACCGGGAACACCAGGTACGTGGAGGCGAGCATCCCGCCCTGGAGTCGCCAGTTCTTGAGGCCGTCCCAGACCTCGCTGGTCGCCATGCGGGCGCCGTACAGGAAGAACAGCAGGACGACGGCGGCGGTGGTCACGTGGTCGAGGCCGGTCGCGAAGCCACCGGACGCGGGGGCGAGCAGCCCCAGGAGGAACACCGCGACGATCATGACGACGAGCGGGTCCACCCACGTCTTGGTCGCGGACCAGGCCCGGGACCACCGGCCCGGTCGGGGCGGCAGGGCGTCAGGCACCGCGCCATTCTGCCACCGCGGGCCGCGGCGTCGTCCCGGCGTCCACCCCGGCGGACGCCGACGGGCGGGATCCCTCGCGGGCCTCCGCCGGGGGCGGCGGGCCGGTCAGGCCGGCGGCAGCACGTCGTACGTGAGGTGCGCGAACTGGTCGAACCGCTCGGCCGACCGCAGCCGGAGCCGGTCGGGCCCGACCCGGCGCGGCAGCACCGGCGCCCCGCCCGTGAGCGCGGCGGGCGCGACGCTGACCTGCACCTCGTCGAGCGCCCCGGCGTCGAGGAACTGCCCTGCCAGGTCGCCGCCGCCGATCACCCAGACGTCGCCCGCGCCGGCGGCCGCCCGGATCGCCGGCAGCGCCTCGGCCACGGAGCCGCTCACGAACCGCACGTCGGCGCCCTCCGGCACCGGCAGGTCCCGGCTGGTGAAGACGTAGTACGGCCGGGCGCCGTAGTAGGCGGGCCACTTCTCCGGGTGCGCGACGAGGTCCTCCTCGCGCAGCACCCACTCGTAGGTCGTCGAGCCGGACACCAGCACCCCGATGCCGGACAGGAACGCCTCGTGGTCGGGCTGGGACGCGGAGTCGACCGCGAACAGCCAGGCGAGCGAGTTCTCCTCGTCCGCGATGTACCCGCTGAGCGACGTCGCCGTGTTGTAGATCACCCGCACGGGACCGACGCTAGCGGTCACCACCGACAGGCTCCGCGGCACGAGCGAGCGGCGAGGCCGGCCGGGGACGACGAAGGCCCGGGATCCGCGATCCCGGGCCTTCGTCTTCAGGTGGAGCTGAGGGGATTCGAACCCCTGACCTTCTCATTGCGAATGATAGTCTGAGATTGTTGGTCACCAACCGAATGTGACCATGACCTGCAATAACGGCAGCCCTGCCCCCGCCCGGCGGCGAGTGCTAATGTCCCCCTACTTGTCCCCCTGTCGAGAGGACCCGCGATGGCCGAGCGCAAGCGCCGGCAGTACGGCACCGGCGGCGTCTCCTGGGACCCCTCGAAGAAGCGTTGGGTCGGGACGATCGAGGCCGGGGTGACCGCGAAGGGCACCCGCCGGAAGATCAAGGTCTCGGGCCGCACCGAGGCCGAGGCGAAGACGAGGCTGAAGGAACGGCAGAGGAAGATCGCCGCCGAAGGCCTGCCGGTCGAGGGTGCCTCGGCCCGCGTCACGGTGCAGAAGTGGGCCGGGGAGTGGATCACCCGTCGCCCTGCCGAGGTTCGGCACACGTCGGCCGCCACGGACATCTCGCAGGTCCGCAAGTGGGTCATCCCGACGATCGGGCACCGCCGCCTCGACCAGCTCACGCCAGCAGACGTGCGCGCGGTCACCGCAGCGATCATCGGCTCTGGGCTGTCCACGTCGACCGCACAGCGTGCGCAGGTCGTGCTGACGAAGATGCTGCGCGACGCGATCCTCGAGGGGTACGACGTACCACAGCGCGTCCTGCTCGTCCCGGCGCCGGCGAAGGCGGTGAACGACCGGGACGCCATCTCGATCGTCGACGCGCACGCCATGCTCGCGGCCGCCGCGACCCACCCTGACGGTTCCCGCTGGGTCGCTGCATTCCTGCAGGGCATGCGCCAGGGAGAGTGCCTCGGCCTCACGTGGGACCTGGTCGACCTCGACAACGGGACCATCGACATCTCCTGGCAGCTCGACGCCTTGCCGTACAAGGTGAAGCGCGACCGGTCGTCGGGGTTTCAGATCAAGCCGGGCCTCCCCACCCGGCACCTCGTCGACCGGTGGCATCTCGTCCCGCCGAAGACGGCGAACGGGCAGCGGATCATCCCGTTGGTCCCGTGGATGACCGCGGCGCTCGCGGCCTGGCGGGAGATCTGCCCGCCATCGAAGTGGAACCTGGTGTGGCCGAACCCGGACGGGACACCTCGCTCGGAGGTGACCGACCGTGAGGCGTGGTGGGCGTTGCAGGACCAGGCTCAGGTCGCCCGGATCGACGACACCGTCGGCCGGCGCTACGAGCTCCACGAGGCGCGGCACACCACGGCCACGCTGCTCCTCGAGGCCGGGGTCGACCCGAAGGTGGTTGAGGCGATCCTCGGGCACTCGACGATCGTCACGAGCCGCGGGTACCAGCACGTGTCGCAGGCCCTTGCTCGCAAGGCGCTCGACGACGTCGCCGCGAAGCTCAACCTCACCCTGCCGGGCACTGCGGTCCACGAACTTCCCACGGCCGGCTAAGCATCTCCACCGACGGGGCCTCGATCGAGCCTGCGGTCAGAGAGGCGGCGGCGTCACCCACTACGTGAACTCCGCTCCTCGGGCAGACCGTGACCGGGAAGTACACGCCGGCCTGCCCTCAGCGTTAGTTCGTTCGGGTGAACACCACCGTGCGCCTGCGGCCGTCGGATGTTGGCCCGAAGCCGGCAACGCCGGGAACACGTTTGAGTAGACGCGAAGGTAGGCGCTCCGGTGTCCACTTGTCGTTGCGGCCCCGCAAGGTCTGAGGTCAGAGCATTCGAACGCGGTGTCCACTTGTCAGCACAAGATAGGCACCCCAGTAGACGAAGCGGTTCCCAGCCGTTCCCCGCGTTGCCCGATCCAGGCAAACATCACGGCGCTGACCTGCGCATCCACAGCCTGTGGAGTCGGTACCTGGTGTCGGGATCAGCCTCTAGTGTGTTGTTCACCGATCCAGCACGACCGGAGCGGAACGAACTACATACAGAGCGAACGGCCACCCAGGGTCTCGGTGCTTCCAACACCGAGGGGTGACCGCTCGCGAATCAACCCGCCAAGGAAGATTCGAGGCCATCATGCCCCACGCCACCCCCGAGCCGTCCACCGACCTCGTCACCGTCGCCGAGGCCGCCCGCACCCTGCGCGTCACAGAGCGGTGCCTCCGCGGATGGATCGCCGACGGCACCGTCCCCGCCTACCGGATCGGCGAGAAGGCCATCCGGATCAAGCGCTGCGACCTTCAGGTGCTGCTCCAGCCCGTCGCGGCCAGGTGACCCGTGGGCGTCGATGAACTGCTCGCGAGCCTCGATATCGCGGTGGTTGTGACCGGAGGGCAGAGCGGGAGGGGCGGCTCAGGACCGCAGCCCGCCCAAGCCCACTAATCGTCTGGGTCTACCGATCGTTCCAGCGCGGCATCTTCGCCATCGGCGGCGTGGCCTGAAGCATCCGCGCCGGTCACAAGGCGCGGCATCGGCAAGGGAGAGAAGTCGAACCCGCCGACCTTCTCCCGCCTGGGCGACTTCTCGACCGACTCCCGATAGATGCCCGTTGCGCGCTGGAGAAGCGCCATCACGCGATCGGACTGGTCCAGCCGGCTGAGGAGCGGCACTAGTCCCGCGTCAACCAGCGCGTCTACGGCGCCCTGCGCGAGCGACTTGATGATTGCCGGATGTACACCCAGGCGGACGGCGACGTCGAGCGTATCCATCAGACTCTCGATGCCGGTCGCGAGCCCGAGCGCATCACGAGCTACCTCGTTCGCGTCTCTGCTAGCCGCCGCAGCCTGCAGCCGGGACGCTGCCTCGGTCATCTGCTGAGCGAGCACGCTGACCTCGTCCTCGTCGACCACCGGCTGCACCGATGCGAGCACCTCGGAAGGGATCTCCGCCAGGGCGATCCGGCTAGGAACCGACGACTGTAGAGCTCGCACGAACCTGGCCTGGGCCTGGTCGGGAAGCGCGTCATCCCCTCGCGCTTCCCAGTTGTACACGGTCTTCTTCGCGACCTTCAGCCTCTCGGCGAACTCTTGCTGAGAGAGGTTGAGCGACGCCCTGAACCTTCGGATCAGGGAGCCGGTGACATCGCTGGCGTGCTTCATGACCCCATCTTGGGGTAACGCGGAGCAACGCGCAAGATGGATAGACGCCCAGGTCAGCCCCAGGTTACGTCCTACGTGTGGTTACACCGTTGAGATTACGCCGCTCCGTTGCTAGCGTTTACGCCATGCAGACGCCGACGACCCGCCGCCTGAACGGGGCCTCGCTGAGGGTGATCCGCGAGGCCTATGGGGTCTCGCTGAGCGACCTGGCTCTTCGCGCCCAGGTCAGCCGTCCGTTCGTGTCGCTGATGGAGTCCGGAGCGCGCCAGCCCTCGGCGGCAACGTTGCGCCAACTCGCGGACGCTCTCGGCGTACCGATCGAGGCGATCAGTTACCCCAACCTCGCCGCTCCTGCGGCGTAAGCCATCCAAGACGCAGCAGTGCCCCCGCTAAGCCATGCCGGGCTACGGGGGCACCGACCAAGACAGGAGCCTATCTCGTGACCGATCTGGTCCATATCCCGTTCCGCGACACCGAGGTGCTCGCGGTCGACGTCGACGGCAAGCCCCACGTCGTGCTGAAGCCGGCGATCGACGCCCTCGGCGTCGACTACGACAACCAGCGCAAGAAGCTCGAGGACAAGTCCTGGGCAACCACGGTGCTCACCACCGTGGTTGCCGCCGACGGCAAGCGGCGTCAGATGCTCGCGGTCGACGTGCGGACCTTCCTCATGCTGCTGGCGACCATCGACGAGCGCCGCGTGGGCGAGACGGCCAGGCCGCTCCTCATCGCGTTCCAGTCCGAGGTCGCCGACGTCATCGAGGCGTACTGGGCGAACGGTGGCGCGATCAACCCGCGGGCGACCGAGCACCAGCTCACGGTCCTGGCGCAGCAGGCCGAGGCGCAGATGAACGTGATCCGCCTCGCCTCGGGGATCATCGCGCCCGACTACCTCGAGGCCAAGGCGCGTCTGGTGCTGGCTCGGTCTATGGGCGAGGAGCCGGAGATCGAGGACGGCGCGATCCCGGTCGACGTCTACTCGTTCCTCAAGAGCAAGGGCGTGAAGGCCCGGGTCATCGCCCGGTGGTCCGGCTCGTTCGGCAAGCGCCTCAAGGCCCTGTACGTCGCCGAGCGCGGCTGCGAGCCGGAGCCGGTCAACCGGTTCGTCAACGGCACGTGGACCGAGGTCAAGGGCTACTTCAAGCGGGACCTCCCGTTGTTCGAGCGCGTCTACGACATCATGCGCGCCGACCTCACCGAGGTGGCGGCATGACCGCCCTGGACCAGCAGGTGGCGGAGACCGCGGAGCGGATGGCGCCGCCGGCGTCGGTCGCGCTGACGATCGGCGCCTGGGCATCGCTCATCGGCTTCGGGCTGATGCTCGGGCTCGTCGTGTTCGTGGTCGGTGTCCGGTGAAGGCGCCGGCCGAGCGGCTCGCGGTGACTCTCAAGGAGGCCACCGAGCTGGTCCCGTTCAGCGAGGACACCCTCGACCGCGCGACCAAAGCGACCGACCCGCAGGCGTTCCCGCCGCCGCTGCGCGCCAAGCGCGACTCCCGCGGCCGGCGCGTGGTCCTGGTCCGGGACCTTGCGTCCTGGCTCGACTCGCTGCCGGACGCCTGATGAACGCCCGTCTGCAGATGCAGAAGGCGCCGCGCGAGCTGCAACTCGCCGGCGCCGTGGCTCCCACCCCCCATAGGAGCAAGAACGTGACGATTGTACTGGACCGTCCGGCAGCCTCCCAGAGACGAGACTGGCGCACCCTTCTCGACGACAGGCACGTGGTCGAGATCATTGCCCACGAGGCGCGACGCGCCCATGGGCACGACAACCTGCTGAACGACGACCTCGAGTCCTACCTCACCTCCGTCTCCGTCTCGGTGGCACAGCGGTACGTCGCCGCCTACCAGAACGCGGCTGATCCAGAGGACCCCAACGCCGCGTGGTACGGGTTCCTCCGCAAGGCGCTGCAACTGGAGGCCCGGGGTCACTACAAGAGCGTGTACGGGCGAGAGGGTTCTGCCCGACGAGCGGCCATGACGGCATCGCTCGACGCCGTCCTCGAGGCAGCGCCGTGGCGCGAGGTAGAAGCACGGCCCCTCGTCAGCCACCACCAGGGGCCGAACCCCGGTGATCACGACATCCGCGGAGCAGTTCTCCAGGTCGCGAACACGATGACCGAGTTCACGGCCGATGACGTCCTCGCCACCGTGCCCACCGCAAAGCGGGCCACGGTCAGCGAGGTCCTCCGCCAGATGGCCGGCCAGGGCCGGATCGTTAGGACGGTGCGCGGCACGGGACGCGGCCGCGTCGCCAGGTTCGCTCTGGCCGGAGCGACGCAGTCGAGCATGGGACGGGACCCGAGCTACATCGCCGACGCCGTCCACGAGGTCGCCCGTCGGATCCCCCGGTTCCGTCCTCGCGACGTCGCAGATGCGGTGCCCGAGGCACGGTACAGCTCGGTCACGAGCGTCCTGTCCGGGATGGCCCGTCGGGGAGTCGTCGTCCGGCTAGAGCACGGCATCTACGCGCTGCCGAGCACCGAGGCCACCGCATGAGCATCGACGGACAGACCAGCGATGACGTCGACCGCCGTGCCCACGACGTGATCACGGAACTCATGCAGAAGTACGGCATCACGGACCCGCGCACAGCGCATCGCGACATCCGCGAGCGCTTCACGCAGGCCGACCTCGACACGTACCGCGCCGCCCTGACGGTCCTCTACGGGAACGGAGAGCTCGGATGAGCACCGACACCAACGCCCCAGTGATCCAGCTCCGGCAGACCAACGCCCCGACCGTCGTCGTCGCTCCCCTCGCCGTCAGCGGCCCGGAGCAGAAGTCGTGCACCCGGTGCGCGGCCAACTTCCTCGCACGTACCTGGTACGTGGTCTGGCCGGCCGAGCACGACCGGCCCGTCTGCCCCTCGTGCGCACTGGCGGACCCCGCGCTGCGGCAGTGGCAGCTCCGCGCGACCGCCGCCGACGCGATCGACCGTGCACTCGCCGAGACCACGAGCCGCGACGAACGACGCCTGGTCGCGCAGATGCTCGTCGGCGACGTCTCGTGGTTCGCGAACTGGCGACACCCCGACGACGAGGTCATCGAGTGGGACGTGATCACCGAGCCGCCGGTGGGAGAGGCCGACGAAGACGACACGTGTCCCGGCTTGGATCTCGGCGACGAGCCCCAGAGCATCCGCCGGGCCGCATTCCGCCGCGAAGGTGATCGACCGGCACATCACCGAAGACGACGGTCTCCTGGATGCGGTCGAGCGCGCCTTCGGCAACGGCACCGAGCACGAGCTCGCGGCCGCGGTCCTGGCGATCGTCGCAGCCGCGGAGGCGGTGGGTCCGTGATATCCGAAGAGCACTTCGATTGGTGCGACGCCAGCGCGTGCGAAGCCGTAGCCACGTCGCCGGAACGCCTCGTGGCGCACACGACGAGAGCCGTCGAGGTCATCACGGGCGTCACGCTCCGTGCCTCTCGCACGCGCGCCGAGTGGACCGAGTCCGAAGGGCCGATCAAGCTCACGCTCACCACCGCCGGGACCTTCACCGCCGAGCAACTGCACGAACTCGGCGCCGAGCTGTGCAACAACCGACCCACCGACCGGCTCATCGACTCCATGCTCAGCCGGCCTCGGCCCACCGCGTGCCCCGACTGGTGCACAGCCGACACCGACCAGCCGGGATGGCGCGGACACCGCTGGCACTACGTCCACGCCCACGGATGCCTCATCCGGGTCCACGCCGGCCGCGTCGGCAAGACCATGCGCCACCAGGGCGAGTACGCCGAGCCCGACGGCAGCACACGCCTCGGCCCCCGCCGCTGGATCCGCGACTAACCCACGAGCCCCGCCGGGGTGGGCTGACCCGCCACCGCCCACCCCGGCGGACCAATCAGGAAGGAATCAGCATGGCGACCTCGCCGTCTGATCAGATGCGTCCTCGCGCGCGCAGGGCCCTCCGCAAGATCCATCCAGCGACGGCGATCGCCGTCCACACGACGGCGAATATCCAGCGCGTCACTCCGCCGCCGACCGCAGCGACCACGAGCCAGACCGCAGCCAGGAACGACCATGTCCACACCATCACCGCGCTGTACACCCTGAGCGCGTCTCGCTGGTCCTCAGCCCGGTCGACCATTCGCCCATCGTCGCACCGTCCGGGATACCTGCGCGGAGGAAATCGCACCCTCAGCGATGGAGGGCAGCCGTGACAGCCCGCAAGATTCCCGGGGAGTTCGTCCCTCTGCACGTCCACTTCCAACGCGACCCCCGCCTCCGAGGCGCCGGCGCGAACGCAGAGCTGCTGTTCATCCGCGCTCTGGCGCACGCGAGAGTGCACAAGACGGACGGAGCCGTGACGGAGTTCGACCTCAGGAGCGTCGGAGCGGGACTCCGACGACCGCGCGAGGCGGCCCAGGCGCTCGTGCGAGAAGGGCTATGGATCACCACCCACGACGGGTGGCAGATCCGGTCCTGGGAGAAGTGGAACGGCCTGAACACGCAGGCCACCGGCGCGCAGAGCCGTGGAGGCACCACCGCGGCTCACAACCGTTGGCACCGGGATCGAGGCGAGTTCGACCCCGACTGCCCCCTGTGTGCGGACGTAAGTAGCCATGTGAGTGCTAGTAGCTCCGGATGGGTAGAAGGAGAGGAAGAAGAAGAGAGAGAAGGAGAGAAAGAGGAAGAACACTCGTCGGAAGTCGCTGACGCGACATCCCGACCCGATGTCGACGACGACCCCCGGCCCGAGGTCCTAGATCTCCTCGACTTCCTCGACGAGCGAGTCCAGGAGAACGGCTTCAAGAAGCCAGCCAGGACGAAGGCGAACCGGAGCGCCGCCCGGCTCCTCCTGGACCGGGACGGGCGAACCGTCGACCAGGTCCGCTCCGCGATCACGTGGGCGACCGACCACGAGTTCTGGCGGCTGAACATCCGGTCGATGTCGAAGCTCCGGCAGCAGTACGACCGGCTTCAGGCCCAGGCAGCCGCCGAACGCACGAAGACCGGGCGCCCAGCCGACCGCAGGGCCGACCTCATGGCCCGCGAGATGGAGAAGGCCCGCCTCGCCGACGAGGCCCGCGAGGCGACCAAGAACGGAGACACGAAGTGAACCAGCAGCAGACCCAGCAGGCCATCCACACCCTCAGCACCGCTGGCCTCCTCGGACTGATCGAGGGGCAGGCCGAGGTGTGGCTCCTCGCCCTCGACGACCTGCGCCACGACGACGTCCAGGCGGCGGTCCGGAAGGTGGTCGCCACCCGCACCTCCCGCGAGCGCTGGGTCACCCCCGGAGACATCCGTGAGGCCGTGGCCGTCGTCCACCACGAGCGCACCGAGCGCGCCAAGCCGGAGATCGCGCGGCGGGTACCCCAGTCGGTCATCGAGGTGGGCGGCGACATCACGTGGAAGTCGCTGGCCGAGAGCGCCATGCGGCAGGGCGCGACCCTCGCCGAGGCCACCCGCTTCGCCACCGACCGGGTTCTCGGCGGTGACAGGTGAGCCGGGTCACCGAGGCGGAGCGGTCGGTCATCGGCGCCGGCCTGCAGAACCCCGACAGCATCCGGTTCGCGCTTGAGGAGCAAATCAGCGGGGACGACTTCGAGGACCCGAGGCTCGGCAAGGTCTGGTCGCTGATGGTCGGCCTGCGTTCAGCCGGGACCGGTGTCGACGCCATCTCCGTCGGCGACGCAGCGGCCGAGCGCGGGATCCCCGGCGTTGACTTCCTGTACCTGCACCAGCTCGTCACCGAGACCCCGGTCACCGCCAACGTCGGGTACTGGGCTCGCATGGTGCGCGAAGGCGGCATCCGACGGCGCCTGACCGCGCTCGGTCTGCATGCCGTCCAGCTCGCCGACGGGTGGGGGAACCTCGACGAGGTCATGAGCCTCGTCCGCCGCGAGTGGGACGCCGTCCGAGGCTCTGTGTCCGCCCCGATGGAGGCCAAGCCGCTCGGCGAGGTGCTGGACGGGTCCGACGCCTACGACTGGCTCATCCCAGACCTCCTCGAGCGGATGGACCGGGTCGTCCTCACCGGCGGCGAGGGCGCCGGGAAGTCCACGTTCGTCCGGCAGATCGCTGTCATGGCCGCCGCAGGCCTCCACCCGATGACCGGGCGCCCGATCGACCCGATCAAGGTCCTCGTCGTCGACACTGAGAACACGGAGAAGCAGTGGCGGCGAGCCACCCGACCCCTCGTCACCAAGGCCCGTCTCGCCGGGTCCGAGGACCCCGCCCGGACCGTCCAGCTCGCCTGCGTGCCCCGTATGGACATCACTACCGAGAAGGACCTCGGCGCCGTCCACCACCTCGTCGACGAGCACGAGCCCGACCTCCTCGTCATCGGGCCGCTCTACCGACTCATCCCCCGGGCCATCAACTCCGACGACGACGCCGCCCCGATGATCGCCGCCCTCGACTCACTCCGCGCCCGCGGCCTCGCCCTCGTCATGGAAGCGCACGCCGGCCACGCCACCAACAAGGGCGGTGACCGAGACCTCCGGCCACGCGGCAGCTCCGCCCTCATGGGCTGGCCCGAGTTCGGGTTCGGCATCGCCATGGACCCCAGCGACCTCAGCCGCAAGACCGCCAACCTCGTCCGCTGGCGAGGGGACCGAGACGAACGAGCCTGGCCCGAGAAGCTCGTCCGCGGCGGCGACTGGCCCTGGTCCGACGAACGCACCGCAGTCGTCCGCCAGTGGACCCCGCACTACCCAGCCGCATGACCACCCCGCCCGTCCTCGTCCCCGCCAACGAGAGGCACCACCCGTGACCAGCACCACCGACCACCAGCATGACTGGACCGAGACCACCCAGCCCGACGACACCCCCCGCACATGGGCGTGCGCCATCTGCCCGGCCACCGCCACCCAGTGCGCCACCTGCCACCGCATCCTCGACACCCACGGCCGCGTCTGCGACCACTGCGTGTCCCGCGCCCGCAACGACATCCGCGAGATCCGCGACCTCTACCAGCTCCTGCCCGACGTCATCGCCGCAGCCGCCGGCCTCCACGCCATCCGCTACGACACCCGCTTCGGCGCCGGCGAACCCCGACGCGCGAACGACACGACCATCCTCGGCGGTGCCGCCATGGTCATGGCCGCCGGCGGAACCGCCGACAAGACCCGCCTCGGCCGCGGCGAGACCACCATCGACCCCGCCCTCCTCGACGCAGAGCGCCGCGACCCCCCGTCCGTCCGCGCCGTGCTCACGTTCTGGGAAGAGGCCTGGCGCGACGCCCAGCAGCAGCCCGACCCGCAGACCACCGCCCTCAACGACACCGTCGAGTACCTCGCCGCGAACACCGCCTGGGCCGCCCAGCACGCCGACACCTGGACCGACTACCGCGCCGACCTCCGCGACCTCATCGGCCGCCTGCGGTTCCTCACCGGCGCATCCAAGGCACCCGTCCGCTCCGAGGTCCCCTGCCCCGAATGCGGCGGCACCGTCGTCCAGAAGTGGACCAACGCCGGCCTCGACGACACCCACACCTGCACCCGCTGCCACACCACCTGGCCCAGCCACGCGCACTTCGCCCGCGCCCTGCGCGCCACGTTCCACGACCTGCCCACCACGAACCCCGACACCCTCGTCACCCTCGACGACGCCCGCCGGATCCTCCCGGACCTCAAGCGGAACACCTTCAACGTCTGGCTCAAGCGCGACCGCGGCCGCGCTGACGCCGGCCACCCCCGACAGATGCCCGAGCACGGCACTGATCCGCACGGCAAGCCGCTGTACCGCCTCGGCGACATCGCCACAAAGCTCAACCCCGCGCCAGAGGTCGCCTGAGGCCCAGCGCCCCGGTGTGTCGTACCTGGACCGAGCGGCACACCGGGTGCTAGATTCTGGCTGTCACCGGATCAACGGGTGACGTGTACCCAAGGCCCGACGCACACGGTGAGACACCGCGAGCGCCGGGCCTTCCTCGTTACTCCTTGATGAGCGCCGCAGCAGCCCTCAGCTGCTGGGCGATGGCCAACGCCTGCTCCTTGGTCAACCCCAAGTTGATGATCTCCTCAGCCGTACCGGTCGCTGCGGTCTGGACCGATGAGACGCCGAACTGAGCAATCACCATGAACGGCTCGATCGACCCATCCTTGGAGCCTCCGAACACCTCAGGGCCGGTCGCGCCAGCGACGGAGCTCACAACCATGCGCAGGGACTTCAGGTCAGCCGAGACGGGTTCCATCGCCACAAAGTGGCGCCATGGCCGAGGTCTGGGGGGCGAATCGACCATGCCAGGCGAGCACGGCGACATCTGGGTTTGGTGGGGCGGCTGGGACCCCGGGGACGTCTTCGACGCCATGGTCACCCACCACCCCCAGCCCGGACTCACCCCCAGGGGTACCCACCCCAGCGGGAGGTGACCGACGTGGCACGGAACCCGCGCTACGCCAACGGGCACCGACGCCGGCAACGCCGCGCCACCCTCCTCGCCCAAGGCGGCACCTGCGCGTGGCCCGCCTGCCCGTGGCCGAGCGAACCCTTCGACCGCACGCTCCACCACCTCGACGACCGCTTCCCCGTCGTCGACGAGATCATCCCCATCAGCCGCGGCGGCTCACCAACCAGCCACGACAACACCCGACTCCTCCACCGCTGGTGCAACCAGCAACGGGGCGACGGACGACGAACACCCAAGACAACATCGACGACCCCTGTCATCGCCTCCGACATCTGGTGACGACAACACCCACCCGGGCAACCCGTGGCCGACGGGGGGGGACCACCCCCTCCCCCCACCCACAAGGCGCCCCCGTAGGCATAGCGCCCTTTCACACACAGAGCGCTGACCTGCGGATTCGCCGATCGGTTCGGTCGGTTCGGAACGTCGTGCCTGGTGGCGATGGGGGTTTCGTAACGCTAGACTGGGCCGCATGAGGACGTGCCCGTGCGGAGTCGAGCTGCCGACGCTCGCGGGTCCGGGGCGTCCTCGGTCGTACTGCTCGTCGGCATGTCGGCAGCGGGCATACCGAGGTCGCGAGGTCCCTGCGGAGATGCGGGGCCGGCGGTGGGTCCGCGCAGACGGGAAGCGCCCGATCCGCTGTGACGGCCAGTGGGCCTCGAGCACGAAGGCTTGGACGTGGGCAACGCTCGCCGAAGTCCGGCGGTCCACCGCTGGTGACGGCGTCGGGGTGATGCTCGGCGGAGGTCTCGGCTGCTACGACCTGGACCACTGTTCGGACGAGCAGGTGTGGGCGTTCGTCGTCGCGGTGCCCGAGCGGGTCCTGCTGGTTGAGCGATCCTCGTCCGGCACCGGCGCGCACGTGTTCGTCGAGGCCGACGAGCAGCCCGGGTGGAAGCGCACGGTCAACGGCCTGAGCGTCGAGCGGTACACCCGCGAACGCTTCATCAGGGTGACCCTCGACCGCATGTAGGGAGGCCGGCCGTGACGACGTCCGCTGAGCGGTTCCGCGCGCACATGGAGCAGGCTTCGGCCGCGGACCCCGCGGTCGCCGCCCTGGTGGTAGAGGCCTGCCGAATCATGGACCGCCTCGACCAGATCGACGGGATCGTGACCGGCAAGTCCGAGTGGATCGAGCTCATGCACTTCCGGACGAAGACGGAAGCCGGCGACGAGATCACCGTGACCCTCGACGACTGCTTGGGCGAGGCCCGCCAGCAGGCGAACGCTCTGCGGGGTCTGCTCTCCCAGCTCGGGATCGGCAAGGCCGACCTGTCAGGCAAGACTGCGGAGAAGGCGAGGGATCCGCTTGACGACCTCGCCGCCCGTCGCGCTGCTCGGGGAGGCGCCACCGCGCGCCCTGGTCGTGCCGCAGGGGGCACGAGCTAACTCCTGGGAGGACGTAGCCGACCTCTCGGCGGCGTTCGGGGTGAGCCTGGATGGTTGGCAGGAGCAGATCCTGCAGGCCGCGATGGGTGAGCGCCGCGACCGGACATGGGCTGCGAAGCGAGTGGGCGTGACCGTCCCTCGGCAGAACGGGAAGTCGCAGCTGCTCGTGGCGCGGGGCCTTTCTGGTGCGCTGCTGTTCGGTGAGCGAAAGATCGTGATCTCGGCGCACCAGCAGGACACGGCGCGCGAGGCGTTCGCGAAGCTGATGGAGATCATCGAGGCGGATGCGAACGCGTCGCTGCGCGCCCGCGTGAAGTCCGTGATGAACGCCCTGAACCGCGAGCACGTGAAGTTCACGAACGGCGCGACGATCCAGTTCAAGGCGCGATCGGGCGCAGGCGGCAAGGGCTTCTCGTCGGACTGCCTGCTGCTGGACGAGGCGCAGATCCTCGGTGCCCGGGCGTGGACGTCGATCAACTCGACGATGTCCGCGATGCCGAACCCGCAGGTGTGGCTCCTGGGTACCGCACCGCAGGAGGAGGACGACTCGGAGGTCTTCGAGTCGGTCCGGGCGGCGGCGGTCGAGGGCAAGTCGACCACGTCCGCCTGGTGCGAGTGGGGCGCCGACCCGGACTCCCCGGAGTACGCGGCCGCGAAGGCCGACCTCGAGGCGCGCCGCTGGTCAGCCGCGGTTGAGTACGTGTGCTGGGCCGCGAACCCGGCGTGGAACACGCGGCTGAACCACGAGGTGGTCCAGGGCGAGTGCGAGACGTACTCCTCCGACCGCTTCGGGCAGGACCGCCTCGGCATCTGGAAGTCCGATCACGAGGCGCAGCGCACCATCACGGCCGCCGAGTGGAACGCCCTCGGTGTCACGGGGCCGCCCCAGGACGGCACCCCGTCGTTCGGTGTCGCGTACTCGGCCGACGGGACCCGCGTGGCGGTCTCGGGCGCGATGAAGCACGCCGATGGCGTCCACGTCGAGCTCGTCGGCGCGTACAGCGGCCCGACTGACTCCGGTGTTGGACCGCTCGCTGACTGGCTCGCTGAGCGCTGGCAGAAGACGGCGACGATCGTGGTCTCCGGCAAGGCCGGCGCGTCGATCCTCGTCGAGGCGCTGCGCTCGCGGGGTGTGAGTGCCCGGTGCATCCACGTCGCGACGACCCAGGACTACTTCACCGCCTGCGCGATGCTCCTCGACACGGTGCGCGCCGCGCGCCTGGCGGCCACTGAGCTGCCCGGGACGCCGCTGCCGCTGACGCACCTGTCCACTTCCGGGCAGAAGGCCCTCGACGACTCGATCGCGGTCAGCAACAAGACGGCGCGCGGCACGAGCGGCTCCTGGGGCTGGCAGGCGACCACCGACGACGGCGACGAGACCCCGACCGAGGCGGTCTCCCTGGCCCTGTGGGGCGCACGCACCAGCAAGCGACGACCCGGGCGGAAGGCGGTGGTGCTCTAGTGGTGATCGCTACTGCGTCCTCGGCTGTGCTCGACGGTCTGCCGCGGTTCATGACGAACGTGACCGCCGCCGAGCTCGACACGATCCGGTCCCTGGTGGCGACGTGGCGCGCGAAGCAGCCGCGGAACCTGCTGCGGTCGACGTACTACGACGGCAAGATGCCGCTGAAGCCGACGGGCAACATCCCGCCGGAGGCCTTCCACCGCATCAAGGCTGTGCTGGGCTGGCCGGAGAAGTCCGTCAGCGGCCTGGCCGAGCGCACCGTCTTCGACGGGTACGTCTCGCCTGGGCAGACGCAGGACCCGTTCGGGCTCACCCCGCTGCTCGAGGCCAATCGGTTCGACCTGGACCTGCCGCAGGCGATCGTGTCGGCGTACAAGCACTCGTGCTCGTTCATGACGATCGCACGCGGCGACACCCAGGCCGGCGAGCCCGAAGTGCTCGTCATGGCCCGTTCCGCGGAGTGGTCGGCCGGCCTGTGGGACAAGCGGCGCCGCGCGGTAAGCGCGGCCCTGGCCGTCACCGCTACCGACGACAACGGCAACCCGACGGCGATGGACGTCTACCTGCCGGGCCTGGTGCTGCTGTGCGCCCGCCGCCCCTCCGGGTCGTGGGTCGCCGAGCGGCGGGCTGCACAGCTGCAGGAGGTGCTGGTCGAGCCCCTGGCCTACGACCCGCAGCTCGACCGCCCGTTCGGGCGCTCGCGGATCAGCCGTGCGGTCATGAACATCACCGACCACGCCCTGACGACCATCGTGCGGACCGAGATCGGCGCGGACTTCTACGCCGTGCCGCGGATGGCCGCGCTCGGGGTCGCCGAGGACGCGTTCAAGCGTGGGAAGTGGCAGGCGGCGATCGACCGCTGGTTCGCGCTCACGCGTGATGAGGAGGGCGAGCTGCCGTCGGTGCAGCAGTTCGCGCAGATGACGATGCAGCCGCTCATGGACCAGTACCGGATGTACGCCTCGCAGTTCTCGGGCGAGACCGGGCTGCCGGTGTCGGCGCTGGGCATCGTGCAGGACAACCCGCCGTCGGCGGAGGCCCTGTACGCCGCGGAGAAGGACCTGATCGTCAAGGCCCGGGCGACCACCAAGACCCTCGGTGCAGCGCTGAGGCAGGTCGCCCGCAAGGTCGTCCTCGTCCGAGACGGGAAGACCGAGGCGTCGGACGAGCTGCGTGCGATCCAGACGAACTGGCTCAACCCGGCGTTCACCTCTCCGGTCACGGCCGCGGATGCGCTGGTGAAGCTGGCGACGGTGTTCCCCTGGCTCGGGGAGACCGAGGACGGCCTGCGGTACGCCGGCTTCACCGAGGCCGAGATCACGCGGCTGCTCGCGGACAAGCGTCGCGCGCAGACAGGGGCACGCACCGCCGCGCTGATCGCTGCGGGCCAGCAGGCCGCCGCAACGCCGGAGGAGTGATCCGTGCCCTCCGCGGAGGAAGTCGCGCGGTACCGGTCCCAGCAGGCCGGGATCGCGGCGCTGGTCAAGCGTGACCTGACGGCGTTCTGGAACAGCCTGGACCTGAACCGGCCAGAGGCAGCCCGGGACGCGCTGCTGCGGTTCATGCCGTCGCTCGTGACCGAGTACGGCGAGACCGCGGCGAGCGTGGCGGCCGACTGGTACGACGACATGCGGTTCTCCGAGGGCGTCCCCGGACGGTTCCGCGCCGAGATGGCCGATGCCGTCGCGGACGCTCTGGTCGAGTCGCAGGTCCGGTTCGGGGCCCAGCACCTCTTCACAGACACCCCGACCGGAACCCTGGACTTCCTGACCCTCGCGGTCACGAAGTACGCCCTGTACCCCGGCCGGGCCACGATCGCCCGGTCGGCGAACCTCGACCCCGCCGCATCCGGCTGGCAGCGGGTCGCGCGACCCGGCGCCTGCAAGTTCTGCCGGATGCTCGCGGGCCGCGGCGGGGTCTACAAGGAGGCGACCGCGCACTTCGCTTCGCACGGCGACTGCGGATGCGCCGCGGTGCCCTCCTGGGACCGCGACGCACCGGAGGTCGACGTCCGCGCCTACGTGGCGTCCGAGCGGACCTCGCGGATGAGCCCCGAGCAGCGCGAACGGCACAACGCGCGCGTGCGCGCCTTCCTGGACGAGATGTCCGACTGAGACCACCCGCACCAGCGGGTTTACGCCTACCCGAGCGGTCAATCGGGGTGCAGAGGAGCAGCTACATGGAGTTCCCGATCACCGTCGACTCGCAGGCCGCGTTCGACGAGCTCGTCAAGGACCGCCTCGTGCGAGAGCGCGCGAAGTTCGCGGACTACGACGACCTCAAGAACAAGGCTGCCGAGGCGGACACGAAGATCGCCGCCGCCGAGCAGGCCACCGCCGAAGCCGTATCCCGCGCGGAGACCGCCGAAGGCAAGGTCGCGACCTTCGAAGGCAAGCAGCAGGTCGCCGACTGGGCCAAGGAGATCGTCAAGGACTCCGCCGTCCCGGCATCCGCCCTGCGCGGATCGACGCGTGAGGAGCTCGAGGCGCACTTCGCAGAGCTCAAGCCGCTCCTGACGGCGCAGTCCGCGCCGGTCATCCCCAACCAGGGCGACGAGCCCAACCCCACCGCAGGCGCCACCAACGAAAGCCGCGAGTTCGTGCGCGACTTCTTCGGCGGCGGCAGCGACTGACCCTTCCGGAAGGACATCACCATGGCCGTCTTCGGCACCGGCGACCTCAAGAACCTGCCCCGCAACATCGCGGACGGCATGGTCAAGGACGCCAAGACCGGGTCGACGATCGCCGCGCTCTCGGGTCGTGAGGCCCAGCGGTTCGGCAACGTCGACATCATCACGTTCAACGACTTCCCCAAGGCCGAGTTCGTCGGCCAGGGCGCCGACAAGGGCTCGAGCGGCGGGTCGTTCGGCTCTGTGACCGCCGAGCCCCACAAGGCGCAGGTCACCATGCGGTTCAACGAGGAGGTCCAGTGGGCCGACGAGGACTACCAGCTCGGCGTCCTGCAGGAGCTCGCTGACGCCGGCAAGATCGCGCTCGCCCGCGCGCTCGACCTCGGCCTGTACTACCGGATCAACCCGCTGACCGGCACGGCGATCTCCGGGTGGACGAACTACCTGAACACCACGACCAAGCGCGTGGAGATCACGTCCACCTCGGCGGCCGACATGGACATCGAGACCGCCGTCGGGCTGGTCATCGGCGCTCAGAAGCCCGTCACGGGTATCGCGCTCGACCCGTCCTACGCCTGGACCCTCGCGACGGCGCGGTTCGGCGACGGGCGCAAGAAGTTCCCCGAGCTCGGGTTCGGGGTGAACCTCTCGTCGTTCCAGGGCCTTCCCGCCTCCGTCGGAGACACCGTCTCCGGCCGTCCCGAGGCCGCCGACACCAAGGTCCGCGCGATCGTCGGTGACTTCCGCTCCGGCATCCGCTGGGGTGTGCAGCGCGACATCCCGGTCGAGCTGATCAAGTACGGCGACCCCGACGGCCAGGGCGACCTCAAGCGCAAGAACCAGATCGCCCTGCGCCTCGAGATCGTCTACGGCTGGTACGTGTTCGCGGACCGCTTCGCGGTCGTCGAGGACGCGACGGCCTGATGCCTCGTCTCCGCAACTCCCGGACCGGTGTCGTCGTGAACGTCGACGACGACACCGCGTCCCGGCTCGACAAGGACTGGAAGCCGTTCGAGCACGGCACCAGCACCCCCGACGGCTCCGACTCGCACTCCGGCGAGGTCAAGGCGCCGAAGGGCAACGCGTCTCGCGAGGCGTGGTTCGCACACGCCACCGACGTCCTCGGGCTCGACGTGCCCGAAGACGCGACGCAGAAGCAGATCCGGGCGCTCGTCGCCGAGGCCGCCGCCGAGTCCACCGAGGACGAGGACGACGACAGCGACGACGAGGGCATCGAGGACGAGGAGGCCGGCCAGTGAGCCAGTCCACCAAGCAGGTCCGGGTCGTCTCCCAGGCCGCCCCCGCGCGGGGGCAGGACTTCGAGACCACGGCGTTCTTCGACGCCACCGGCGCCCCGATCAAGCTCACCGGGGCCGCCGGCCTCATCGCGCTGACGCCCGTGACCACGCCCGACGCCACCGACGCGGCCTCGGCGGTGACCCTGGCGAACGCGCTGAAGGTCAAGGTCAACGCGATCATCGCCGCGCTGAAGGCCTGAGGGGAGGGACCGCCATGGCTGCGACGTCGTTCGCCACACCGGAGGACCTGACGCAGTCGTGGCGGTCCCTCACCTCAGACGAGGCCAACCGCGCGACCATGCTCCTGCGGTTCGCGTCGGCGATGATCCGGGTCGAGTGCCCGGGGATCGACGCGAAGATCACGACCGTTCCTCCGGCTACCGCGCCGGAGCTCGACCCGGACATCCCGCGGATGGTCGCGTGCGCGATGGTCAAGCGGGCGATGATCGTCGGGACCGAGGCTGAGGGCGTGAACGCCGAGCAGCAGACCGCCGGCCCGTTCGCGAAGTCCCTGACGTTCTCTAACCCGATGGGCAACCTCTACCTCACCAAGGCAGAGAAGCGGCTGCTCGGCTGCGGCGCGCAGACCGCGTTCACCGTCCCGATGGGCGGCGTCTCGACGGCTGTGCACGCCCCGTGGTGCAGCCTCGCGTTCGGCGCTACCTACTGCTCTTGCGGTGCGGACATCGCCGGCCGCCCGATCTACGAGGTGGGCTGATGGGCCTGCCGACCCCGTACACCGTCGTGCGCCTGCCCTACATCCCGGGAACGACGAACGCGCACGGCAACCCAGTCGACACCTGGGGCGCCCCCGCGACGCTCGCCGTGCACGGGTGGGCACCGCCGTCCGCGGACAAGACGCCGTCGGACTCCGCCCGCGACGCCGTGGAGCGCGACCTCGACCTGTACGCCCCCGCTGGCACCCCAGGCAGCCACAAGGACCTCTGGGTCATCGAGGGCGTCCCGTACAGCCAGTCGGGGCACGTCGAGGACTACACGAAGGGCCCGTGGCAGTGGGCCGCCGGCCTACGGATCAACCTCAAGCGCGTGGAGGGCTGACATGGCGACGATCGCGAGCACCGGCAAGGTCACCCTCCCGGCGTACATCGAAGTCGGCAGCCAGCTGGTGCACGTCGGGGATGTCGAGGTCGCGGTCGACATCCGCGCGGTGCGCTTCGAGGGCGACCGCGAAGACGAGATCGGCCGCCGGCTGCACGCCGTGCTCGACCTGTCCGTGGAGGACTGACGTGGCCCGCCGCGCGAAGATCCGCGTGAAGTGGCGTAACGGGGCGTTCGCCGACCTGCGCACGGAGCCGGCCGTGATGGACGAGCTCGACGCCTACGCCGAGCACATCGCCGCGGCCGCCGGAGACGGTTTCGAGGCGAGGATGGCCGAAGAGACAGGCGGCCGTGTCCGTGGCCGCGCGGCGGTCCTGACGACGACCACCGAGGCGATGCGCGACAACGCGAAGAACCACACGCTCCTGCGGGCGCTCGGGCAGGCGAAGGGCTGATGGACCTCACCGGCCCCCCGGACGCCGAGGCGATCACCATCGGTTACCTGAACCCGGCGCTCACGGCCCGAGGGGACGCGGCGCGCGCCTCGACCCGGGTGCCGCGCCCGCGGCCGCCCCGGTTCGTGCGTGTCTCGCTGACCGGCACCACGCCGCGGTCCGTCGCCCACACCGACGCGCAAGTCACGATCGAGTGCTGGGACACCGACAGCGCCGCGGCCGCCGAGCTCGCGCGGATCGTGTACGCGCTCATGTGCGCGATGGACACCCCCGATGGTCACGTCCCCCAGGGGCCGCGCGGGTGGGTCGGCGGCCCGGTCTACCTCGAGGACCCCACCGCCGGGAGCCCGCGCTACGTCATGACCCCGATCATCCGCACCCGCAACGCGACCCTGCCCGGAGGCACCCCGTGACCGCACCCGAGACCGTCACCCTGCACCACCCCGTCATCGCCGGCGTCACCACGACCGTCACCGGCAAGGCCAAGGCCGCCGAGTGGCGCAAGCAGGGCTGGTGCGACCAGCCGCCCTCCCGCCCCGGCGCCGCAGCCACGGAGCAGCACGACGCCCCCGCCGGCGAGCCCGACGCGTCCTGGACCGTCGCCCAACTCCGCGCCCACGCCGAGCAGCTCGACGTCGACGTCAGCACCGCGAAGACCAAGGACCAGATCCTCGCGGCGCTCGCGGGCCCCGAGCCCGACGCGACCGCGTAGCACGACCCCTCCCGTCGGCGACGGAAGGCCAGCACCACCACCCCTTGAGGCGGCGCACCCCGAGGGAGGGTCATCGTGACCAACAGCAAGAACGTCGTCGCCGGCCGGCCGAAGCCGAACGGCGCCATCTTCCGAGCGCCACTCAGCACGGCGCTGCCCACCAGCGAGTCCACGGCGCTCACGTCCGGCTACATCGGCCAGGGCTACGCCGCCGAGGACGGCCTCGAGCGGGCCATCAACAAGGCCTACGAGACGATCCGCGCCTGGGGCGGCGACGAGGTGAAGCGCTCGCGGACCGAGATCGGCGTGCAGCTCACGTTCACGCTCATCGAGGCGGCGAACGGCGAGGTCGCCAAGACGATCTGGGGCGAGGACGCGGTCACCATCACGGCGGCCACGGCGAGCGAGGGCACGAAGATCGCGGTCGCCTACGCCGGCGAGGACGTCGACGAGTCCGTGTGGGTCTTCGACCTGAAGGACGGGCGGCACCTGCGCCGCATCGTCGTGCCGCGCGGGCAGGTCACGACCGAGGACTTCACGCAGACGTTCTCCGACTCCGAGGTCATCGCGTACCCCGTGACGCTGACCCTCTTCAAGGACGAGAACGGCAACTACTTCTACGAGTACAGCGACGACGGCGTCACGACCGCCTGACCGCTGCCAGACCCCCGCGGGGGCGGAGTTCGCGCGCCGCCTCGCCGCCCCCGCGGGTCACATCCGAGGCGACGCACCATGAGGAGGCGCACCCCCATGACCACCACCCCCCGCAAGCCGAAGGACCGCCAGCCGAAGGCAACCGAGCAGGCGTCGACGTTCGAGGTGACCGTCCGCGGCGTCGACCTGTCGATCCCCGCCGAGCGGTTCGACGACTTCGAGCTGCTCTTCGACATGCAGACCATCGACCAGGGCGCATCCGACGCCGAGGCGCTGCCCCGCCTGATCGACGTCTTCAGCCGGTTCCTCGGGATCGCCGGCGCGAAGCGACTCATCGCCGCGGCCAAGGCTGACGGCCCGCTCGGGATCGCCGCCGGCGTCGCGCTCATCAACGAGGTGTTCGACGCGCTGAAGGGCACCTCGGCCCCAAACTCCTGAGGCTCGTCGGGTACCTGGTCAACCACCGAGGACCCCTGCGTGCGGACCTGCGCCGCGAGTACGGCCTCGACCTCGACCAGGTGCTCGCCGAGCGCACTGTCCGACCCACGGTCCTGCTGGACTACATCGAGAACCTGTCGCCGGGCGCGGCCCTGTGGCGGGCGATCGACCCGAACGTCCTGTGGGGCCTGCCCGAGATGCTCGCCGCGCTGCTGATCGACGAGATCCGGGCCCTGCGGTGGGTGTTCGAACGCGCGAACTTCAAGGGCCACAAGCCCCCGCCTGAGCCGCTCCCGCGCCCGGGGGTGGCCGGGTCGGAGACCACCGACCGCGACGTCATCGGCGCCGGCGAGGGATTCGACACGATCGCCGAGTTCGACGCTTGGTACGCCGAGATCCGCGCCGAGCAGCGCATGCCCGTCCCGGAGATCGACGCCCGCGGACGGGCGATGCCTCAACGCGACGCGCGGGGTCGGTTCGTTAGCGCGAGCGCGTGAGGACGTAGTCGACCTGGCCGGGCTTCCACTGGAAGGCCCCGCGCTTGTGCTCGGACACGACCTCCCAGCCCTCCTCGCGGAGCCGCACGAGTTCCTTCGCGCCCTTCTTCCGAGCGATGTCGAGGGTGACGCGCTTGGTATCGGTCTTCGACTTTCCCATGCCCGGGACGGTACCGCTCTCCACCTCGCCACGACACAGCCGAACGGGGGTGGCGAGCGTTGGCTACCGAGCTCGGAGTCGCGTACCTCAGCCTTGCGATCGAATCCGCAGGCGTCGCGAAGGACGTCAAGAAGGAGCTCGGCGAAGTCGAGTCCGCGGCGACCGAGACGGGCAAGCGGGCCGGGTCTTCGCTCGGTGGCGCGATCTCCTCCGGGCTGAAGGTCGCCACTGCGACCGCCGTCGGTCTCGCGACCGCGATCGGCGCCATCGCGCTCCAGGGCGGCATTGCCCGCGCCCTGGCGATCGAGAACGCCCAGGCCAAGCTCAAGGGTCTGGGACACGACGCGGGCTCGATCACGCAGATCATGAACGACG
Organism: Cellulomonas sp. ACRRI; assembly: GCF_022346185.1. Taxonomy (GTDB): domain Bacteria; phylum Actinomycetota; class Actinomycetes; order Actinomycetales; family Cellulomonadaceae; genus Cellulomonas. The sequence continues at coordinate 21,150 of NZ_JAKRMS010000007.1, read as the reverse complement.
CCCTGGCATCGGTGAAGGGCACCGCGTTCGGGCTCGGAGACGCCGCAACGGTGGCCGCGGGCTTGGTCGCGTCTGGGGTGAAGCAGGGCAGCCAGCTCGAGGGTGTCTTGAAGACCGTCGCCGACACCGCGCAGATCTCCGGGCGCAGCCTCACGGACATCGGCACGATCTTCGGCTCCGTCGCCGCCCGCGGGAAGCTGCAAGGCGACGACATGCTTCAGCTGATGTCGTCCGGCGTGCCGGTGCTGCAACTTCTGGCCGACGAGCTGGGAACGACGTCGGCGGCCGTCTCGGAGATGGTCTCCGAGGGCAAGATCGACTTCGCCACGTTCGCCTCCGCAATGCAGGAGGGGTTCGGCGGGGCCGCGCTCGCCGGCGGCGAGACGTTCACTGGTGCGCTCGCCAACGTCCGCTCGGCCCTCGGCCGGTTCGGCGCACAGGTTGCGACCCCGGCCCTGGCCTCGCTCAAGGGCGTGTTCAACGACGCGATCCCCGCGATCGACGCTGTGACCGCGGGGGTCACCCCGCTGATCACGGCTCTCGCGGACCGCCTCGCCCCCGTCATCGCGGACCTCTCCGGCCGTCTCGCGGACATGGTCGCGGGCTTCGACTTCTCAGGTCTGGCGTCGAGCATCGGGGGCATCGCCGCGGTGCTGGCGCCCGTGCTCGGGCTCATCACCGGATCCGTCGGTGGCCTGATGACGAATATCCCGGTGATCGGCGGCCTGTTCTCTGGCCTTACTGGGCCGATCGGTCTCGCAGTCGGCGCGCTCGGCGCGCTCCTCGCCGTCGACCCGTCGACTCTGGCCGCGGGCTTCCAGTCGGTCATCCCGACGGTGATCAGCGCGGTGACGAGCCTGCTCGGCACCCTGCCCACGCTGATCGCTCAGGTGATCCCGACCCTCGCGACGAATCTCATCGGCAACATCCCGGTGATCGCCGCGGCCGCGGTCCAGCTGGTCCAGGGGCTCCTGACCGCGATCTCGGGGTCGCTCCCCATGATCATCGGCGCGCTGTCGCAGGTGGTGCCGGCCGTGGTGTCTGCGCTGTCGGCCGCGATCCCGTCGGTGATCGGCTCCGTCGTGATGCTGCTGCAGACGGTCGTCGGCGCGCTGCCGACCCTGATCCCGCAACTGCTGTCCGCGGCGATCATGCTGTTCCAGCAGCTCGTGCAGGCCGTGGTCACGATCGTCCCGCAGGTCCTCACCGCGCTGATCGCGATGATCCCTCAGGTCGTCACGACGCTGCTCACCGCGCTGCCCCAGCTGCTCACCGCGGCGCTAAGCCTGTTCCAGCAGATCGTGATGGGCCTGGTGACGGCGATCCCGCAGGTGATCACCGCGCTCATCGGGCTGCTCCCGATGGTGCTGAACGCGCTGCTGATGATGATCCCGACGCTGCTGACGACGGCGCTCACGCTCTTCTCGACGCTCATCACCGCGGTGATGGAGATGATCCCGAACCTGCTGGTCTCGATCGTCAACATGCTGCCGCAGATCATCAGCTCGCTGGTGGAGATGATCCCGACGCTGCTGGTGACGGCGATCCAGGTGTTCACGAGCCTGATCACCGGGCTGCTGCAGATGATCCCGCAGCTGCTCACCCAGATCGTCGGGATGCTGCCGCAGCTCGTCAGCACCCTGGTCGGGATGATCCCGACGCTGATCCAGGCGGCGACCCAGCTCTTCACCGGGCTCGTCGACGCGCTGCCGATCATCCTCCCGGAACTCGTCGGGGCGCTCGTCGCACTCGGGCCGGAGATGGTCCGCACGATCGTCGGGATGGTGCCGCTGCTGTTCCAGGCCGGCAAGGACCTGCTGAACGGCCTGATCGGCGGCATCAAGGACACGGTCGGCGCGGCGGTGACCGCCGTGAAGGACGCAGTCGGGTCGGTAATCGACGGCGCGAAGGACATCCTCGGGATCCACTCGCCGTCCCGGGTGTTCCGCGGGATCGGGCAGGACACGACCGAGGGCATGCGCCTCGGCCTACGCGACGGTGGCCGCGACGTGCGACGCGAGGTGATGGGCCTGGCCGCCGACCTGCCGTCGCGGGTCTCGGTGAACACCGACCTGGTGCCGCTGACGGCCGGCGCGCCCGGGGACGCGCGGTACACCGCGGAGATCGCGCTCAGCCAGGGCGCGACGGCGGAGTCGGTGGCCGAGGACCTGCTCTGGGCGATGCGCCGGCACGCGGCGTCTGGGAAGTACGGAGGCCGCGGCTGATGCGCATCGAGATCCGGGGCGTCGAGCTCGACCCCGATCGCCGTCCGTTCCTGCTCACGAGCCTCGAGACCGGGGAGACCGCGGTCCGGGCGGACGACACCGAGCGGCCGGGGGCGGACGGCGTGATCCCGGGCGCCGACCGGCTCGGGGCGCGGACGTGGACGATCGAGGCAGCCACGTTCAGTGACGACGACGCGACCGCCCGGCAGCGGATGGCAACCCTCACCGCGGCGTGGGAGCCGGTGTCCTCGCCGGTGGACCTCGTGCCGATGCGCTACGAGCACGAGGGTGCGTGGCGCCGCGTCTACGGCCGCCCGCGCCGGTTCGTCGAGACCGACTCCGGCCGCTTCGCTCGGTGGGGCGCGGCGACCGCGCTCGCGACGTTCGACGTGACCGACCCGCTGCACTACGCCGACACCGAGTCGAGCGTCGGGCTCGGCATCGTGCCGGCATCGTCGGCGCTGCTGCGGTTCCCGACGGCGCCACCGTTCCGGTGGACGTCGGAGGGCGCCCAAACGGTGCGCGGCGCGGTCGTGGGCGGAACCGCGAGGACTCCCGTGACCGCGCGGTTCTTCGGCCCCGTATCCCGGCCGTGGGTTCGCGTGGGCGGCGTGCTGATCCAGGTCCTGGGGAACCTCGCCTACGACCAGCAGCTCGTGATCGACGGCCGCCGGGCGCTCGTCACCCGCGGGGACGAGACGCCGTGGTCGGGGATGCTCTCGCCGGCCACGCGGCTGTCGGACCTGCGCCTGGCCCCGGGTGTGCACGAGGTGGTCTACGGCGGCACGGACGTGACCGGAACGAGCCGCGTCGAGGTGGCGTGGCGGGACGCATGGCGCTCCCTGTGAGCGGGACAACGAGAGGGGCGAGCTGATGCCGTCTGCATGGCTGATCGACGGTGTGGACGTGCCCGCGGCGGTGGGCCGCAACCTCGCCTACGTGGCGATCGGCGGGGCGCCCGGGGTGGTCGAGCCCGGTGGGTTCAAGGTGCAGCCGCTCGCGGTGCCGGGTGGTGCAGTCCGGGTGATGCCTGGCGCCGCTTCGGTCCTGAACCGCTACCCGGGTGGGGGGCAGCAGTCCTACGCCCTGTACGACCAGGTGCAGCGCGAGGTCCCGGTCCCGGCGACCGGGTCGAGCGGGTCGCGGACCGACATGGTCATCGCCCGGGTGTACGACCCGGAGTTCCAGACCGTCCCGGCCGACAAGGCGCCGGGTGCCGTCTTCGAGGTGCTGCAGAGCGTCCCGGCGTCGGCGATCGCCTCGCCTGCGGCGGCGCGGGCGTACTGCGCGGGCCTGGCTTACCCGGCTGAGCCGCTGGCCGGAATCACGCAGCCTCCGTCGAACGCGACCGTCACCACGGGGATGATCACCAGCCTGCGCGAGCTCGCGCGGCCGCGGTCCAAGCGGTCGCTGCTGGCGTCTCAGGTCACTGTCGCCCAGGACCTCTCGTCGACCGTCTTCGTCGACTGGCCGGCGTCTGTGCAGCCGGTGGTCGCGGTGCCCGCCTGGGCCACGCACTACAGCGCGCAGGCCATCCTCACGGGGGTCAACGCGGTCGGCGGCTCGGCGACGGGGGTCATCCGGTTCGTCCTGGACGGCGCCGGCAGCCCGGCGGACGTCCAGTTCCAGGCCGAGCAGGCGGGCGTCGTCGAGGCGATGATCGTCGCCGGCGGCCCGATCCCGCTGAACGCTGGCACCGCGGGGACGAACCGTCAGATGAAGCTCCGTGGTGTCCTCCAGGCGGGCCCCGGGGCGCTGCGTGCGCGGCAGGGCTACACCTCGCTCTCGATCGACATCGAGTTCACCGAGCAGACGGTCTGATGGCAGGCACCTGGCGCTACGTGTGCTTCGCGGAGCCGTCGGGTGCGTACCTCGGCGAGGTCCAGCTCGCCGGTGTGCGGCTGACCGAGGTGCTCTCCGGCCCGGACCGCCTCACCGGCACAGTCGTCGGGGACGCCCCGGCGTGGCTGCGCCCGTGGGAGTGCTCGGTGTACGCCGAGAACCCCGCGGGGCAGGTCGCCGTCGGTGGCCTGCTGACCGCCGCGGGCGGCGTCACCGGGCAGCGCGTCGCCGTCGACGTGATGGGGCGCGCCGGGTACCCCGGTGAGATGCCGTGGCTCGGGGATACCCAGGCGCTGGTACAGGTCGACCCGCTGGCGGTCGTGCGGATGATCTGGGCGCACCTGCAGTCCCAGCCGAACGGCAACCTCCGCGTGCAGGTCGACTCGACCACCAGTCCGGTGCGGGTAGGCACCGACGCCGAGCAGGTCGAGTTCACCACCGAGACCGGCGAGTCGGTCTCGTTCGAGGCCGGCCCGTTCCGGCTCGAGTGGTGGTCGACCACCGACCTCGGCTCGACGATCGACAAGCTCGCCACCGAGACCCCGTTCGACTACGCCGAGGACACGAGCTGGAACGCCGACCGCACCGCGCTGGTGCACCGGCTCCGGCTCGGCTACCCGGCGCTCGGTGCCCGCCGCACCGACCTGCGCCTGGTGGTCGGGGAGAACGTCATCCTCACCCCCGACCTGACAGGCGGGGACGACCTGTACGCCACGGAGGTGCACGCCCTGGGCGCCGGCACCGGCCGCACCCGCGTGCGCGCCCAGCTCACACGCGCCGCGGCCGGCGTGCGCCGCGTCCTGGTCTACACCGACACCTCCGCCCGCACCCGCGACGACCTGTCCACCGTCGCCCGCGCGGACCTCGCGTGGCGCGACGGCAGCCCTCTGCTCGACCAGATCACCGTCATCGACCACCCCAACACCCCGATCGCGGCGCTCGCGGCCGGCGACGAGGTGTTCGTCGCCGGTCAGGTCGGCGACTACGCGATCGACCGCTGGGTGCGAATCACATCGATCGAGACCTCTCCCGGCAGCGACCGGGCAGTCCTGGACCTGGTGGAGGTATGACGTGACCGTTGCCGCAGGAGCGGACGACCCCCAGCCGACTGCGGCGATCCGTGAGCTCGCGCGCCGGATCACGCGGTTGCAGCGGCAGATCGACGCCGGCGCGCACACCCCGGATCTCGGGCTGTCGGCGATCGAGGGCGGCGCGATCGACGGGTTCACGGTCGACGGGCAGATCACGACCCGCACCGGCGAGCAGCACGACGGGACGTTCGGCTCGGTGACGCTCGCCGGGCCGGTCCCGCCAACCCCGACCGCGCCGATCGCCGAGGGCGCCCCGGGCATGGCGAGCATCGCGTGGGACGGCGGGTTCCTCGAGGGCGCGCTCACGCCGATGGACTTCGCCCGCGTCGAGGTCTACGTCTCTGCCGCGCCGATCATCGACCCGATGCCGGCGCACCTGGTGGGCACGATCGAGACCCCGCAGGGCGCGGAGATCGTGACTCGCCGCGAGGCCGGCACGTACTACGTGCGCCTGGCGTCCCGGTCCCTCGCGGGCAAGGTGTCGCCGCTGTCGGAGGAGGTCACCGTCGAGGTGGCCGACCTGGTCGACACCGCGGCGATCGAGGACGAGCTCGCGAAGAAGACCACCATCATCCGCTCGACGGGCGACCCGGACGAGGACGGCGCCGCGGTCGGCGACCTGTGGTGGAAGATCGACGGGGACGGCCACGTCACCGCGCAGTGGCGATGGGACGGGACCGCCTGGCAGGTGCTGGCGATCAGCGGCCTGCTGATCGCCGCCGAGACGATCACGGCCGCGCAGATCGCCGCCGAGACGATCACCGCCGACCGGCTGCTCGCCGGGGCGATCACGACGCGCGAGCTCGCATCCCTGGCGGTCACGGCGGACAAGATCGCCGCGAACGCGATCACGGCGAGCAAGATCGCCGCCGGTGCGATCACCGCGGACAAGATCGCCGCGGGCAGCATCACCGCCGATCAGATGGCCCTGGGCATCTTCCGCACCCAGCGGGTCGCGAACTCCGGGTTCGAGATCACCCAGGCCACCGGTCCCGCCGTCCCGGGCAGCCGCACCACGATCCCCGGGTGGTCGTTCGAGGCCGGCGCGCACGGCACCGCGTTCGCGTTCGAGTACAAGACCGCCACCGCGGCGTTCTCCGGCAACGGCAAGGCCGTCCTGGTGAACAACGGCGCCGGCGACGACGGCGCGAAGCTCTACAGCGACCGGTTCGAGGTCCGCGCCGGGGAGGTCCTGCGCACCACCCTCGCCGTCATGAACACCACGGCGGTGAACGCCGGCGTGGCCGTGTGGATCCGGTACTACGACGCCACCGGCGCCGCGGTCGGCGGCTGGAACAACCTGTTCGTCGGGTACGTCCCGTCCTCCGGCGCCAAGTACGCGGGCGTCCCCACCGCCGACCACACCGCCCCGGCCGGCGCGATGGCCGCGCAGCTGCAGATCCAGAACCGCCGCGCGGCCGGGATGACCACGACGAACTACCTGTGCGTCGACGACGTCGCGGTCTACCCGGTCGGCGTGCAGTCGATGGACCTGTCGCCCGGGCTGTTCCGGATGTGGACCGACGCCGGCGTCATGGCGGTGTCTATCGACCCGATCACCGCCAAGTTCGGCAACGTCGTCGCCCAGAACGCCAGCGTCCAGGGCTCCCTCGACGTCACCGGCGGGGCGACGTTCGGGGACCAGGTGCAGGTCTACTCGCTCAAGAACATCTGGGCGAACAGCTCGACCCGCAAGTGGGCCGCGGCCCGCTCGTCCTACGCGGGCGACGCCACCGTGAACGCGGGGACCTCGATCCAGGTGATCGGCACGACCCTGAGCGGCGTCATCTGGCCTGGGGTGTACGCCGTCGTGATCAAGGCTTCGCTCGGGCAGAACGTTGCCACCGGCACCCTCACGACCACGCTCGTGCACCCCGGCGGCACCCGCGAGCTGCGTCGCTCGATCCCGGGCTCGTCCTACGCCGACGTCGAGATGGTCGGGTTCTTCACCGTCGCCCACGGGTACAGCGGCACCCTCACGGTCTACATGAACGCCGTGACGTCGGGCGGCACGCTCACCGTCTTCGGGTCGAGCACCTACGAGATCTACCGCGTCTACGACTTCTGAGCAGCGCGAGCCGCTGCCCCAACCCTGGGAGAGCCATGCCCGACCGGATCATCCGCCGGCTGAACGGGCCCCGCGGCAGCGTCCTGCTGTGCTGGGCCGCGCTCGCAGTCGTCGTCGCCGTGTCCTGCCTGCCGCCCGCCACCGCCGAGTCCCTGCCCTGGGGACTGCGCGCCCTGGCCTCAGTCGTACCCCTGTGGGTCTACGCCGCCCTGTGGGGCGCCGCGGCGCTCGCGGCCGTGATCGGGGCGTTCCGGCGTCGTGACCGCGCCGTGCGGCGATGGTGGGACGTCGCGGGCTTCGCCTCCGTCGCCGGCCTGTGCTGCGGGTGGGGCCTGCTGTACGGGATCGGGTGGATCGCCCAGCCCGGCGGGAACCGACAGTGGATCCTCGCCGGCGCGTTCCTCGCGATCGCCGGGGGTGTGTCGAACACCTCCCGGCTGCGGAACCCGTGACCCGCGCCGCGACCGAGGCAGGCGTGTACCTGCCGCTCGGTGTCGTGACCGCCGTCGTCACCACGATCGGAGTCGTCCTGGCCGCCGCCCTGACCGCCGTCCTCGCGCGCCGCTCGCACCGCGAGGACTCCGTGCGCGACGAGGTCCGCGCCCTGCGCCGCGAGGTCCGTCTGCTGTCGGACTACGTGCACGTCCTGCGCAACGCCCTGGACGAGGCCGGCGAGGACGTCCCCCCGTACCCCGAAGCGCTCATCGAGATCTGAGGAGGCCCGCCGTGGCGAACGGCCTGATCGACACCCGCACCCTCACCCCGGTCAGGTCGCAGCCGTCGCTGCGCCTGACCGCGACGGCCGAGGCCTCGCTCGCGGTCGTCGCCGCGGTGATCCTCGCGGTGTACGGGTGGGTCCTGACGCTCACCGACGCGTACCGGGACTACGCGACGCAGGAGCGGATCTTCCGCCAGCGGTACACCACCACGTACCTGCCCGGCCGGCCCTTCAAGGTCTGGCAGGGCCGCCGCTGGTACCTCAAGGCCGGGTACGCCGCGGCAGCCGTGCCGGGCACCTCGAACCACGGGCTGGGGATCACGGTCGACGTCGCGAACCTCGGCGGGTTCAACGGCACCCGCTACAAGCAATTCGCCGCGGTCGCCGAGCCGCGCGGCTGGTCGAACGCCGAGGGCCGGGCGATCAACGAGGCCTGGCACTGGAACCACGTGGGCGGCGGCGCGGGCACCGTCACCAACCCCATCGGCGGCGGGACGGCCACGCCCACCGTCCCGGACCTCACCGCACCCGCGCCGCCCATCGCCCCGGACCTGTCCCAGGAGGACACGATGATCCTCGTCGAGCACACCAACGGCTCCGACCTCGCCTACTACACGTTCACCCCGCTCGCCGGGCTCAAGCCCGTCCCGGCCTCGCCGATCAACGCCGACCTGGGCGTGTGGAAGGCCTGCCTGCCGATCGCGAAGGTCTCGGGCAACGCGGGCCTCGACCCGTTCATCCGCGCCTACGAGGCCCACGGCAAGCCGCTCGTCGACCGCACCGCGACCACCGACGGCACGAACACCCTCCTGTCGAAGCTCCTCGAGATGCAGAACGAGCAGGGCCGCATCGGCACCCGACTCAAGGAGATCGCCGCCGCGCCGGCGTACCTGCGGCAGTGGGCCCGGACCTTCCTCAAGCGCGAGTTCTCCCAAGCCGACGTCGACGACCGCACGACCCAGGTCGCCGCCGGCAGCACCCTCGCCGCCCAGCAGTACGCGATCCAGTACTCCCCCGAGGCCGCGGCCGCCGCGGCGAAGAAGTAACCACCGCCCGCCCCGAGCCCCGAGGAGCACGCTCATGAACCTGTTCACCCCCGCCTGGTGGGAGTCCGCCGGCGCCCGCGCCGCGAACACCGCGATCGCCGCCCTGATCCCGCTGGCAACCCTGCTCGTCGCGCGCGAGGTCACCCCGCTGTACGTGGTCTCGGTCGCCGCACTCTCCGCGATCGCCTCGCTCGTCACGTCGCTCGCGGGCCTCCCCGAGGTCGACGGCAAGACCGTCCCGCTGTGGCGGGCGGTCCTCGTCCGCTCGGCGAAGACCCTCGGCCAGGTCGGCGCCCCGATGCTGCTCGGCGTCGTCGTCATCAACGACGTCGACTGGTACGCCTTCGCCGTCACCGTCGGCGGCGCCGTCCTCGTCACCCTCCTGCGGACGCTGAAGGACTGGCTCCCCGAGCAGCAGCCCGTCGGCGACACCGGCCTCGAGCCCGACGACGGGCCGCAGCACCTCGCGGCCTGACCCGCTGACGAAACGACACCTCTGTAGTTCGTGGTTCACGTGAAAACGCTCAGAGATCGGTGTCATGATGCCGATCACAGCGGGAAGGGGAAGCCCGCTACGACTGCAAGGGAGTTCGAATGAGCACTGAGACGATCTCAGCACCGATCTCGATCACGAGCGGGGCAGCCATTTCGTCGACGGGCTCCACCTCGGCGGCGATCACGTCCTCCGCCACTGTGACCCTGGTGCCGGCGACGCCGACGCACACCGCGTCGTTCGCAACGGCATGAGGCTGACGCTGCTCCTGGCCGACGCCGCTCAGGAGGCGATGGGCAAGGTCCACTCGCTCGGGCTGGGGTGGAACACCACTGGCACCCCGACGCCGCCCATGGCGGTCGTGGTGCTGCTCGATGTCGGCTGGGACGAGACGAACAGGGACATCGAGCTCCTTCTCGAGCTGGTGGATGCCGACGGGCACCCGGTCACCGTGCCGGGGCCGTTCGGAGACCAGCCGCTGAATGTGACGGCTCAGACGCAGGCGGGGCGCCCGCCGGGACTGCCGGCCGGGTCCGAGGTCAGGATCCCCCTGACCGTCAACATCGGGCCGGGCCTGCCGCTCGTCGCGGGCCAGCGCTACGAGTGGCGCGCGACCCTCGACGGACGGACCAACCCCGACTGGAGCCAGTCCTTCTTCGTCAGGTAAAGCAGCAACGGCACGACAGCGCCCCCGTCCTCCTCCGGGAGGGCGGGGGCGCTTCCTCGTTCGTTGGTCTCAGCGGGTAAGCGACCCCGCCAGCACCAGCACGGGCTCCGGCTGCACATGGTGCGGAACCGGGACCAGAACGTGGTGCTCCTCGAACACCCAGGCTTCCCAATCGACGCGCCGTAGCGCGAGCAGAACGGCCTCTCGACACGCGCCGGCTACCAGGCTTCCCACCGTCGCATCGGCGCCGTGGCCCCAGAGACCGTGCATGTCGAGCGTGCCCCGGGCTGCCCACCGCCCGTCGCCCCAGAGCAGGTGAACGTCGGGCGCCTCGGGCCCCATGACGGGGCGCCGCATCCAGTCCCGTTTCGGCAGAGGAGGGCTCGACGTGAAGCCCGGCGGGAACGACCGCATCACAGAACCGCCGTTCCCTGCGTGAGCTGCTGGGTGGCCTCGCAGAACCACCACTCGTCGTCGTTGGGTAGCACGAGCACGAACATCGCGTCCTCGTGCTGGTCACCGTGCAGCCGGCACAGTCCGGGTCTGCGGTTGACGAGGCCTGCGCGACCGAGCGGACAGACATGGTCGAGCCTCGACGACGACACCGAGTGGTGGCCCGCCCTCCCACGCTGGGTCGACCGCCCGTTGAGGACGCCGTGGACCAGGCAGTCGTGAGGGGGATCCGCTCCCGGCAGGGGGCCGACGGGAGCGGACCGAGCGCCGATTATAGCGAGCCCCTCCGCACGGACGACCCGTTCGTGTCAGAGTTCGAGGAGGAGCCTTCAAGCACGACGGGGGCGTAATAGCGGGGCCGGTAGTTGTCGGGGCTGCTGAACCACCCACCACCGACGACAAGGCCGGCCCGCAGGAGCCGTTGCTCGGCCGCGGTGAGCGGGGCCTCCTCCTCGATGCCGATGCCCAGCGAGTCGAGCGCGACGGGCTCGCCGGCCAGGCTCATCACGCTGAGTGTCCACACCACCTGACGGTCCTGGTCTTGTGCGTCGTGCAGCATCGCGACCCTCAGTCGCTCGAAGCCGAGGCGGTTCACGCTAGTCCTCCTGCTTGGCGAGGCGCTCGTGTTCCAGCAAACTCGCCTCGAACCTGTCGCGGCAAGGGGTCCGTCGACATCGCCACCCGATCTGTCGGGTGATGTGGTCCGTGCGAGGGCGATCTAGCCCGCATACTCATGGCGTGAACGCCGCTCGCAGCTTCGATCAGCCGGGGCCGACCGATCAGGTTCCTGGACGCATCTGGGTCGACGAGGACCGAACAGTGCTGCGGATGTCCGGCGAGATCGACCTCGTCGTGGTCGGTGAGTTTCGCGCGCGCGACGGGCGCGCCGGAGCCGACCGCCGGCAGCGTCGCCCCGCTGCTGTGTGACGTCGAACTGGTGGACATGAGCCGGGTGACGTTCGCGGACTCCTCTACCGTCGGTCTGCTCGCGAGCATGATCGCGCTGTGCCGGGAACGGGACGCGCGGCTGCGGGTGCGCGGGTTGGATCCCTTGGTCGAGACAACGCTCGAGGTGACGGGTGTACTCGGCGCGCTTGACGTCGAACCCTGACCGAAGCCTCAGTGAATGCGCCAGTGGTCCTCCGCGGCAGCGCGCGCGAGCTCGAGGCTGTCGAACCGGCAGGTGACCGTCCCTGGGCGACCGAGGGTAGGCGGGTCGAAGTCCCAGGAGAAGAACCACCCGATCCGGTCGCGGGACACGACGTATCTCACCCCGATCGCATGCCCGACAGCGGTTTCACCTGCTGTGTGCCATTCCATGACCTCATCGTGGGCCTGACAGGTCAGGGAAGCCTGGGACCACACCCGAACGGGCGAACGCCGTTCGCAGCCGTCGTGAGGCGCGGAGGACGGCGCTGCTGCATTCTCCGCTGACACGGCGCCACCGACCGTCCTGAGCGACGTCGCGCTGTGGTGGAACGTACTGCTTCGCGACCTGCCTCGCGCGGGCTGGCTGAGTAGGTTCGCCGTGCACAGCCAGGACCGTGGGGCCGCATGGGCGCCGAGCTCGCCCGGCACGACATCGTCCAGCAAGCCGTGGGCGTCCTCATGCAGAGTTACGGCGTGGAGGCCGACCTCGCGCTCAAGGCCCTCGTCGCCGAGTCGGTGCGCGACGACGTCACTCTGTACGTGGCCGCACGGCGTGTGCTCGAGCGATCCCAGTGACGAGTCGGGTGGCCCGCCCTGTCTTGGACAGCCACGATGAGCCGCGGCGCCACCGCCGGCGCTCACGTACGCCGACGGTGACGCCAGCCGCCTGGCGCTCTCCTGGTGGAACTCCAGACGACGATTAGAGCCTCACACGACTGCTCCCGCGACGCAGAGGCTTACGTCCCGGGCGGCGACCTGGAACCGTGCCGGAGCACGAAACGACCCGTCCTGCAGGCACCGTACGGGTCGCTCCGCCAGGACCGCGGATCGATGCTCGCTATCGCTGGGGCAGCAAGGGGGCCGCTGCCCGACGATCAGCCGACGGTAAACCCGCCGGGCGCCCTCGCGACGTTTGGCGGCCGCGTTCGAGATCCGATGGCATCCCTCCCCCCTCTAGTCACCGTGACCGAGATCGTCGTAGGTTCGAGCGACCTGCGGCTGGCCCGGCACGGGAACAGCCGCGGACCCCGCACCGGCGCGCCCGTTTTCCGCAGGGGGCGGCCCGCTTCGATCACGCATCGCGGCGGGCCGCGGTGCGCGCACCGCCGCGGAGATCCCTCAGGACGGGTCACACCTCGACGTAGTCGACCGATAGGAAGACATGCCGGAGAACCCCGGAAGTCCCCTGCCTCGCTTCGTCGACCTCGAAGGCTTGGCGCTACGCCGAGCTCAAGTCGTCGTGCTGCACCATCCCCGAGAAGAAGGGGCGGGGGTGATGTGGACGCTCAGCCTCACCGACCTTCACGGCCGACCCCTCGCGCGAGAGCACCTGCGCCTCCCCGCAGGGCAGGACCCGCCCCTGCGTGCCATCGCCCAGCGCTACCTCTACCTGATCGGCATGTGTGTCGACGGCGAGTGGGTTTCCAGCGATGAGAGCGGCAGCCTTCGCCACTTCGCCCGGATTGTGCGCTGCCCCTCGCGGAGTTAAGCCCTCGGGCGCCGAGGCAGACGTGCGACGTCAAGATAGAACTCCCCGATACGTCGCACCGCCCCACTGAGCTCGTCCCAGTTCAAGGGCTTGGTGACATACGCGCTGGCGTGGGAGGCGTAGGCCCGCAGGACGTCCTCCTCGGACGAGGACGTCGTCAGCACGATGACCGGGATCGACGTCAGCTCCGGGTCCGACTTGACCTGCTCCAGGACCTCACGGCCGTTGACCTTCGGCAGGTTCAGGTCGAGCAGCACCAGGTCGGGACGCTCGGCCTTGGCATACTCACCGCGCCGCTGAAGGAAGTCGAGCGCCATCGCACCATCCTCGACGGACACGAGATTGCCCGACGCCCCGTGCTCATCGAACACCTCCTCCACCAGGAGGCGATCGCCCGGGTCGTCCTCGACAAGCAGCACGCGCGCGTTGTGAGAAGTGAGCATGGCGAAGTGTGGCACACCCGCACGCTCCACCGAACGACCTCTGTCGTCAGAGCGTCGGACTACGGCTGACTCGAGGCGCGGCGCAATCTGACGACGCCGGCCGCACAGACGCCCGTCGCAACAGCAGCGACGAACCAGGGCCAACTCGAGTCGTCGAGGAGCAATGCGCTCACGACTGCGATCAGGGCTACAACGCCGCTGCTCAGCACTAGCGCCCAGTTGGCAGCCACCACTCGCCTGTCGCGTCGCTGAAGACTCATGCCAAGAGGGTGGCAGCACAGCCCGTACACCGCAGTGGCAGCGGGCGACCATCATGGACTCATGGCGGACCGGCTGCTCACCACGAAGGAAGTGGCTGAGCTGCTGGCGGTCACCCCGTCGTGGCTCACCAGCGCGGCCGCGTCGGGCGAGGTACCTGCCTACCGCCTGGCAGGCGGCTGGCGGTACGACGTAATCGAGCTGGGACTGTGGCTCACGCTCCGCGGCAACGCGGCTGTCGAGCAGCCCGACAACCCCAGGCGGCGGATCCTCCCGCCGCCACGACCAGGGCGAGTGAACCCGCCGCCGGAGCCAATCGTCGACTTCCAAGACGCCATCCCTGCCGAGCGTGTCGCGGGCGAACTCGAGGTGCCGATCGAGGCAGTGCGGAGGTGGATCACAGAAGCGATCCTCCCCGGCGCTCGCGCGGGGCGCAGCTGGCTCGTAGACGCGACTGCCTTCCGAGAGTGGCAGGCGATCCTCTCGCGCCGAGACTTCAGCGCAATGCCCCCAGGGCGGAACCGCACTGCGGCTATCCGCTACTGCATCGTGTCCAACCTGCTCCGTCGGATGGGCATCACCTACACCGTCGACTCATGGCAACGGCAAGGTGGTCTCCTGCCCACATGGGCCGAGGCGGTGGTCGACCCGCGCCGGCACGATCAGGCCCAGTGACTCCACCGTTCGCCGACACGCTCGGTCGGCAGCGACTGGACCCACTCGTCGAGATCGACGGCGCGGATGATGCGCTTCCCACCCTTGTCGCCGGCGCGGTGCGCAATGAGGTAGCCGTCATCGATCGCCTTCGTCAGGGTCGTCTCAGACACCCCGACGCGGTCGGCGGCCTGTCGGACGGAGCACGCGACGAAGCTGTACGCAATCTGCGGCTCGGGGCGTCGCACGTACGTCCACCTCCTCAGTTCTTCGATGTCGGTCGACCTGGGACCGTACTGGCGCCAGGCGGCGAGCCACGGCGCGAACTCCGCCACGCGGACCAGGCCGCGAGAACTGCCCGCCGTGATCCAGTGCACCGTGAGTTCGTCCTCGTAGTGAGCACGTGCACGCAGGAACAGGGTCGAAGCGCCGGAGAGTGCGCTGGCTTCGACGAGCTGAAGCGCGACACGGTCGTAGACCGGCACGACGTCCGGATCGTCTCGCACGGCGACATGTTCCCCCAGATGTCCCCCGGGCTTCCAGAGGCAAACATGACGAAAGGCCCGAGATCGTGATGATCCCGAGCCTTCGTGCCGGTGGAGCTGAGGGGATTCGAACCCCTGACCTTCTCATTGCGAACGAGACGCGCTACCAACTGCGCCACAGCCCCTTGAAGCGGTGACCAGCCTAGCACCCGATCCGGGGTGCTCACGACACCGCTCGCCGCGCCCTACTGGCCGGCGGCGCGGCGGCGCGCCAGGACGGCGTTGAGGTCGATCGAGCCGGACGGCCGCGGGGGCCGGGGCGGCGTGCGTCGAGCCCTCGACCTCGCCCAGCGGGGCGGGCTCGCGGCGCGGCGCGGGTGCCTTGGTGGCGTAGGTCGGCCGGGGCACGGCGACCGGCGTCCAGGTGTCGCCCTCGCGGCCGCCGTCGCGCACCCGCGTCGACGTGCGGAAGGGGGCGTCGGCGCGGACCCGCTCGATCGCCTGGGTCTCGGTGAGCGACGGGCGCACGGCGCGACCGGCGGCGCCCTTGCGGCCCGGGCGGGCGGCCCGCTCGCGGAGCGGCGCGGTGGCCTCGTCGATCCGGCGCTGCCACTCCTCCTCGGCCAGGCGCCCCTGCACGACGGCGCGGCGGCCGAGGCCGAGCACGCCGGCGAGCAGCACGGTCGGCACGACGCCGGCGAGCACGCCGAGCGCGGTGACGCCCGCGACGACCCACCCGACGACGGTCGCGGCCAGCAGCACCCCGGCGAGCGCACCGCGGCGGCGCGCGGCGGCGCCCCGCCGGGCGGTCGCCGCGGCGTGGGCGGCCTGCAGCTGCGCGGCGCGACGGGCGGCGTCGGCGCCGATCCTGTCCTGGGTCCCGTGCGGTCGGTCCACCTCGGCCCCTCCCCTCTCCGTCCTCGCGAGCCGGTTCCCCGTCCCCGGGGTGAGCAGCCCGGCCCGTTTCTCCACCGGGCCGCAGTCCTGCCGGACTCCTCCCGCCACCTCCGCGCGCCGCCGGCGACCCGAGCCCTCCGGGCCGGTCACGGCGAGCACCCGCAGGGCGTCGGAGAACCGGTCGTCGGTCCGCGACTCCAGCAGCTGCTGCCGGTGCCGCAGCTTGTGCGGCACCAGGTACGCGATCCACAGGCCGACCACCACGAGGGCGGCCGGTCCGGCGAATTCGTACACTCCACGACGGTAGGTGCGGCGTGGGCACCGGCCCCGGACCCGTCGCGGCGTGTCGAGCGGCGCGCCGCGTGAAAATCACACCGATGTCATTCGGCGAGCCGGGCCCAGCCTGCCACACCCGGACGAAACCGGGCAGAGCGGACGGATCGGTCAGACCCCGGACGAGCGGCGCGCGTGCCAGCGGGCCAGCAGCCCGCGCGGCACGTCCTCCGTCGTCAGGGCGAACGTCCGGTGGTCGCACCACGCGCCCTGGATGTGCAGGTACCGCTCGCGCAGCCCCTCGTCCCGGAACCCGAGTTTCTCGACGACGCGCAGCGACGGCCGGTTCTCGGGCCGGATGTTCACCTCCACCCGGTGCAGCCCGACCGCGGTGAAGCAGTGGTCCGTGGCGAGGGCCACGGCCGTCGGCGTGATCCCGCGCCCCGCGACGTGCTGCGCGACCCAGTACCCGATCGACGCGGAGTACAGCGATCCGTACGTGATGCCGGAGACGGTGAGCTGCCCGACCAGCTGCCCGGCGTGCTCGATCGCGAACGGCAGCGAGGTGCCCGACCGCGCCTGCCGGTCGAGGGTGCGGACGAACTGCCCGAAGGTCGGCCGCCGACCGGTCACCGGCTCCGGGGAGGTCGCGTCCCAGGGCTCGAGCCAGGCGGCGTTCACCGCGCGCAGCCGCATCCAGGCGGCCTCGTCGGACCGCCGCAGGGGGCGCAGCCGGACGTCGCCGTCCGTCAGCACCACGGGCCAGCCGCGCGGCATCAGCCCTCCAGCACCAGGCAGTGCACGACCTGCCCGGCGACGACGGCGGAGTCCTGCTCGCCCACGACGGCGAGCGCGTTGGCACGCGCGAACCCGGTGATCGACGGCACGGCGGGGTCGCCCACCGGCGTCACCCGGTAGCCCTCGCCCGGCGTCCCGACCACCGCGGCCGGCACGAACTGCCGCACGCCCGCGGGCGACGGCCAGCCGACGTCCGCGCGGGCGGTCACCGACGGCCGGAACAGGTCGGTGTGCCCGGCCATCGCCCGCAGCGCGGGGCGGACGAACACCTCGAACGCCACCTGCGACGCGACCGGGTGGCCGGGCAGGGCGAACAGCGGCACCGCGCCCAGCCCGCCGCCGACGGTGCCGAACCCGTGGCGGAAGCCCGGTGCCATCGCCACCTGGTCGAACCGCACGGTCCCCAGGGGCGCGAGCACGTCCGCGAGCGTGTCGTGCTGCGACTCCGACAGCCCGCCGGTGGTCACGACCACGTCCGCGCGCACCAGCTGGTCCTCCAGCGCCTCGCTCAGCACCGCCCGGTCGTCCGGCACCACGCCGACCCGCACCGGCGTCCCCCCGGCGTCCCGCACCGCGGCCTCCAGCGCGTGGCCCGCCGACTCGTAGACGCCGCCGTCCCGCGGCGGCCCGCCGGGCTCGACGAGCTCGGAGCCGATCGACACGATCACCACGCGCGGCGCGGGGTGCACCCGCAGGCGCCCGCGCCCGGCCGCCGCGGCCGTCGCCAGCTGCCGCGCCCCGAGCCGGGTGCCCGCCGCGACCAGGACGGTGCCGCGCACCGTGTCCGTCCCGGCAGCCCGGACGTGCTCGCCGGGCTCCGGCACCCGGTGCAGCGCGACCCGCACGGCCCCCCGGTCGGTGTCCCCGGCGGGCACCACCGCGTCGGCGCCCGCGGGCACCGGCCCGCCCGACGCGATCCGCACCGCCTGGCCCGGGGCCAGCCGCAGCGCGGCCGGGTCGCCCGCCAGCACGTCGTGCGCCACCGGCAGCACCAGGGGCGCGCCCGGCGCGCCGCCGCGCAGGTCGCCCGAGGCCACCGCGTAGCCGTCGCACGCGGCGACCGGCCGGTCCGGCACGTCCGCCGGGGCCACGACGTCCTCGGCGAGGATGCAGCCGGACGCGTCGGCCAGCACGACGTCGAGCGGGGCCACCGGTCCGACCGCGGCGAGCACCGCCGCGAGCTGGTCCTGGACGGATCTCATGCCCGCATCATGCCCGGCCGACGGGACCCGCCGCCCACCGGCCGCGCCGGTGCAACCCCTTTGGTCCTACCCGGCACCGGGGCGATTTGCGAGACTGGGTGCCATGAGCGCCGCTGCCCAGCCGTATCCGCACGTCTCCGACGGCAGCAGCACCACCGAGGTGAAGGACGCGTTCCGCGCCGCCATCCGCGCCGCGCGGAGCGCCCGGTCGCCCCGGCTGCGGGCCGCCGCCGCCGAGGCCTTCGTCGACGTGGTCGAGACGATCCCGGCCCTCGCCGACGCCGGCGTGGTCGCCGCGTACAGCGCCCGGCCGACCGAGCCCGACACCGGTCCGCTGCTCGACGCGCTCGCCGCGCGCGGCGCCCGGGTCCTGCTCCCGGTGCTCGGCGCCGGCCTGCAGCGCGAGTGGGCCTGGTTCGCCGGCCGGCACGACCTGCTCGAGCGCGCGCCCGGCCGGCCGCCGGAGCCCTCCGGCCCCTCCCTGGGTGCCGACGCCATCGCCGAGGTCGACGTCGTCGTGGCGCCCGCGCTCGCCGTCGACACCGCCGGGAACCGGCTCGGGCAGGGCGGCGGCTGGTACGACCGCGCCCTCGCCCACGCCCGGCCCGGGACGCCGGTCATCGCGCTGGTGTTTGCCGAGGAGCTGTACGACGCCGCCACCCGGCCGCTGCCGCACGAGCCGCACGACCGGACCGTCGACATGGTGGCGACGCCCGAGCGCTGGGTGCGGCTCGGGGGCTGACCGGGCCCGCTCGCGAGGAATATCCGGGCCACGCGTATCATTGGCACTCGGACAGCGGGAGTGCCAGGCGCGCGGGCGGTGACGCCAGCCGACCGGCCCCCCGTCCACCCAGGTCACGTCATCCGCGGGAGACAGCAGTGCCCACCTACGCCTACACCTGCACCGAGTGCGGCCACGCCTTCGACATCCACCAGTCGTTCAGCGACGCGGCGCTCACCGAGTGCCCCGCCTGCGGCGGCCGGCTGCGCAAGGTGTTCTCCTCCGTCGGCGTCGTGTTCAAGGGCTCGGGCTTCTACCGCAACGACTCGCGGTCGACCACCAGCTCCACGACCGGCGCGAGCACCGGCGGCACGTCCTCCTCGAGCACGGCGTCGTCCGGCTCGACCACGAGCGCGGCGGCCCCCGCCGCGTCGTCGTCCTCGTCCTCGACGAGCGCGGCGAAGCCCGCCGCGGGCTGACGACGGCCGGGCGCCGACTCCTCCACAGCCCGCCGGGCGCGCGTCGTCCCCAGAGCGGGCGGTCGGGCGCCCACGGCGGCGCGCGGGCTGCCTAGCGTCGGGGCGTGCCCCTGACCGATCCGCTGCCCGAGCCCGTCCGGCGTCGGCTCCGCCTGATCGGCTGGCGCGTCCGACGCCCCCTCGCCGCGCTGTGCGCCGGCCTGGCCGCGCTGGTCGCGGTCGGGCTGGCGCGGCCGGCCGACCCGCCGACCGCGCGGGTCCCGGTCGCGGCACGGGACCTGGCGGTCGGTGCGGTGCTCGCCGCGGGCGACGTGCGGCTCGCCGAGGTGCCGCTCGCGCTGGTGCCGGCGGGCCTCGCGGGCGACGGCGGGTCCCGGTCGACGCGGACCGGCGCGGACGAGCTCGTCGGCGCGGACGCGGAGGCGCTCGGCGGTCGTCGCCTCGCGGTCGCCGTGCCCGCGGGGCTGCCGCTCGTCCCGGGGCTGTTCGTCGACGACGGCGCCACCGGCCCGCCCGGCACCGTCGTCGTCCCGGTGCGGTTCGCCGACGCGGGCGTCGCGGACGTGCTGACGCCGGGCATGCGCGTCGACGTGGTCGCGGCCGCCCTGCACGACGGCGACGACGCGACGCGCCTGGCGCGCGCCGCGGTCGTGCTCGCGCGCCCCGGCGGCGACGCCGACCCGGCGACGGGCTCCGGCGGCGGCCTGCTCGGCGGCAGCACCGCCGCGGCCGAGAGCGCGCCCGTCCTGCTCGCGGTGGCGCCGGAGGACTCGGTCGCCCTGAGCGGCGCAGCCGCGTCGCGCGTGCTCAGCGCGGTCATCGTGGGATGATGCGGGCGAATCGCCGCAGCACACCGGGGGTCTTCACCGCATGAGCGACGTACTGAACAAGGGCCTGCGCACCGCGACCGAGGGCGCCCGGGGCGCCGGCAAGGTCCTGCAGGGGTTCAAGGACTTCATCTCCCGCGGGAACGCGATCGAGCTGGCCGTCGGTGTCGTCATCGGCGCCGCGTTCAGCGGGGTGATCACGGCGATCCAGAACGGCTTCATCGCGCCGCTGATCGCCATGATCTTCGGCCAGCCCGACATCTCCGAGATCTGGAAGATCGGGGCGGCGGGAGAGGCCCAGATCAACATGGGCCTGATCCTCAACGCCCTGCTGCAGTTCCTCATCACCGCGGCGGCGATCTACTTCTTCATCGTGCTGCCGCTCAACAAGCTCGCGGAGCGCCGCAAGCGCGGCATCGAGGCGGAGCCGGCGCGCCCGTCCGAGGACATCCTGCTGCTCCAGGAGATCCGCGACCTGCTCGCCGCCCAGTCGAGCCCGGCCCTCCGCCAGGACGCCGGGCCGTCGTCCGCCCCCGGCACCACCGAGGCGCCCGGCAGCGGGGGTCCCGGGGTGACCGGCAGGGCGACGGGCGTCGGCGATCCCGGTCACCCGCCCCTCGCCTGACCCGCGCCGCGAGCACGGCAGCCGGCCCGCCCGGTCGGCTGCCGTCGCCGACCCCTCGCGCGGTGGGACAATCGGCAGCGTGACCACTCCGACCGAGCCCCGCCCGGAGCCCACGGACCGACCCCGCAGGCCGGTCGACGACTCCCCGCTCATCCCGAGCCGCAGCGCCGACGACTCCGACACCGGCTGGGGCGACGACCGGGCCGACTCGAACGACGACCGCCTGCGCCGCGACGTCCCCCCGCAC
>NZ_JAKRMS010000079.1 GCF_022346185.1 Cellulomonas sp. ACRRI | reverse complement strand
TGCCGTCGGAGTACGGCCACCTGCGCGAGGGGCGTGGGTCGCGATCGACCCCAAGGCGCTCACCGGCGACCCCGCCTACGACGTGTGGCCGCTGCTCGAGCAGGTCGCCGACCCCTGGCGCGGCCCCGACCCGGTGCGCACCCTGCGCGAGCGGCTGGAGCTCGTCGCCGAGCACGCGGGGCTGGACGCCGCGGGCGCCGCGCGCTGGGCGGTCGCGCGTGGCGCGGAGGCGGCGCTGTGGGCGTGGCACCACGGCGCCGGCCGTCCCGCCGCGGCCCGCCGGGCGGCGCGCGACCTCGCCCGGGTGCGCGACTGGGCGCGGGTGGCGGACCGGCTCGCGGGCTGACGCCCCTCGCGCGCCGCGCCGTCCCCCGCGCGACGCGCGGCCTACGCCTTCCGGCGCGGCCACCGCAGATCCGGGTGGGCCGGGCCGGAAAGCGTAGGGGCGCGCAGGCGCGGCACCCCGCGCCGCCACGGCGCGGGGTGCCTACCCTGGCCACGACGGGCCGGCGACCGCGGCGACCCCGCCGGACGGCCCGTGCAGGACGGTCGCGCGCCCGACCGGCGCGGCGGCCGTGCGACGCCCAGGAGGCAGCGATGAGGGTCGGGATCCCCGCCGAGGTCAAGAACCACGAGTACCGCGTCGCCATCACCCCCGCCGGGGTGCACCAGCTCGCCGCCGCGGGGCACGAGGTGCTGGTGCAGGCCGGCGCCGGTCTCGGGTCGGCCGTCTCCGACGCGCAGTACGCCGCCGCCGGCGCCACGGTCGTGCCGGACGCGGCACGGGTGTGGGGCGAGGCCGACCTGGTGTGCAAGGTCAAGGAGCCCGTGCCGTCGGAGTACGGCCACCTGCGCGAGGACCTGGTGCTGTTCACCTACCTGCACCTCGCCGCCGACCGCCGGCAGACCGACGCCCTGCTCGCCGCCGGCACCACCGCGATCGCCTACGAGACCGTGCAGCTCGCCGACCGGTCGCTGCCGCTGCTCGCGCCGATGAGCGAGGTCGCGGGCCGGCTCGCCGCGCAGATCGGCGCGTACCACCTCATGCGCAGCGCGGGTGGGTCGGGGCGGCTGCTCGGCGGCGTGCCGGGCGTCGCCCCGGGCCGGGTCGTCGTGATCGGCGGCGGCGTCGCCGGGCAGCACGCGGCGGAGGTCGCGCTCGGCATGCGGGCGGACGTCACGGTCCTCGACGTGTCCGTCCCGCGGCTGCGCGAGCTGGACACGGCGTTCGGCGGTCGGGTCCGCACCCTGGCGTCGTCCGCGTACGCGGTGCGGGAGGCGGTGGCCGGGGCCGACCTGGTCGTGGGCGCGGTGCTCGTCCCGGGAGCGCGGGCCCCGAAGCTCGTCACCGACGACATGGTGGCCGCGATGCGGCCCGGCTCGGTGCTGGTCGACGTGGCCGTGGACCAGGGCGGCTGCTTCGCGTCCACCCGCCCGACGACGCACGACGACCCGACGTTCCGGGTGCACGACGCGGTGTTCTACTGCGTGGCCAACATGCCCGGTGCGGTCCCGGTGACGTCGACGCAGGCGCTCACCAACGCCACGCTGCCCTACCTGACGGCGCTCGCGTCGCGCGGTTGGCGCGCGGCGCTGGCGGCCGACCCGGCGCTGGCGGCGGGCCTGGCCACCAGCGGCGGCCGGCTGTTCCACCCGGGGGTGGGCGCCGCCCACGGCCTGCCGGTCGCCGACCCCGGGATGGTCCTCGCCGCCTGACCAGCGGGGACGGGCGGAAACGGGGGGACCGCGAGGTGCCCCCCGTGGCAGGGTGGGCCGATGGAGACCTTCGAGCTGACCGACGGCGTCGTCCTGCTGCGCGCGCCCGGCCCCGCCGACGTCGACCGGATCGACGCGCTGTGCCAGGACCCGGCGATCCAGGAGTGGACGACCGTCCCCAGCCCGTACACCCGCGAGGACGCCGCGTCGTTCGTCTCCGGGTTCGTCGGGGACGGCTGGGCGCGGGGCTCCTCGCTCAACTGGGCCGTCCGGGACGCGGCCGACGACGTGCTCGTCGGCATGGTCGGCCTCGGCATGGAGGGGGCGGGCTCCGCCGAGATCGGCTACTGGCTGGCCCCCGAGGCGCGCGGGCGGGGGCTGATGTCCCGGTCGGTCGACCTGGTGCTCGACGCGGCCTTCGGGCGGCTGGAGCTGGTCCGGGTGTTCTGGCGCGCGTTCGTGGGGAACGCCCCCTCCCGTGCGGTCGCCGAGCGAGCGGGCTTCCGGGTCGAGGGGGAGCTGCGGCTCGGCGGGGTGCAGCGCGGGGTCCGGCGGGACGAGTGGGTGGGCAGTCTCCTGGCCACCGACCCGCGGCCCCGGCGTGTCGATGCGCGCCCGGCGGCGGGTGCCTCGGGCAACGGGGGATGATGAGGCGCATGAGCACCCCCACGCCGGACGCGGACAACCCGTTCACCGCCCCGTCCTCGCTGCCCTACGCCCTGCCCGACTTCGCCGCGATCCGCGAGGAGCACTTCCGCCCCGCGCTGCTCGCCGGGATGGCCGAGCAGCGCGCGGAGGTGGAGGCCATCGCCGCCTCCGCCGACGCCCCCACGGTCGAGAACACCCTGGACGCGCTCGAGCGCTCCGGCCGGCTGCTGCACCGCGCCGCCATCGTGTTCTTCAACCAGTCCTCCTCCGACTCGACGCCGGGTCTCGAGGCCCTCGAGGAGGAGGTCGCGCCGCTGCTCGCCGCGCACAGCGACGCCATCTACCTGGACCGCCGGCTGTTCGCGCGCCTGGAGGCGCTGAAGGCGGCCGCCGACGCGGGCGACCTCGACCTGGCGCCGGACACCGCCTGGCTGCTGCACCGCCTGCACACGCAGTTCGTCCGCGCCGGCGTGCGCCTGGACGACGACGCCCAGGCCCGGCTGCGCGAGCTGAACGCCGAGATCACCCGGCTGGAGACCGTGTTCGGCCGGCTGCTGCTCGCCGAGACCAACGACTCCGCGGTGCTCGTCACCGACGAGGCCGAGCTCGCCGGGCTGCCGGCCGACGCCCGGGCCGCCGCCGCCGAGGCCGCCGCCCGCCGCGGGCACGAGGGCGCCTGGCTGATCGACCTCGTCCTGCCGACGCAGCAGCCGGCGCTCGCGCAGCTCGGCGACCGCGCTCTGCGCGAGCGGCTGCACACGGCGTCGGTCCGCCGCGGCGGTCGCGGCGGCGAGCACGACACCCGTGCCACCCTGCTGGCGCTCGCGCGGCTGCGCGCCGAGCGCGCGCGCCTGCTCGGCTACCCGCACCACGCCGCCTACATCGCCGAGGACGCGACCGCGAAGACGCCCGAGGCGGTCGCCGACATCCTCGGCCGGCTCGCCCCCGCCGCGGTCGCCAACGCCCGCGCTGAGGCCGCCGACCTGGAGGCGGCCCTGCAGCGGGACGTCCCCGGCGCCACGCTGCAGGCGTGGGACTGGGCGTACTACGCCGAGCAGGTCCGCAAGGAGCGCCGCTCGCTCGACGACTCCTCGCTCCGCCCGTACCTGGAGCTCGACCGCGTGCTGCACGACGGCGTGTTCCGCGCCGCCGGCGAGCTGTACGGCCTGTCGTTCACCGAGCGCCCCGACCTGGTCGGCTACCACCCGGACGTCCGGGTGTTCGAGGTGACCGACGCCGACGGCTCGGGGCTCGGCCTGTTCCTCGGCGACTACTGGACCCGCGACTCCAAGCGCGGCGGCGCCTGGATGAACAACCTGGTCGACCAGTCGACGCTGCTCGGCGAGCAGCCGGTCGTGGTCAACAACCTCAACATCCCGAAGCCCCCGGCCGGGCAGCCCACGCTGCTGACCTGGGACGAGGTCATCACGCTGTTCCACGAGTTCGGCCACGCCCTGCACGGCCTGTTCTCCGCGGTGCGGTACCCGTCGCAGTCCGGCACCGAGGTCCCGCGCGACTTCGTCGAGTACCCGTCGCAGGTCAACGAGATGTGGGCCTGGGAGCCGTCGGTCCTGCGGGCCTACGCCGTGCACCACGAGACCGGCGAGCCGATGCCGCAGGAGTGGGTGGACACCCTGATCGCGGCGCGGCAGGACGGCGAGGGCTTCGCGACGACCGAGTACCTGGCCGCCGCGCTGCTCGACCAGGCCTGGTACCGGCTGGCGCCCGAGGACGTGCCGACGGACGTCGCGGAGGTCGAGCCGTTCGAGGCCGCGGCGCTGGCGGCCGCGGGCGTCGCGTTCGCGCCCGTGCCGCCGCGGTACCGGACGACGTACTTCAACCACGTGTTCGGCGGCGGGTACTCGGCCGGGTACTACTCGTACATCTGGTCCGAGGTGCTCGACGCGGACACGGTGACCTGGTTCGAGGAGAACGGCGGCCTGCGCCGGGAGAACGGCGACACGTTCCGGGCGCGGCTGCTGTCGCGCGGCGGCTCGGTCGACCCGATGCAGGCGTTCCGCGACCTGCGCGGCCGCGACCCGGAGATCGCCCCGCTGCTGGCCCGCCGGGGCCTGACCGCGGCCTGAGCACCCCGCCGGGGTCGGGGGTCCACGGTGGACCCCCGGCCTCGGCGTACCCGCGCGGCCGGTAGCGTGGGGGCATGACCGACGCACCCCCCACCCGGCCCGCCGACCAGCACGACACCGCGGCGGCCGAGGGCGAGGTCGTGCGGATCGCGCAGGAGCTCATCCGGTTCGACACCTCGAACTACGGCGACGGCTCCGGCCCCGGCGAGCGCTCCGCCGCCGAGCACGTCATGACGCTGCTGCACGAGGTGGGCCTCGCGCCCGAGCTGATCGAGTCCGCCCCGGGCCGCGCGAACGTCGTCGTGCGCCTGGAGGGAGCGGACCCCAGCCGGCCCGCGCTGGTGCTGCACGGCCACACCGACGTCGTCCCGGCGGAGGCGAAGGACTGGAAGGTCGACCCGTTCGCCGGCGAGGAGTTCGACGGCATGGTCTGGGGCCGCGGCGCCGTGGACATGAAGGGCATGGACGCGATGATCCTGGCGGTCGTCCGCCAGATGGTCCGTGACGGCCGCCGGCCGGCCCGGGACGTCGTCGTCGCCATGTTCGCCGACGAGGAGGCGGGCGGCCGGTTCGGCGCGCGGCACCTCGTCGACCACCGCCCGGACCTGTTCGAGGGCGCCACCGAGGCGGTGTCCGAGGTCGGCGGGTTCTCCGTCGACGTCCACGGCCGGCGCGCCTACCTGCTGCAGACCGCCGAGAAGGGCATCGCCTGGCTCCGGCTGGTCGCGGACGGCACCGCGGGGCACGGCTCGGCGGTCAACCCCGACAACGCGGTCACCGAGCTCGCCGGCGCGATCGCCCGCATCGGCGCCTACCAGTGGGACACCCGGCTCACCCCGACCGTGCTCGCGCTGCTGGAGGGGGTGGCCGACCTGACCGGCCTGCCGCTCGACGTGGACGACCCGCTGGCGATCGACCGGCTGATCGGCGCGCTGGGGCCGGCCCGGCGGTTCGTCGGGTCGTCGATCCGCACGCTCGCCAACCCGACGCAGCTGCACGCGGGGTACAAGACGAACGTCATCCCCGGCCGCGCGACCGCGACCGTCGACGTCCGCCCGCTGCCCGGCGACCACGAGGACGTGCTCGCGACGGTCCGCGAGCTCGCGGGCCCCCACGTGCGCGTCGAGCCCGAGCACCTGGACATCGGCCTGGAGGTCCCGGCGACGGGCGCCCTCGTCGACACGATGACCGACGTGCTGCGCGCGCAGGACCCCGAGGCGGTCGTGCTGCCGTACATGCTCTCGGCCGGGACCGACAACAAGTCGCTCGCCCGGCTCGGCATCGCCGGGTACGGCTTCGCGCCGCTCCGGCTGCCCGCCGACCTGGACTTCACGGCGCTGTTCCACGGCGTGGACGAGCGCGTGCCCGCGGACTCGCTGCGGTTCGGCGTCCGCGTGCTGGACGGGCTGCTGCGCGAGGCGTGAGCCCGCGGCGTGCCGGACGTCGTCAGTCGTCCAGCGCGCCGAGCGTGGACCGGACCCGGATGATCCGGCGCCGCAGCCACACCTTCCGCTCGCCGCCCGCGTACAGCAGCGTCCGGGCGAGCTCCCACCGGCCGTACTCCGCCTGCTCCGTGAGCAGCCGGCGCGCGTCGCCGCGGCTGGTCGTCCGGGGGATCGTGAGGACGCGGTACTCGTACTGCCGCGCCTGCTCCGGGCCGCCCGGGCGTCCCGAGCGCGTCGTGCCTGCCATGCCCACCGCCTTGTCGATCGGGTCGTGGTGTCATTGTGCCTGGTGCGGCGCTACGGTCATCGCATGGCTATCGACCCGCGCGCGGCACTGGACCGTCTGATCGCAGCGCTCGAGGCGCACTACACCGCCGTGTCCACCCGGCGGGGCGAGGACGACCCCGCCGTCGACGACGCCTACGACGTGCTCGCGGACGCGTTCGAGGTGTACGACGACGCGCTCGGGACCGTGCACGGCGAGGCCACGCCGTTCTACCTCGCCGAGGACGACGAGGACGACGACGAGCACGAGGACGACGAGCAGGACGACGAGTACGACGCGGACGACCTGCCCGAGGAGTCGTTCGACGACGAGGACGACGACGCGCTGCACAGCTGACGTCCGCCGCCCCGGCACCGGCGCGGCGGAGCACCGACGCGGTCGCGCGGCTGCTCAGCGCCGCTCGGGGTACCCGGTGGCCGGCGCGCTCACCTCGTCGAGCGCCCGGAGGATCTCCGGCGGCAGCTCGACGTCGTCGGCCGCGAGCGACGCGCGCAGCTGCGCGGGGGTCCGCGCGCCCACGACCGCCGAGGCGACCTGCGCGCGCACCCGCAGCCAGGCCAGGGCGACCTCGAGCGGGGCGCGCCCCAGCCCGTCGGCCGCGATGGCGACCGCCTCGACCACCGCCGCGGCGACCGAGCCGAGGTAGGGCTCGACGAACCCGGCCAGGTGCGGGGACGCCGCGCGGGAGTCGGCGGGCACGGTGCGCCGGTACTTGCCGGTCAGCACGCCGCGGCCCAGCGGCGACCAGGCGAGCACCCCGACGCCGAGGTCGGCCGCCGCCGGCAGCACCTCGCGCTCGATGCCGCGCTGCAGCAGCGAGTACTCGGCCTCGACCGCGGCCAGCCCGGGGTCCTCGCCGAGGAGGGTCGCGGCGCGCGCCACCTGCCAGCCGGCGTGGTTGGACAGGCCGACGTACCGGGCCCGCCCGGAGTCGACCGCCCTGCGCAGCGCGCTCACCGTCTCGGCCAGCGGGGTGCGCGGGTCGGGGGTCTGCACGAGGAACAGGTCGACGTGGTCCGTGCCGAGCCGGCGCAGCGAGGCGTCCAGGCCGTCGAGGAGCGCACCGCGGGACGCGTCGACGACGCCGCCGTCCGGGGTGCGGCGCACGCCCGCCTTGGTGCACAGCACGACCTCCTCGCGGGGGACGACGCGCCCCAGCAGGGAGCCGAGCAGCTCCTCGGCGCCGCCGTCCGCGTACGACGCGGAGGTGTCGACGAGCGTGCCGCCCGCCTCGGCGAAGTCCCGCAGCTGCTCGGCGGCGTCGTGCTCGTCGGTGTCCCTGCTCCAGGTCAGCGTCCCGAGTCCGAGGTGCGAGACCCGCAGGCCGGTCCGTCCGAGCTGGCGCTGTTCCATGCCGTGAGGGTATCCGTGCCCGCGGGTGGTCACGGGCACGCGGGTGACCAGCGGCTATCGTGGCGCCTCGTGGCAGCGCACCCGAGCACCCCGTCCCGGATCGGCCCCGACGCATGAGCGTGTGGGAGGCGATCGTCCTCGGCCTCGTCCAGGGCCTGACCGAGTTCCTGCCGGTGTCGTCGAGCGCGCACCTGCGGATCGTCGGCGAGCTCATCGGCTCCGGCGACCCGGGCGCGGCGTTCACCGCGATCACGCAGATCGGCACCGAGACGGCGGTCCTGCTGTACTTCCGGCGCGACATCGCCCGGATCTGCGTCCACTGGTGGCGCGCCGTGCGCGGCGACCTCGGCGGCGACTGGCGGTCCCGGATGGGCGCCCCCGCGGGCGCCGCGCCCGACCGCGACGCGCAGATGGCGTGGTTCATCGCGCTCGGCTCGGTGCCGATCGTCCTGCTGGGCCTGCTGTTCCAGGACGCGATCGAGGCGCCGTTCCGGAACCTCTGGCTCATCGTGCTCACGCTCACCGTGTTCGCGCTCGTGCTCGACTGGGCGGACCGGCGCAGCAGCAGCGACCGGGAGCTGACCGACCTGACGCCGCGGCACGCGGTGTACTTCGGGCTGGCGCAGGCGATGGCGCTGGTGCCGGGCGTGTCCCGCTCGGGCGGCACGATCACCGCCGGCCGGCTCATGGGCTACAGCCGCACGGCCGCCGCCCGGTACTCGTTCCTGCTCGCGATACCCGCCGTCCTCGGCTCGGGCTTCTACCAGCTCGGCAAGAGCGCCGGCTCGTTCGGCGAGGCGGGTGTGCCCGGCATCGGCGTCACCCTGATCGCGACCGTCATCGCGTTCGTGGTCGGCTACGTCGTGATCATCGGCTTCCTCAAGATCGTGTCGACCTACTCCTACCGGCCGTTCGTGGTCTACCGGATCGGGCTCGCCGTGGTGGTGGCCCTCCTGCTGGTCACCGGCGTGCTGGACCCGCTCGCCGGGGCCTGACGCCCGCGCCCGCGCGCTACAGCCAGCCGGACCGCTTGAACAGCCGGAAGAGCAGGCCCGCCGCGGCGCCCATCACCACGATCGACAGCGGGTAGCCGAGCAGCCAGTGCAGCTCCGGCATGTGGTCGAAGTTCATGCCGTACACCCCGGCGACGAGCGTGGGCACCGCGATGATCGCCGCCCACGCCGAGATCTTCCGCATGTCCTCGTTCTGGCGCACCGACACCCGGGACAGGTGCACGGACAGCATGTCGCCGAGCAGCGCGTCGTGGGCGTCCAGGTGCCGGTCGACCTTGGTGAGCACGGTGTCGAGGCGGCGCAGCCAGCGCATGGTGCGGGTCTCCCGCTGCGCGTCCTCCTGCTCGGCGACCAGGTCGGGGAAGGCGGACAGCAGCGGCACGAGCGCCCGCCGGGCCTCGCCGATCTCGCGCTTGAGGTCGTAGACCACCTCGGCCGGGTCGTCGGCCTGCGGGCTGAACACCAGCTGCTCGACGTCGGCGACCGCCTCGCCGATGCCCATCTCGACGTCCCCGGCGCGCCGCACGAGGGCCATGAGCACCGCGGCGAACACGTGGCTCTCGCGGTCCTGCGGCAGGTGGTCGCCCTCCGCCAGGTGGTCCCGGACCTCGTCGAGC
The DNA here is from genome assembly GCF_022346185.1 of Cellulomonas sp. ACRRI. GTDB lineage: Bacteria > Actinomycetota > Actinomycetes > Actinomycetales > Cellulomonadaceae > Cellulomonas. The sequence continues at coordinate 12,343 of NZ_JAKRMS010000079.1, read as the reverse complement.
AGGCCGCCCGGACCCTCCTCGGCGGTGATCGTGACGCCCTCGACCTCGAGCGCGGCCCAGACGCCGGTCGTGACGTCCCGGGTGCGCCCGTCGTAGGCCAGCGTCGGGCTCACCAGGTACCGGCCGCCGCCGGGGAGCCGGCGGAGCTGCGGGCGCCGGGGGTCGCCCGGCGCGGCGGGCCCGTGGTCGGCGACCGCGCGGTGCACCACCGACTCCGGGACCCCCGCCTGCCGTGCCGCGTCGGCCAGCAGGTCGAGCGAGTCGACGTGCACCCACGCGACGGGCGGCTCGGGCGCCGCCAGCAGGGCCAGCAGCCCGTCGGGGTCCGTCTCGGCCCAGCCGCCGCCCTGGTGCACCCACGCTCTCTCCACGCGGGCATTGTCGCGGGGCCGCGCGCCCGCCGGGCGTCCGACGCGCCGCCGCCGGCCTCCGGCGACCCGGACGGGGGAGCGGTGGTGTCCGTCACCCCGCGCCCGCGCGCGGCGCCCGCCCCCGCGGCGGCCGGTACGCTCGACGCCGTGCTCACCTGGCCCGCCCCCCAGATCCCGCAGCTCCCCGGCCAGGGAGGCCCGGTCCGCGTCCGCGACACCTCCACCGGCGAGCTCGTCGTCGCGGCGCCCGGCCCCGACGCCACGGTGTACGTCTGCGGCATCACGCCGTACGACGCCACCCACATGGGCCACGCGGCCACCTACGTCGCGTTCGACCTGCTGGTCCGCGGCTGGCTCGACGAGGGCAAGCGGGTCCGGTACGCGTCCAACGTGACCGACGTCGACGACCCGCTGCTCGAGCGCGCCGAGGCCACCGGCGTCGACTGGCGGGAGCTCGCGGCGGACCAGACCGCGCTGTACCTCGAGGACATGACCGCGCTCGGCGTCGTGCCGCCGGACGTCTACACCGGCGCCGTCGAGGCCGTGCCGGACGTCGTGCGGGCCGTCGAGGCCATGCTGGCCGCCGGCACCGCCTACGTCGTCGGCACGCCCGACGCGAACGGCGAGGGCGCCGGCGACGTGTACGCCGACCTGTCCGCCGACCCGGCTTTCGGGCAGGTCGCCCGGCTCGACCGCGCGGAGATGCTCGCGCTGTTCGGCGAGCGCGGCGGCGACCCGGCGCGGCCGGGCAAGCGCGACCCCCTCGACCCGCTGCTCTGGCGCTCCGCGCGGCCCGGCGAGCCGTCCTGGGACGGCAACGGCCTCGGCGCGGGCCGGCCCGGCTGGCACATCGAGTGCGCCGTCATCGCGCGCGACGGGATCGGCCTGCCGTTCGACGTCCAGGGCGGCGGCTCCGACCTGCGGTTCCCGCACCACGAGATGAGCACCTCGCACGCCCGGCTGCTCGACGACGGCGAGGGCGCCCGGACGCACGTGCACACCGGCATGGTGGGGCTGCACGGCGAGAAGATGAGCAAGTCGCTCGGCAACCTCGTGCTCGTGTCGCAGCTCCGGGCCGACGGGGTCGACGCGATGGCCGTCCGGCTGGCCATCCTCGACCACCACTACGCCGCCGACTGGGAGTGGACCGACGACGTCCTGCGCGCCGCGCAGGCCCGGCTGGACCGGTGGCGCTCTGCGGTGTCGGGCAACGGCGGGCCGGCGTCGGCGGGGGTGCTCGCCGAGGTGCGCGCCGCGGTCGCCGACGACCTGGACGCCCCGCGCGCCCTGCGGGCGGTCGACGCCTGGGCCGACGTCGCGCTCGCCGGGGGTGCCGAGGCGGAGGCCGAGGAGGGCGCGCCGGGCGTCGTCGCCCGGGCGGTCAACGCGCTGCTGGGCGTGCGGCTCTAGCGTCCCTCCGCACCTCGCGGCCCGAGCCTGGCGGGTCGCCCCGTCGGCGTCCTCGGTGGGCGCCGCGCGGCGGCGACGTCACCCGCCGGTGAACGCCTGGATCGCCAGGGGCGAGCCGACCTCCTCGCAGGCGGCGGCGAGATCGGCCTCGGCGGCCGACCACGCAGGCGCGCGCACGCCCGTCGACTCCGCGAACGCCTCGGACGGGACGGCCGGCGCCGCTGCCTGCAGCGCCCCGATGGCGGTCTGCACCGGGGTGCCCGCGTCGGACGGCAGGCGGTCGAGCACGCGCGTCGCCAGCTCGTACCAGCCGTGCTGCTCCTGCGCCGCCATCCGGCCCTCCGCGAGGCCGAGGTCGGCGTTCGCGATGATGGTGAGCACGTCGCCGAAGGCCGTGCAGGCAGCGGCGTCGTCGGCGGCCTCGTCCGCCGGGGAACCCGGCGCGGGCGGCGGGGTCGCCGTGCTCGCCGCGGAACCCGCGGCCCCGCGCGTGTCGCCCTCGGCCGTGGGGCCGCAGGCACCCAGGAGCGCCGCACCCAGCACCGTCGAGGACAGCACGACGGCCCACCACTTCGCTCGCATGCGCGGATGCTAGCGAGGCAGGGGCGCTCCGCGGGGCGATATCGGCGCGGAGCCGTCCGGTGGTGCTGCGGCGCGGCCCGACGCGGGTGCGGCTGGCGGCGCGGGCCCGCGCGGTGCACGCGCAGCGGGGCGTGCGGCTCTAGCCGGTCCCGTCGGTCGTCCAGCCGGCGGGAGCCGGCTCCCAGGCGCCGATCTCCACCGCGGCGCCCGCGAGGACGTCCAGGCCGCCCCGGTCGACCGGCACCTCGTCCGGCTCGGCACCCGGGACCGCGGTGACCCGCAGGACCTCCGTCACGTCGGGGTCGAGGGCGGTCGACATGGCGAGCCAGGTCAGCGGGGCGTGCAGGCGCGCTCCGACCGGGACCACGTACCGCGCGGGGTCCGGCGTGCCCGTCGGGGTCCCCGTCTCGACGTCCGGGACCGGCGTGCCGGACGCCCGCACGAACGTGATCTCCGGCCGGCCCTGGACCGCGCACGGCGCCCCGGAGGTGTTGGTGGCGGTCAGCAGCAGGTAGCGGTGGCCGAGCGCGGCGTCGGACCCGCCCAGGGTGACGTCGAGGTCGGCGCCGGTGCAGGCCGGGGCGGCGGGGTCGTCGGGCCAGGGCGACGCGGCGCCGAGCGGGGGTGCGCCGCCCGCGGGGGCGGCGGGCTCCGGGACCGCCGGCTCGGGGCGGCCGACGACGCCGGCCTCGGACCGGAACGCCGACGACACCACCGCGTGCACGACCGGGCCGTCCGCGGGCCACGCCGAGCCGGTGAGCGCGGCGGCCAGGTCGGTGACCGTGTCGTCGCCCGCCACCTGCACGCGGAGCCACACCTCGTCCGTGCCCTGCGACTCGACGAACTGGGACGCGACGCCGGGCCACCGGTCGACCCGGGCGACGAGCCCGGCGAGCCGGGCGTCGAGCACGCGCGGCGGCAGGACCGTGCTGACGCGCGACTCGCCGGCCGTCAGCAGCGCGGTCGGGACGCGAGCCGCGCGGACGGTCGCGGCGAGCGCGGGGAAGGACGCGGCGTCGGCCACGGAGGCGCTGACGGCGTCGGCCCGCACCTGCAGGCCCGTGAGGCCGGGGACCGCGGCCACGTCCGCCGCGAGACCCAGCGTGCCGGCGCCGCGGTCGCCTGCCCCGGTGAGCTCCACCGCGAGGGCGGGCACCCCCGGGCGCGCCTCCTGCCAGATGCGGGCGGCGACCCGCCGCGTCGCGGGCAGCTCGGCGGCGACCGCCGTCGCGACCGCGCCGAACCCGGTCGCGTCCGCCGCCGCCGTGCGGACGTCGACCTGCACGTCCACCGACGACCGCACCCGGTCCTCGTCCCCGGCGGTCGGCGCCGTCTCGACCGCCGTCGCCGCGGCCACCCCGTCGAGGTCGGCCAGCGTCGCCGCCAGCGCATCGGCCTCGTCCGCGCCCGGCGCGGGCGCGCCGGCCTCGTCGCACCCGGCGAGTACCGCCACGGCGAGCAGCAGGGCCGCGGTGGGCAGGGCGAGGCGCCGACCCACCTCGGCGGCCCACCGGGGTCGCGGGAGCGGCGCGGACGACGGCGTGCGGCTGGGCATGCTGCGGACGCTAGCCACGCGTCGCGGCGTCGGGGAGTGGTTCACCGCCCCGACGCCGGGATGCGCGCGGGACCTGCACGGCAGGCGCACAGGAGCGCCGGGCCCCGCCGGGTCTCCGGGGGCCGGGCGCGGGTCAGCCCCCGGTGCCCTTGTCCCGGCGCCGCAGGTACCGCTCGAACTCCTGCGCGATCGCCTCGCCGGACGCCTCCGGCAGCTCGGCGGTGTCCTTCGCCTCCTCGAGCTGGCGGACGTACTCGGCGATCTCCGAGTCCTCGCTCGCGAGCTCGTCCACGCCGTCCTGCCACGCCGCGGCGTCCTCGGGCAGGTCGCCCAGGGGGATCGGCTCGCCGGTGAGCGCCTCGATCCGGTGCAGCAGCGCGAGGGTGGCCTTGGGCGACGGCGGGTGCGCCACGTAGTGCGGCACCGCGGCCCACAGCGACACCGTGCGCAGCCCGCGCGCGGCCGCCTCGTGCTGCAGCACGCCGACGATGCCCGTCGGCCCCTCGTAGGAGTTCGGCTCCATGTCCAGCGCCTCGCGCACCGCGTCGTCCTCGCTCGTGGCGGTCACCGGGATCGGGCGGGTGTGCGGGACGTCGGCCAGCAGGGCGCCCAGCGTCACCACGGTCGTGACGCGCAGGCCCGCGGCGATGTCGAGCAGCTCGCCGCAGTACCGGCGCCACCGCATCGACGGCTCGATGCCGTGCACCAGCACCACCTGGCGGCGCGCGTTCGGGGTGGTGGCGACCGCGACCGCCGTCGTCGGCCAGGTGATCTCGCGCCGCCCGTCCTCGCCCGGTCCGATCACGGGGCGGTTCACCTGGAAGTCGTGGTACTCCTCGGGGTCGAGCTCGTCGACCTGCTCCGCGCCCCAGGCCTCGTGCAGGTGCTCCAGCGCCTGGCTGGCCGCCGACCCGGCGTCGTTCCAGCCCTCGAACGCCGCCAGGAGGATCGTCTCCCGCTCCGGGAGCCCTGCCGGTGCGTCTGCCTGCTCGGTCATCGGGCCAGCGTAGGACCCCGCGGCGCCCGATGTCGGACCCGGCGGGGAGAATGGGCCGCGTGCCCCTCGTCCTCGTCGCCGTCGACCCGGACCGGCCGGGCGGCGTCGTGCTGCGCGAGGCCCGCGACGCCGCCGCCGCGGAGGCCGGTGCCGTCGGCGCGGCGGTCCCCGTGGCCGGCGAGGACCTCGCGCGCGTCGTCGCGGAGCGCGAGGCCGCCGACCACCCGCGGTGGGTGTGGGACGACACGGAGCACTGGTACCCGGACCTGCTCGCGGCGGGGGTCCGGGTCGAGCGGGCGCACGACCTGCGCCTGTGCCGGACGATCCTGCGCCGGTCGACCCGGTGCGCGGCGACCGCCCTGGCCCGCGAGCCGGAGGGTCCGTGGGACCGCGCGACGGCAGCGGGCGGGACCGGCCCGCACGAGGCCGACGAGCTCAGCCTGTTCGACGACCTGCCCGCCGCCGTCCCGGACGCCGCGCCGGACGTCGCGGCCGAGCTCGCCCGCCAGCTCGCGACGCTGACCGAGGCGGGCGACGACGGCCGGCTCCGGCTGCTGCTCGCGGCCGAGTCCACCGGCGCCCTCGTCGCCGCCGAGATGCGGCACGACGGCCTGCCCTTCCGGTCCGACGTGCACGACGCCCTGCTGACGGGGCTGCTGGGGCCGCGCCCGCGCGACGGTGCCCGGCCCGAGCGGCTCGCGGCGCTGGCGGAGCGGGTCGGCGCGGCCCTCGACCGGCCGGGGCTCAACCCCGACTCCCAGCCGGAGCTGCTCCGGGCCCTGCGCGCGGCGGGCCTCGACGTCCCGTCGACCCGGACCTCCGAGATCCGCGCGCTGGACCACCCCGTGCGGGAGCCGCTGCTCGAGTACAAGAAGCTCGCGCGGCTGCTGTCCGCCAACGGCTGGGCGTGGATGGACCGCTGGGTGCACGACGGCCGGTTCCGGCCCGACTACGTCCCCGGCGGGGTCGTCACGGGGCGGTGGGCCAGCAGCGGCGGCGGCGCCCTGCAGCTGCCCGCCGTCATCCGGGACGCGGTGCGGGCGGACCCGGGCCGGCGGCTCGTCGTCGCGGACGCCGCGCAGCTGGAGCCGCGGGTGCTCGCCGCGATGTCCGGTGACGGGGCGATGGCCGCGGCGGGCCGGCAGGCCGACCTCTACGCCGCCGTCGTCGACGCGGGCATCGTCGCGGACCGCCAGCAGGCCAAGTACGCCATGCTGGGCGCGATCTACGGGGCGACCACCGGCGCGAGCGCCGTCCTCATGCCCCAGCTCGGGCGCGCCTACCCCCGTGCCGTCGCGCTCGTGGAGGGGGCCGCGCGGGCGGGGGAGCGCGGCGAGCAGGTCACCACCTGGCTCGGCCGGTCGTCGCCAGCGCCGAGCGCCGCGTGGCTCGCCGCCCGGCAGGCCGCCTCGGCCGAGGGGGCGGCCCCCGAGGACGCCCGTGACGCCCGGCGGCGGTCCCGCGACTGGGGGCGGTTCACCCGCAACTTCGTCGTCCAGGGGACCGCCGCCGAGTGGGCGCTGTGCTGGATGGCGGTGCTGCGCCGCCGGCTGCTGGCGCTGCCCGGGCGGCCGCACCTGGCGTTCTTCCTGCACGACGAGATCGTGGTGCACGCGCCCGCCGACGTCACCGACCGGGTGGCGGACGCGGTCCGGGAGTCCGCGGTGGAGGCGGGGCGGCTGCTGTTCGGGGACACCCCGGTGGAGTTCGCGCTGGACGTCTCGGTGGTGGACAGCTACGCCGACGCCGTGTGATGCTGCGACGTGTTGGGTAGACAGGTCTACCTAGTCGAGCGGAGGCGGGCGTGACGGGCACGGCGAGCGGGACCGGGGCGGCGGCGGGCCGGACGGCGACGGCGGGGCGCGCGGCGCCGAGCGCGGGGCGCAGGCGACCGGCGCGCGACCGCCTGCTCGAGGCCGCCGCGGCGCGGTTCTACGCGGACGGGATCTCCGGGACCGGCATCGACACCATCACCGCCGACGCGGGCGTCGCGAAGATGAGCCTCTACAACAACTTCGCGTCCAAGGCCGATCTCGTCGCCGCCTACCTGGCGGCCCGGCACGCCGAGTGGCTCGACCTGTACGACGCGCGCCTCGCGACCGCCGGCGACGACCCCCGCGCGCGGGTGCTCGCCGTCTTCGACGCGTACGCCGACCACGCCAACGCCGGCTACGTCCGCGGCTTCCGCGGGTGCGGCCTGCTCAACGCCGCCGCCGAGCTGCCCGCGGGCGACCCCGGTCGCGCCGTCGTGCGCGCGCACAAGGAGGAGGTCGAGGCCATCCTCGCGAGCCACCTCGCCGACCTGCTGCCCGGTGACGCCGCCCGGGCGACGACGCTGGCCGAGCACCTGGCCTTCCTCCTGGAGGGCTCCATGGCCCGCGCGGGCCTGGAGGGCGACGACACCCGCCTGCGGCACGCCCGCACCCTCGCGGCCGACCTCCTGGCCACGACGTGACCCCCGACCACCCCGCCACCCCGCCCGCGCTCGATCGCCGAGACGGCAGCTCTCGGCTGCGTGCGGCCGCCTCGGCACAGCCGAGAGCTGCCGTCTCGGCGGGGGCGCGCGCCGTGGCCGGGGTCGGGGTGCTCGCGGTCCTGGCGGCGGCGGTGCTGTGGGGCACGACCGGCACCGCCGCCACCTTCGCCCCGGGGGTCGGCCCGCTCGCGATCGGGGCCGCGGCGATGGGTGTCGGCGGTCTGCTGCAGGCGACGGTGGCGCGGCGCGCCGTCGCCGCGCACGCCCGCACCCTGCTCGACCGCCGGCGCCTCGTGCTGCTCGGAGCCGCCGCCGTGGCGGTGTACCCGCTGGCGTTCTACTCCTCGATGCGGCTCGCCGGTGTGGCCGTCGGGACGGTCGTGTCGCTCGGGTCGGCACCGCTGGCCTCGGCGCTCGTGGAGCGGCTCGTCGACCGGCGGCGGCTGTCCCGCCGCTGGCTCGCGGCGGCGTCCGTCGGGCTGGCCGGGATCGCGCTGCTCTGCGCCGCGCAGGCCCTGGCGGGCGGGCAGGACGCGGTCGGGCACGACGCGGGCGGTGCCGCGGCGACGTCGGCGGCGGGCGCGTCGGCGGGGGTGCTGCTGGGCCTCGTGGCCGGCGCGACGTACGCCCTGTACTCCTGGGTGGCGCACCGGCTCATGCGTGCGGGCGTGCCGTCGCGTGCGGCGATGGGCGCGGTGTTCGGCACCGGCGGCGTCCTGCTGCTCCCGGTGCTCGTCGTGACGGGCGCCCCGCTCGTGGCCTCGTGGGGGAACGCGGCCGTCGGGGTGTACATGGCGGTGGTCCCGATGTTCGGCGGCTACCTGCTGTTCGGCTGGGGGCTGGGGCACGTGCCGGCCAGCACGGCCACGACGCTGACCCTGCTGGAGCCCGCGGTCGCGGCGGTGCTCGCGGTGCTCGTGGTGGGGGAGCGGCTGTCCGCGGCGGGCTGGGCCGGCGTGGCGCTGGTCGTGGCGTGCCTCGTCGTGCTCACCGCGCCCGCGCGCCCCGTGGTGCGGGGGACGCGCGCCGGGGCGCGCCTACCCTGGACGCCATGACCGCCACCGTCTCCGTCGCCCCCGGGACCAGCCGCGTGGCCGGGTCGGTCGTGCTCGGGCCCGCGGAGTGGCGCGCCCGCGCCGAGGCGCACGCCGCCCGGGCCGACGCCCTCACGGCCGGCCACCGCGCGCGGCGCGCCCGCGGCGGCGAGCGGCACGCGATCGAGGACTTCCTGTTCGAGTACTACCCGGCGAAGCCCGCGCAGCTCCGCCGCTGGCACCCGGGTGCGGGCGTGAGGCTGGCCGCGGGCGCCGCCGACGCCCCGCACGCCGGCTGGCGCTGGTACCGGGCCGACGCGGACGGATCCGTGGTCCTCGACGTGCCCGGGTTCCTCGCGGACCGCGGCGACACGGTGCGGTACGTCCGTGCCCTGCTCTCGGCGACCGCGGCGCGTCCCGCCGCGACCGGGTGCTTCGGCCTGCACGAGTGGGCGATGGTCTACCGGGAGGGCGACGGCGAGCACCGGCACCCGCTGCCGCTGCGGCTGGGCGGTCCCGGCACCGACGCGGTCGTGGAGCGGCACCGCATCCGGTGCACGCACATCGACGCCTTCCGGTTCTTCACCCCGGACGCCGCGCCGCGCAACACCCTGCAGCCCACCCGCGAGACGCAGGTCGCGATGGAGCAGCCGGGCTGCCTGCACGCGAACATGGACCTGTACAAGTGGGCGCTCAAGCTCGGCCCCGCGGTGCCCGGTGACCTGCTGCTGGACGCGTTCGCGCTCGCCCGGGAGATCCGGACGGTCGACATGCAGGCGTCACCGTACGACGTGTCGTCCTACGGCCTCGACCCGATCGCGATCGAGACGCCCGACGGCAAGGCGGAGTACGTCCGGCGGCAGCGCGGGTTCGCCGCCGCCTCGCAGGGTCTGCGGGCGCGGCTGCTCGCGGTCTGCGACGCGGTGCTCGGCGCGGCGGTGCCGGGTGATGCGGGGGATCGCACCACCTGACGTGCCCCCGACGCCCGTGGAGGGCTCGGTTCCCGCTCCGCGTGCGGGCCGCCCGCCCCGCGTCACGCGATCCGCGCCTCCAGCAGCGCGTCGATCGCCACCGGCGACAGCACGTGGTCGACGGCCATCGCCGACGCCCCGAGGATCCCGACCTCGGACCGCGCCTGGGACGTGACGATCCGCAGGTGCTGCGTCGCGAGCGGCAGCGACCGCTGGTAGACGATCTCGCGGATGCCCGCGATGAGGTGCTCCCCGGCCTCGGCGACGACCCCGCCGATGACGACCAGGGAGGGGTTGAGCAGGCTGACGCACGCGGCGAGCACGCCGCCGATCTCCCGCCCGGCCTGCCGGACCGCGCGCCCGGCGGCGAGGTCCCCGGCGCGGACGAGCGCGACGACGTCCGCGCCGCCCCGCGCCTCGGCGCCGTCGCGGCTGAGCTGCTCGGCGAGCGCCCGGCCGGAGGCGACGGCCTCGAGGCAGCCGAGGTTGCCGCACCGGCACGGCACGTCCTCGGCGCCGGGGACGGCGATGTGGCCGATGTCGCCCGCGGCCCCCTGCGCTCCGCGCCGGAGCTCGCCGTCGGAGATGATGCCGGAGCCGATGCCGGTGGCGACCTTGACGAACAGCATGTCGTCGACGTCGGGCCACGCCGAGCGGTGCTCGCCGAGCGCCATGAGGTTGACGTCGTTGTCCACCAGGACGTCGGCGCCGCCGAGCTCGGCGGACAGGATGCCGCGGACGTCGGCGTCGTCCCAGGCGGGCATGATCGGCGGGTTGATCGGGCGGCCGGTCGCGTGCTCGACGGGTCCGGGCAGGCCGACGCCGACGGACACCAGGTCCTCGAGGGCGCGACCGGCCTCGGCGACGAGCTTGCGCCCGTGCTCGGCGACCCAGGGCAGGACGACGTCCGGGCCGTCGGCGATGGCGAGCGGCGCCTCGCCCTCGACGAGGACCCGCGACGCGAGGTCGGTGACCGCGAGGCGGACGTGCGTGGCGCCGAGGTCGACGGCGAGGACGATGCGGGCGCTGGGCTCGAAGGCGAACGTGGCGGGCGGGCGCCCGCCGGTGGAGGAGGCCTCGCCGGCGGGTGCGATGAGCCCGGCGGACATGAGCGCCTCGACGCGTGCGCTGATCGTGGACCGCCCCTGGCCGGTGGCGGCGGCCAGGTCGGCCCGGGTGCGCGGCCGGCCGTCGCGGAGGAGCTGGAACAGGTCTCCGGCGCCGGACTGCCTCGGCGGGAGCTTCACGACGTCCTGCATGGCGCCTAGTGAACCAGAAAAGTCCCACCACTTGTGTACGTCACGATCGGGTAACTCGGACAAACCCGGACCAACTTTTGCTTGACCCGGGACGAAAGTCCCTCATAGGTTCCTCACATGGTCACCGTGGACCCACCGAACCAGCCGCCGCTCCTCCAGATGCGCGGCATCGTCAAGCAGTTCCCCGGAGCCCGCGCCCTGGACGGCGTCGACCTCGACGTCCTGCCGGGGGAGGTGCACCGCCTGCTCGGGCAGAACGGGGCGGGCAAGTCGACGCTCATCAAGGTGCTCGCCGGCGCGCACCAGCCCACCGAGGGCGAGGTGCTGGTGGACGGCGAGGTCGTCACGATCGCCAACCCGGTCGCCGCGCTGAAGCTCGGCGTCGCGACCATGTACCAGGAGCTCGATGTGGTCGGCGGCCTCACGGTGGCCGAGAACGTGTTCCTGGGCCACGAGCTCGCGACGGCCGGGGTGTCCCGCCGCCGGGAGGCACGGCGTCGGACGCGGGAGATCCTGGCCCGCCTCGGGCACCCGGAGATCTCCCCGCACCGCGAGGTCGGCTCGCTGCCGGCGGCGGCGCAGCAGATCGTGTCGATGGCGCGGGCCCTGTCGCACGACGCCCGGGTCATCGTCATGGACGAGCCGTCCGCGGTGCTCGACTCCGACGAGGTGGCGAACCTGTTCCGCGTCGTGCACCAGCTCACGTCCGCGGGCGTCGCGATCGTGTACATCTCGCACCGCATGGAGGAGATCCGTGCCATCGGCGACCGGATCACCGTCCTCAAGGACGGGCGCACGGTGGCCCGGGACCTGCCGGCGCGGGACACCCCCACCGGCGAGCTGATCCGCCTCATGACCGGGCGCAACGTCGAGTACGTCTTCCCGGAGAGCACGGAGCCGGCGCCCGACGCCCCGGTGGTGCTCGACGTGCAGGGCCTCGGGCTGCGCGGCGCGTTCGCGGACGTGTCGCTCCGGGTGCGGGCGGGGGAGATCGTCGGCCTCGCGGGCCTGGTCGGCTCCGGCCGGTCCGAGATCCTGGAGACGATCTACGGCGCCCGCCGCGCCAGCGCCGGCACCGTCGAGGTCGCCGGGAAGCGCCTCCGCGCGGGCGACGTCACCGCGGCGGTGCGCGCCGGGATCGGCCTGGCGCCGGAGGAGCGCAAGGCCCAGGGCCTGCTGCTCGACGAGCCGGTGTACCGCAACATCACGCTGTCGACCTTCGGCCGGTTCGCGAAGGGCGGCCTGCTCGACGAGCGGACCGAGCGGCGGACCGCCCAGGAGCAGGCCGAGGCCCTCGACCTGCGCCCCGCCGGCGTCGACCGCGCCATCCGCACCCTGTCCGGCGGCAACCAGCAGAAGGCGATGCTCGCCCGGTGGCTGGTGCACGGCTGCCGGGTGCTGCTGCTCGACGAGCCGACCCGCGGCGTCGACGTCGGTGCGCGCGCCGAGATCTACGCGCTCGTCCGCCGGCTCGCCGACGAGGGCGCCGCCGTCGTCGTCGTCTCCAGCGAGATCCCCGAGGTGCTCGGTCTGTCGGACCGGGTGCTGGTCGTGTCCGAAGGCCGGGTCGTCCACGAGGGCCCCGCCACCGCCATCGACGAGCACGCCGTGCTCGACCTCGTCATGGAAGGAAGTGCCGCGTGAGCGAGCACCAGCTCTCCGCCCCGCCCCCGGGCACGCCCGGAGCC
>NZ_JAKRMS010000078.1 GCF_022346185.1 Cellulomonas sp. ACRRI | reverse complement strand
CGGCCCCGGAGGACGGGCTGGTGGTCGCCGGGTTCGGCCGCCGCGAGGTGCCGACCGACGACCGGCTGCCGGTCGTGCTCGGGGTCGCGGGCAACGCGCCCGACGTGTCGAACGCGCCGCAGGGGTGGCTGATCCCCAGCCGGAGCACGGTACCCGGGGCGACCCGGGTGCCCGGCGGGACGCGGAGGAACGCGTGGTGGTCGTTGACGCCGGTCACCTCCCAGCCGCGCACGTCGGGCGCGTCCGCCACGTCGGGCGCGTTGCCCGCGACCCCGAGCACGACCGGCAGCCGGTCGTCGGTCGGCACCTCGCGGCGGCCGAACCCGGCGACCACCAGCCCGTCCTCCGGGGCCGAGAGCACCGACGCCCGCAGCTCGAACGCCGGGCGCAGCGCCGCGGTCCCCCGGTCGGCGCCGAGCGGCGAGGTGCGGCGGTAGACGCCGTGGTCGTGCGTGACGTAGCAGCCGGACCGCAGCACGGTCGTGACCGGGCGGTCCCACATCGCGGGGCCGAGCTCGCGCGCCACCAGGTCGAAGTACGACGAGCCGCCGGCGGTGACGACGGGCACGCCGGCGACGAGGCCCTGCTCGGTGATCGCGGTGACCAGCGCCCGGACCCGGGCGAGCAGGTCGGCCGCACCCGGCGGAGCGCCGGGGTCGTCCCCGGCGGGCATCAGGCCCTCGAACGCCGCGACGCCCGCGAGCCGGACCCGGCCCGCGGCGGCGACCCGCCCGGCCAGCGCGAGCGCGGCGACGTCGTCCCGCACACCGGTGCGGCCGCCGCGGAACCCGAGCTCCAGCAGCAGGGGCAGCGGGCGGTCGGGCCGGAGCCGGTCGAGCTCGGTCAGCAGCAGGTCGAGGCCGGCGTCGCTGTCGACGTAGCAGAGGTACTCGGTGCCGGAGCCGGCGGCGAGCAGGTGCTCGGCGACCCAGGCGATCGCGCCGCGGTCGACGAGGACGTTCGCGTGCAGCACCTGGCCGACGCCCCAGCCGGCGAGCGTGCGGACCTGCGCGGGGGTGGCGGCGGTGAACCCCCACGCGCCCGCGGCGGACTGCCGGCGGACCAGGTCGCGGGACATGTGCGTCTTGGCGTGCGGCGCGAGCTGGACGCCCGCGGCGCGGCACCAGTCGGCCATCGTCCGGACGTTGTGCGCGATCGCGTCGTCGCGCAGCAGCATCGCCGGCAGCTCGAGGTCCGCGGCCGCCCCGGCCGTGGTCGCCCCGGCCCCGGCGGCGTGCCGACCGCTCACGCGCGCACCCCTGCCGCGCCCGCGCGGCCGGCCGGCTCCGGCCGCCCCGCGCGCAGCACCCGCCCGGCGCGCACCCCGGTGAACTCCCCGCCGTCCACCACGACGGTCCCGGCGAGCACCGTGCACACGACGCCGGTCGGCCGCTCCCACGGCCGCTGCGGCGTGCCCGGGTGCCCGACCGTCGCCGGGTCGACCACGGCCACGTCGGCGATCGCACCGGGCACGAGCCGCCCGCGGTCGGGCAGGCCGAGCGCGTCGGCGGTCAGCGACGTCATCTTCCGGACCGCCTCCGCGAGGTCGAGCACGCCGAGGTCCCGGACATACCGGCCGAGCACGGTCGGGAAGCAGCCCCAGCCGCGCTGGTGCGCGTTGCCGACGGGCACCGAGTTGTCCGAGCCGATCGCGATCAGCGGGTCGGCCAGGATCGCGCGCACGTCGTCCTCGGCCATCAGCTCGTAGACCATCATCGCGCCGGGGTCGGCGAGCACCAGGTCGCACAGGGCGTCCCAGGGCTCGACCCCGCGCGAGGCCGCCACGTCGGCGACGCTCCGGCCGAGCAGGCCCGCGTCGGAGTGCATCGACAGCAGCACCCCCGCGGGCGTCGTCTGGGTCCACGACCCGGCGCCCGGTCCGCCGGCGAGGGCCCGGGCCGCCAGCGCGGCGCGGGTCGCCGGGTCGGACAGCCGGCGCACCAGCTCCGACCGCCCGCCCACCTGGGCCTCCGCCGGCAGCAGCGCGGTGAGGAAGCTCTCCCCCGTCGTGTACGGGTACGCGTCGCCGTGCACGTCGATCCCGGCCGCGCGCGCGACGCGCAGCGCGGCGAGCAGCTCGCCCGACCGGCCGTGGTTCCGCCGGCCCGCGGCCTTGCAGTGCGACACCTGGACCCGGACGCCGGTCCGCCGCGCGACGTCGAACGTCTCGGCCAGCGAGTCGGCCAGCCCGTCGCCCTCGTCCCGCATGTGCGTGGCGTACGGCCGGTCCCACCGCGCGGCGACGGCGGCGAGCGCGGCGACCTCGTCGGTGTCCGCGTACACGCCGGGCGCGTAGATCAGGCCGGTCGAGAACCCGAAGGCGCCGTCGGCGAACGCCGCGTCCGCGAGCGCGACCATCCGGTCCAGCGCGCCCGGCGCCAGCCGCTCGGCCATGCCGTTCGCGCTGATCCGCAGCGTGTGGTGGCCGACGAGCGACGCGACGTGCGTCGTCGGGCCGTGCTGCTCGACCGCGTCCAGGTACTCCCCGAACGACCGCGGCCAGGAGGACACGCCGGCGGCGACGGTCGACGAGATCGGCCGGTGCAGGTCCACCGCCCGCTCGTCCACCAGCGGCGCCGCGGAGTTGCCGCAGTTGCCGACCACCTCGGTGGTGACGCCCTGCAGCACCTTGAACGGCTGCGGCTCGGCCATGAACGGCACGACGTCGGAGTGGGTGTGCGCGTCGATGAACCCCGGCGCGACGACCAGCCCGGCGGCGTCGACCACGCGCGCCGCGGCCGGGGCCGTGGCGGCGAGGCCCGGGCCGACGGCCGCGACCCGGTCGCCGGCGACGAGGACGTCGGCGACGACCGGCGCGGCGCCGGTGCCGTCGACGACGGTCCCGCCGCGCAGCACCAGCGTCACGTCGGTCACGACAGCTGCCCGATCCGCTCCTGCACCAGGGTGTCCACGACGCTCAGCACCGCGTACGCGAGCATCGTCACCGCCGCGACGGTGATCGCGGAGGCCCACATCGCGTCGTAGCCGAACGAGCCCGCCGCCTTCGAGATCGCGCCGCCCAGGCCCTCGCCGGTCGACAGCCACTCGGCGATCATCGCGCCGGTGACGGCCGACGGGACGGCGATCCGCGCGGAGGCGAGCGTCGACGGCACGGCCGCCGGCAGGGCGACCTTGCGCAGCACCGTCCACGACGAGCCGCCGTACGCGAGCACCAGGTCCCGGTGCTCGCCGGAGACGCTGCGCAGGCCGTACAGGATGTTCGCCAGCGCGGGCAGGAACACCACGAGGATGACGATGGCCGTCACGCCGGCCTGGCCGATGCCGAAGATCAGCGTGATCAGCGGCGTGAGCACGACGAGCGGGATCGACCGCAGCACCATCGCGGTCGGCATGACGATCCGCTCCAGCACGGGCGACACGCAGAACACGACCGCGAGGCCGAACGCCGCGGCCAGGCCGACGACGTACCCGATGCCGGCGTCCCGCACCGTGACCGCGAGGTCGGCGGCGATGGTCGCGCGGTGGTCGGCGGCGCCCTCGGCGGTGACGACGTAGTCGAACACGTCCCACGGGCGCTTGCCGATGAGCGGACTGACGTCGAACGCCTCGAGCACGGCGACCCACACCGCGAGCGCGACGACGACCGCCAGCGCGAGCGTCCAGACCCGGCGGGCGACGAACCGCCCCGTCCCGCCGCTCATGCCCGGCGCTCCTTCGCCCACGGGGTGAGGACCCGCCCGACCAGCCCGACGAGCGCGTAGCCGCCGAGCGCGATCAGACCGGCGAGGATGCTCAGCGCCCACACGCGGTCGGGCTGGATCTGGCGCTGCGCCGCGTTGAGCGCCACGCCCAGCCCCGCGTCGATGCCGCCGAGGTACTCCCCGACGATCGCGCCGAGCAGCGCTGCCGGGACCGCCACCTGCAGGGCGGTGACGATCGCCGGCAGCGCCGACATGAGCTGGACCGTGCGGATCTGCGTCCACCGGCCGCCGCCGTACGCGGCGACGAGGTCCAGCGAGCTGCGGCTCGCGGAGCGCATCCCGAGGATGGCGCCGACGAGCGTGGTGAAGAAGACGAGCAGGGCGCCGAGGAAGATCGACGAGGCGCGGCCGCCGAAGATGACCATGACGATCGGGCCGATCGCCGTGACCGGCAGGCACGCGGAGATGACGCCGAGCTGGGTGATGACGTCCTCCAGCCGCGGCACGACCAGCACGACCGCCGCCAGCGTGAGGCCGGCGAGGTTGCCCCACAGGTAGCCCTGGGCGGCGCGGGTCAGGGTCGGGACGACGTTCGCCTCGTAGAACGGCCAGCCGTCCGCGACCGCGGAGCGCGCCACGTCGACCGGGGACGGGAACGAGGTGCTGTTCTCCAGGTTGGCGGTCATCGCCCACCACAGGGCGACCAGCAGCACGATGCCGACGGTGCCGCCGACCCACGGGCGGGCCAGCGCGCCGCGGAACCGCGCGAGCGCGACGCTCACTGCGCGCCCGTCCCGGCCGCGGCGCCGCCCGGGGAGAACAGCAGCCCCGACAGGTGGTCGACCACCTCGTGGAACTCCTTCGTCCGCATCATCTCGGGCGTGCGCGGCCGCTCGAACGGGATCTCGACGACCTCGACGATCCGGCCCGGGCGCGCGGACATCACGGCCACGTGGTCGGACAGCAGCGCCGCCTCGGCGATGCCGTGCGTGACCATGAGCGTGGTCGCGGACCGCTCGGTCCAGATCCGCTGCAGCTCGAAGTTCAGCCGCTGCCGGGTCATGTCGTCCAGGGCGCCGAACGGCTCGTCCAGCAGCAGGAAGTCCGGCCGCACCGCGAGCGCCCGGGCGATCGACGCGCGCTGCCGCATGCCGCCGGACAGGTGCGCCGGGCGGGCCTTCTCGAAGCCGGTCAGGCCGACGAGCTCGATCAGCTCGCCGACGATGCCGTCGTCCTTCCGCTTCTGGATCTCCAGCGGCAGCCGGATGTTCTTCTGCACCGAGCGCCACGGCAGCAGCGCCGGGTCCTGGAACGCGATGCCCATGCCGTCGGCGCGCCGGCCCGGGGCGACGGGTGTGCCGTTCACGGCGACCGAACCCGACGTCGGCGTCTCGAGGCCCGCGAGGATGCGCAGGATCGTCGACTTGCCGCAGCCGGACGGGCCGAGCAGCGACAGGAAGGACCCGCGCGGGGTGGACAGGGTGACGTCCTCCAGCGCGGTCACCGTGCGGCGGCCGGAGCGGAACTCCTTGCCGAGGCCGGTGATCTCGATGCCGGGGTCGGCGACGGACGTGGGCACGCCCGCCCCCGCGGCCGAGGGGGCCGGCAGCGCGGGGGCGGGCGTGGTCTGGGGGTCGGTCACGAGAGCAGGTCCGGGTTCTCGGCGTACACCTCGTCCAGGAGCGACAGGTCGAACAGCTCGTCGGCCGTGATGTCCACGCCGGCGTAGCCGAGCGAGGCGATGGTGCCCTCCTGCAGCTCGTCGCTGATCGTGAGCAGGCCGTTCGCGGCGGTGTCCTCGGACTCGATCAGCGTCGCCTGGCGGTCGAAGGACAGCGCGATCGCGTCGGCGTCGTACTGCTGCTCCTTGCCGTAGGTGTTCACGGTCAGGTCCACGGCGCGCTCCGGGTCGTCCAGCGCCGCGCGCCAGCCCTCGGCCGTGGCGAGCAGGAACGCCTTGACCTCCTCCGGGCGCTCGTCGATCGCCTCCTGGGAGGTGACCAGCACCTCGCCCACCATCGGCAGGCCGTTCTCGGCGAGCAGGAACTCGGTGGCCTCGAAGCCGGCCGCGGCCAGCGCGGCGGCGCCGGTCGTGGTGTAGCCGATGAAGCCGTCCACCTGGCCCGTGGTGAGCATCGAGGTGTCGGACAGCGGCACCGTCGTGACCTCGGAGGCGTCGATGTCGTTGGCGGCGAGGAACGCGTTCCACACCAGCGTGTTGGAGTCGGACACGGCGATGGTCTTCCCGGCCAGGTCGTCCGGGCCCGCGATCGGCGCGGAGGCGGCCGACACCAGCGCGAACGGGTTCTGCTGGTACGTCGCGCCGACGATCTTCAGCGCGGCGCCGCTCTGGATCGCCGGGGCCGTGATCAGCGGCGAGGACAGGCCGACGAACGCCTGGCCGGAGGCGACGGCCGCCTCGGCGCTGGTGGCGGAGGAACCGCCCGCGGTCAGGGTCACGTCCAAGAAGCCGGCGTCGGTGTACAGGCCGTCCTCCACCGCCAGGTACTCGCCGGCGAACTGCTGGTTCTTCAGCCAGGACAGCTGGACGCTCACGGCGTCGAACGACTCGGCGGCGCCCGACGCGTCGCCGGTCGAGCCGGCGGTGTCGTCGGAGGAGCAGGCCGAGAGCAGCAGGCCGGCGGCGGCCACGGCGGCGGCGAGGCCGGCGATCCGGCGCCCGGGGCGCGCGGTGAAGGAGCGGGTCACGTCAACCTCGTTCACGTCGTGCGGCGCCCGCGGCTACGGGCGGCCGCGGTGCCAGGGGGAGGGTCGCACCGGGGCGACCCGGCGACTGCCCCCATTCGACAGGCCCGGGCTCGGCCGTCGCCATGTGGGATCCTCCGAACTCCCCCGGCCTCAGCGGTGCGGTCCGTTGTGCGACCCACCGAGCGCGTCACGCGCGCGTCACACGACCGGGGCCCGCGGCCCCGCGCCCGGCGGATCGCCCAGCCCCCGGCGCCGCGGCACCGCCCGGTCGTTGGTGGATCGCACGAGGCCGCAGGCCACGGGCCTGTGGTTGGCTTCCCGGCAAGCGTGGACCACCCGTCCGCGACGACCGACGAACGACCGGGAGCAGGACGTGTGGCCGACGGCTGAACTGCACGTGCACATCGAGGGCACGCTGGACGCCGACCTCATCCGCGCGCTGGCGGACCGCAACGGGCTGCCCGTGCCGGCGGGCGCCGGCCGGGGCGCACCGTTCCGCGACCTGCAGGACTTCCTGGACGTGTACTACGCGAACCTCGACGTGCTGCGCACCCGGCAGGACTTCCACGACCTCGGCGCCCGCTACCTGGCCCGCGCCGCCGCTGCCGGGGTCCGGCACGCCGAGGTCTTCGTCGACCCGCAGTCGCACACCGCGCGCGGCGTGCCGGTCGAGGACGTGCTGCTCGGCCTGTCCGCCGCGCTCGCCGACGCCCGCGCCGCGCACGGCATGTCCGGCGGCCTGATCGTCTGCTTCCTGCGGCACCTCGGCCCCGAGGCGGCGATGGCGACCCTCGAGGCGGTGCTCCCCCACCGGTCGCTGCTGCTCGCGGTCGGGCTGGACTCCAGCGAGGTCGGCTACCCGCCGGCGCTGTTCCGCGACGTGTTCGAGCGCGCCGCCGCCGAGGGCCTGCGCCGCGTCGCGCACGCCGGCGAGGAGGGCGGCCCGGACTACGTCTGGGAGGCCCTGGACATCCTGGGCGCGGAGCGGATCGACCACGGCAACCGCGCGCTGGAGGACGTCGAGCTGGTCGCGCACCTGCGCGCCACGCGCACCCCGCTCACCGTGTGCCCGCTGTCGAACCTCGCGCTGCGCACCGCCGGCCCCGACCTCGCCGACCACCCGATCGCGGTCATGCTCGACGAGGGCCTGCGCGCGTCGGTGCACTCGGACGACCCGGCCTACTTCGGCGGGTACCTGGACGACAACGTGCGCGCGCTGGTCGCCGCCGGCACCGTCACCGAGGACCAGGTCGGCGTGCTCGCCGCCAACGCGGTGGCGTCGTCCTTCCTGCCCGACGCCGGCAAGGCCGCGCTGCTCGCCGAGATCCGCGCGCACGCCGAGCGGGTCGGTGCCGCCGTGCCCGCGCTCGCCCTCGACCCCGCGGCGGTCTGAGCGTGCAGAGCAGCGAGGTGACCACCGGCCGTCGCGTGGCGGTGGTGCTGGAGCCGGGCGACGAGGTGCTGGCCTCGCTGGCGGAGGCGTGCCGCGAGCACGGCATCCGGCAGGGCTTCGTCCCCGTGTTCTCGGGGGCGTTCCGCACCGCGCGGTTCATCGCCGCGGACGTGCCGGTCGCCGACCAGGAGCCGCCGCTCCCCCAGGAGGTCACCGTGACCTACACCGAGGGCATCGGCAGCGGCACGATCCTGTGGGACGCCGAGGCCGGCGTGGCGACGCCGCACCTGCACCTCGCGGTGGGGGTGAAGAACGCGGCCGCCGCGGGCTTCGCCGGGCACGTGCTGGGCGCCGAGACGCACTACACGGTCGAGGTGCTGATCGAGGAGGTCGTCGCGCCGGCGCTGCTGCGCGTGCCGGACCCGCGGGCGTACGGCATCCCGACGATGCGGTTCGCCTGAGGCGCCCGCGTCAGTCCGCCTCGTCCAGGCAGGTCATCGCGAGGAACAGGTCGACCCGGTCGGACATGGTGCTCATGTCCCGGTTGGTCAGCTCCTCGATGCGGGCGATCCGGTAGCGCAGCGTGTTCGTGTGCAGGTGCAGCTGCCGGGCCGTCTCCTGCCACGCCCCGCCGCCGTCGAGGAACGCCCGCAGCGTGCCCACCAGGTCCGCGTTGTGCCGCTCGTCGTACGACAGCAGCGGCGCCAGCACCTCGCGGGCGTAGCCCGAGCGGGTGCTCGCCCCCAGCATCCGCAGCAGCGCCCGGTGGGTCTGCACGTGCAGCGCCGTCGACACCACCACCGGCTCGGGGCCCGAGGCGTTCTGCACCCGCTCGACGGCCGTGGCGATCGCCGAGTTCAGCCGGCTGACCCCGCTGACCGGGTCGCTCATCCCGACGCGCAGCTGCCGGCCGTCGAGCAGCAGGAGGTGCTCCTCGGCCAGGTGGTCGGCGAGCGGCCGCTCGTCGTCGCCGGCGCCGTTGACCAGCAGGATCGCCTGGTCGTCGAACCGGCAGCCCAGCACCCGGTGCCCCCGGGCGGTCAGGGTGCGCTGCAGCATCTCCAGCACGGCGGCGCGCGGGAACCGCGGGTCGTCGACCCGGGCCGCCACGATCGTCGTCTCGTCCGACGGGGCCATGCCCTCCAGGCGCATCCGGGCCGAGATCGCGCCGGGCGACGCCTCGGCGTCCCGGATCGCCGTGATCAGCGCCGCGACCTGCGCGTCCCGGGTCTCGCGCCAGCGGGCGGCCAGCTCCATCTCGACCCGCAGCGCGCCGACGACGGCGTCCAGCGCGAGGGCGACCTCGTCCGAGAACGACCGGTGGTCGCCCCAGCAGCCGAAGAACCCGGACCGGTCCCGCGCCCCGGTGCGCACGATCGTCGCCGGCCCGTGGTCGGTCCCCTCCCCGGGGAGGATGACCCGCTTGTCGTGCTCGCGGGCGACCACGGCGTTCCACTGCTCCGCGACCTGCGCCCGGTCCGGTGCCGCGCCCGCGGTGGCGAGCAGCATCCCGGTCTCGTCGATCACCCAGCAGCCGACGGCGAACTCGGCGGAGAACTGGGCCAGCAGCTCGGCGACGCCGCCGCCGCGGGACACCGTGTCGGCGATCCGGCGGCTGAACCGCATCGTCCGGCTCGCGAGCCCGGCGGCGGAACCCGGCTGGCGCGCCGCGATCTCGTCGGCGATCCGGCGGAACGACACCCCCGGGGACACCGTGAGCAGGGTCAGCCCGCGCGCGCGGCAGGTCGCGATCACCTCGTCCGGGATGACGCCGATCTCGATGAGCCCGAGGACGATCGCGGCCACGTTCTGCTGCGCGAGGGCCCCGAGGAACCTCGCCGCGCCGTCCGGGCGGTCGAGCCACAGGCCGCTGGTGAGCACCACGTCGCCGGTCGACAGGAACCGCGACGGGTCCGGCAGGTCCGTGATGTACGCGGCGGTCACCGGGCGGTCGAGGGCGTCCGGCTCGGCGGCGACGACGCTCAGCCCGAGGTCGGGTGCCGCCAGGAGGTCACGGACGTCCACTGCTCACCACCTGGTCCCGCTCGGCACCGGGACAGTGTACGAGCGCAGCGGCCGGGCGGGTTTCGCGGCAGGATGGCGGCGTGACGTCAGCCCTGGACCCCAGCCGCCCCGACACGCCGCGCCGCCTGCGCACGGCCATGTTCGTGGACTTCGACAACGTCTACATCGGCCTGCGCCGCCTGGACCCGGACGCCGCGGAGGCGTTCGCCACCGACCCGGGGCACTGGCTGTCCGAG
This sequence comes from Cellulomonas sp. ACRRI, assembly GCF_022346185.1. Classification (GTDB taxonomy): domain Bacteria; phylum Actinomycetota; class Actinomycetes; order Actinomycetales; family Cellulomonadaceae; genus Cellulomonas. Next base: position 11,631 of record NZ_JAKRMS010000078.1, on the reverse strand, counting down.
CTGGAGAGCGGCAGCGACGCCGACGGCGACTTCACCCGCCGGTTCCTCGTGCGGGCCTGCTACCTCAACCCGTCCGTGTTCAGCCGGTTCCGGCCGAACTTCACGCGGGCCGGGTTCCAGGTCGTCGACTGCCCCTCGCTGACCCAGCAGGGCAAGAGCAGCGCCGACATCAACCTGGTGCTCGACGCCGTCGACGCGCTCGACGCGGACACCCGGTACGACGAGTTCGTCATCGTGTCCGCCGACGCCGACTTCACGCCGCTCGTGCAGCGCTGCCGCGCCGCCGACCGGCGGGTCACGATCATCACCGCGAGCCCGGCCGCCAGCGCGTACCGGGCCGTCGCCGACACCGTCATCACGGCCGACGACCTGGCGGAGCTGGTCACGGCCGGGCAGGCGGCGGCCGAGGGCGGGGACGTCCCGGCGACGGCGGCCGAGCCGGTGGCGCTCCCCGAGCCGGAGCCGGCCGCGGCGTCGTCGGGGTCGTCGGCGCCGGAGCCCGGCCCCGCGGCGCCCGCCGCCGGGTCCGCCCGCGCCGGCCGCCGCGACGAGCAGACCGTCTCGGCGTCCTCCCCCGGCTCGCTGGCCGCGCGCCGCGCGGTGCTCCAGCGCGTGCGGTCCGCCGACCGGCCCGTGCCGACCGGCGCCGTCGCCCAGGCCGCGCAGAAGGCCGACCCGACCCTGCCCAGCACCCGGTGGGCCGGCACGGGCGGGTTCCTGCCGTGGCTGTCCCAGGCCGTGCCGGAGCTCGGCGTCGCCGCGCGGCCGTCGCCGGGCTACGTCTGGGACCCCAAGCGGTTCGGCGAGGCCGACCTGCCCGGCGCCGCCGCCGAGGGGCCCGCGGGCACGGACGCCACCGCGCTGCAGCGCCAGGTCGTGGCCGTCACCGACACGCCCGGGCTCAGCCGGGACAACTACCGCGTGCTCCTGACCGCGCTGGCGGACGACGTGCGCGAGCACCCGTTCGAGCGCACCGCCACGGCCCGCCGGGTCCGGGACGCGTGCCAGGCCGCCGGCGCGGCCGTCGGGCGCTCCACCGTCAACACCGTCATCTCCGGCGTGCTGTACGTCGGCCTGGAGCTCGACGCCACGGTCACCGCGGTCGACGTGGCCGAGGCGTGGGCGGACAACGTCGTCGGGCTGTGCCGCGGCGCGCGGATGGAGCTGACCGAGGCGGACGAGATCGCCATCGACGACTGGGTCGGCGGCGGCCTGCTGGACGACCTGGAGGACTGAGCCGCCGCGGGGGCGGGGCTCGCCTCCGCCCGGCCTACGCCTTCCGGTGCCGCCCACGACGATCACCGTGGGCGCGGCCGGAAGGCGTAGGCGGCGTCGGCCCCGCCGCGCCGCGTGGCTCAACCGGCCCGCGCCGGCGGCCGATGGGACGGTGTGCCGTCCCGCCGCCGCCACCGACCCCCGCCGGGCTGGGCCCCGTCGTCCCACCCGCGCGCGTGGTCGCCGACCCCGGCGCCGCTGCCCGCGCGCCGGCGCCGGCGTGCCGCGACCGTGCTGCCCTGGCTCGTGGTGCTCACGGTCGCGGCCGTCTACGCGTCCCGGTGGTTGCCGGCGCTCGGCGTCGAGGCGCCCTGGCTCGCGCTCGTGCCGGCGTCCGCGCGCGACTACCCGCGCCCGGGCGTCGAGGAGGCCGACGAGCGGCTCGCGCCCGCCGTCGTCCCCGCGACGCCGGCGACGTCCTACGCGTTCCTCGCGACCCAGCGGGACAGCGCCGGGGCCACGGTCCCGGTGACGTGGTCGCCCTGCCGCCCCGTCCACGTCGTCGTCGACCCCACCGGGGCGCCGGCGGACTTCGCCGCCCAGGTGCAGGCGGCGACGGCGGAGCTCGCCGCGGCGACCGGACTCGCGTTCGTGGACGACGGTGCGGTGCTCGAACCCGCCGACCCCGACCGCGGCGCCTTCCTCCCGGACCGGTACGGCGACCGGTGGGCGCCGGTCCTCGTCCGGTTCGCCGACGCGGCGACCGTGCCGTCGCTGGCCGGCGACGTCGTCGGGGTCGGCGGACCGCAGTCGGCGACCGACGCGCGCGGCCGGACCGCCCACGTGACCGGCGCGGTCTACCTGGACACCGACCTGCTCCAGCCGGGGCCGACCTCGACGGCCTGGCCCGCGGTGCTGCGGCACGAGCTCGCGCACCTCGTCGGGCTGGACCACGTCGACGACCCCACCCAGCTGATGAACCCGGTCGCGACGGTCTCGACGTTCCAGGCCGGGGACCTGGCGGGCCTCGCGGCGCTCGGCCAGGGCGCGTGCGCCCCGGGCGTCTGACCCCGGAGCCGCCCGGCACCGCGAGTTCGGTGACGCCAGCCGAGCTCGGTGGCCAGGGGCACCGAACTCGGCGGGAAGCACCGAGCACGGCGGGCGGCACCCGGGGCGCCGGGCCGGTGCGGCGCGAGTGCACCGCGGCCGCGGCGCACGGCCCGTCAGCCCCCGACCGGCGCGGCGGCCAGGGCCGGGTTGTCGATCCCCGCGACCAGCGCCGCGGCGTGCTCCGCCGCCCCCGGCTGCCCCAGAGCCGCGCGGTGCAGGCCCGCCCGGGCCACGAGCTCGCGCATCCCCCGGCGCGCGGCGAACGCCTCCAGGTCGTCGACCCACCCGGCCGCCCCGGGCACCTCGCGCGGCACCGCGAACCCGCACAGCGCGTCCAGGCAGTGCGCCTCCACCCAGTCGTGCGCGTCGCGCTGCCGGCGGCAGGCGCCGGGCGCGGCCACCAGCAGGTCGAGCGCGGCGGCGTCGTCGCCGCGGGCCGCCGCGAGCAGGCCTCGCCCCCGCAGCGCGTAGCCCTCCCAGCACGGGTCGCCGACCTGGCAGGCCAGCGCGTACGCGCCCTCGAACCCCGCCTCGGCGCCGGCCAGGTCCCCCGCCCGGAGCAGCACCTCCGCGCGCTGCGACCGCGGGAACGGCAGGAACGACGTCCAGCCGAGGTCCTGCGCGACGGCGCACGCGCGGTCCAGGGCCGCGAGCGCCGGGCCCGGTTCGTCCCGGAGCACCCGCAGACGGCCGAGCGCGGTCAGCGCGTACGCCTCGGCCCGCAGGTCGCCCGCCGACCGCGCGTCCTCGGCCGCCTCCCCCAGCACCGCGGCCGCCCCGGCGTAGTCGGCCTGGTCGCTGCGGCCGATGCCGTCGAACACCCCGACCCAGGCGCGCAGCCGGGCGTCGTCGCCGCCCAGCTCCCGCGACCGGCGGAACCACATCCCGGCGCGCGGGTACCGGCCCCGCAGCGTCTCCACGTGCCCGAGCTCGAGCGCAGCCCGTGCGGCCACGTCGCCGGCGCCGCTGCGCCGCGCCGCGACGAGCGCCTGGTGCAGGACCGCGACGGCCTCCTCGTCGCTCCCGCGCACGCCGTGCACCAGGACCCGGCCGAGCGCGCCCAGCGCGGTCGCGAGCCGGGCGTCGTCACCGAGGCCCCGGGCGCCGTCCACCCCGGTGCGCAGCAGCTCGATCGCCCGTTCGTACGCCCCGACGTGCGCCGCGCCCTCGCCGCCCTCGAGCGCGGCGTCCACCGCGGCGGGCGTGCCGGCCGTGGCCTGCCCCGTCGCGTCCGGCGGCCCGTCGCGGCCCCCGGCCGTCACCCCCGGACCGCCCGGCCCCCGCGTGCGGAGCGCCGCCGTCAGGCTCGCCGACGGCTCGACGCCGAGCTCCCGCCGGAACAGCGCCCGGCACTCGGCCACCCGCCGCTCGGCCCCGACCCGGTCCCCCGCGGCCACCAGCGCACGGGCCCACAGCTCGTGCCCGCGCTCCGCCAGCGGCTCGGCCGCGACCAGCCGCGCCGCGAGGGCGACGGCCCCGGGCGCGTCGCCGGCGGCGAGCCGTGCGTGCGCGGCCTCGTGCAGGATCGCGGCGGTCAGGCCCGCGACCCGCTCGCGCTCGGCGGCGAGCCACAGCTCCAGCGCGGCGCTCCCCCGAGGGGTCAGGCCCTCCAGGAGCGCACCGCCGAGACCGGGGAGCGCGAGCGCCTCCGCCCACGCCCCCGAGGCCAGCACCCGGACGTCGACGACCGTGCCGGGACGCAGGTCGAGCACGAGCGGGTCCCCGCCCAGGTCCGCCAGGCCGTCCAGCGCCCGGCGGAGCTGCGACAGGTTCCACCGCAGCGCGGCCCCGGGGTCGTCCGCGTCGCCGACGACCAGGCCGGTCAACCGGCTCCGCGGCACCCCGCGGCCCGCGAGCACGAGGTACGCGAGCAGCAGCCACGCCTTGCTGCCGCGCGGCCCCGGCGGCGCGGGCGCATGCGGCCCGGCCCGCCGGATCGCCGGCGGGCCGAGCAGGGCGACGCCCCCCGGGGTCAGCCCGCGTTCCCCGCGATGTTCACGAGCCACATCGTGCCGAACTTGTCCGCGACCATCCCGAACGCGTCGCCCCAGGGCGCCGTGGCCAGGGGCTCGACCACGTTGCCGCCGTCGGACAGCTTGTCCCAGTACCCCCGCAGCTCGGCCTCGGAGTCGGGGCCGCCGCTGAGGGAGACCGAGAAGTTGTCCCCCGGGGTGTACGGCATGGCGTTCGGGGTGTCCGCGGCCATGAGGACCAGGCCGCCGGGCGTCTCGAGCTGGGAGTGCATGACCTTGTCCTTCTCGGCCGGGTCGTCGCTGGCCTGGAAGTCGCCGAACGTGCTGACGGTGAGCTCGCCGCCGAACACGGACCGGTAGAACTCCATGGCCTCCCGCGCGGTGTCACGGAAGCCGAGGTAGGGGTTGAGGCGCGTGGGCATGTCGGGCTCCTTGTCCTGAACGGCTCGCGGGTGTGACCTGGTTCACACTGCCGCCGTCGTCGCACCGCCGTCAAGACGCGCCGGGCGCCGTCCGGCGCCCGGTCACGAGGAGGTACTCCCAGTCCAGCACCGGGGCCCCGCCCGGGCCGCTGCGGGCCGCGTCCCGGGCCAGCGCGACCAGGTCGGCGTCGAGCGCGGCCGTGCGGTCGGGGTCGTCGGCCACCGCCCGGTAGGCGGCGATCGTCGGGCCGTACCGGCTCGCGAAGTAGTCCCGGAACGCCTCCGGCGTGCCGAACGCGTCGACGGTCAGCGACCGGCGCTCCACCCGGACGTCCTCGACCCCGGCGCCGAGCAGACCCCGCACGTGCGCCTCGTCGCCCCACAGCGGCGGCGGCTGCACGCCCGGCGGCGGCGCCGGCAGGTAGGGCTTCATGGTCGCGAACAGCCGCCCGATGAACCCGGTCGGCGTCCACGCGATCAGCCCCACCCGGCCACCGGCGCGGCAGACCCGCAGCAGCTCCGCGGCCGCGACGGCGTGCCGCGGGGCGAACATCACGCCGATGCACGACGTGACCACGTCGAACGCCCCGGCCGCGAACGGCAGCGCCTCGGCGTCCGCCTCCCGCCAGTCCAGCACGATCCCCCGCGCCTCCGCCGCCCGGCGCCCGGCGTCGAGCAGCTCGGGCGTCAGGTCCGACGCGACCACCCGGCCCCCGGCGAGTGCCGCGGGCACGGCCGCGTTCCCCGTGCCGGCGGCCACGTCGAGCACCCGCTCCCCGGGCCGCACGCCCACCGCGTCGACCAGCACCGGCCCCAGCGCGCCGACCACCTCGGCCGCGAGCGCCGGGTAGTCGCCCAGCGCCCACATCGCGCGGTGCCGCTGCTTGAGGGCCGTCACGGCCGCGTCGTCCGTCGCACGCGCTCCCCCGACGATCGTCATCATCTCGTCCACCTGCTCCTCGCCCTGGGGCCCGGCCCTCCTGCCGGCGCCCGGATGCGGACCACGGAACCCCCGCGGCGTGTGCGCGCGCGTGTGACGCCGCGACGGACCCGGCCGGTGGCTCACACGGCGCGCACAGCGCCCGCACCGGGCCGCCCCGAGCGGGCTCCGTAGACCTGTCCGCATGACCCGACACCCCCGCACCCGACCCGACGACGCACCTGCCCTCCGGCCCCGGCGCCGGCTCCGCCGGTCCCTGGTGGTCTCGACGCTCGTGCTGCTGCTCGCCGTCGGCGGCGGCTCGGCCTGGGCGCTCGACCGGTTCGTGATCGACCACGTGGAGATCGCCGACGTCCAGGCCTACGAGGCCGCCCAGAACGGCACGACGGCCGACGCCGACGCCGACGCCGACGCGACCGTCACGGACACCACCTACGAGTCCCGCTCCTGGCGGCGCTCACGGGCCTCGGCGTCGGCCTGCTGCCGGCGAAGGTCGCGACCGAGGCGGTGCTGTACCTCGTCAGCTTCCAGGTCCAGCGCCGGTTCGTGTTCGCCGCGGCGCGGTCGCCGAGGCCGGCGCCGGGGCGCCGCGAGCCGGGTCCCCACCCGGTTCTCGCGCTGCCCACCGATCGATCGGGGGACGGCGCGACGATCGGGAGGCGATGAGGCGCCCGCGTCACGCGCCGAGCAGCCGCCGCGCCACCGCCCGCGCCGCCCGCCGGCCCGACGCGATCGCGCCCTGCTGCGACGGCGTGTCCCGGTGGTCGCCGCACACGTACAGCCCGTCCCCCAGCTCGACCGGCTGCCGCACCCGGAGCGGCGGCGTCGCCGCGGGGAGCGCGTGCGCGATCTCGTGCGTCGCGAGCTCCCGCCAGCCCCGCGGGTCGACGCCGAGCATCTCCCCCGCCTGCCGTCGGACGTGCGCGGGGTCCGGCCGCGCCGCGGCGTCCCACGGACCCGACGGCAGCACCGACGTCGCCTGCACCAGCTGCGCGCCCGCCGGTGCGTAGGACGGGGCGGCCGCGGAGATCAGCGCCGCGTCCACCACCGGCCCGCGCCGCCGTCCGTCGACCACGACCGCGTCCACCCGCGGGATGCCCTCGGCCGCCCACCAGGTCGTCGTGAGGCCACGCATCGGCGGCGCCTCGACCCCGGCGAGGTCGGCCGCCGTCGCCGGGTCCGCGGCGACGACCACCGCCAGCGCCCGCACCCGGCTGCCGTCGACCTGCGCCGCCCGGCCGCCGTCGACCCGCTCCACCGCCCCGACCCGGGCGCCGGTCGACACGTGCGGCAGGCCCTCCGCGAGCAGCGCGGGCAGCGCACCGGCTCCCCCGACCGGCAGCCCCGGCGTCCCCCGCAGCATCGACCGCACCACCAGCCGGGCGAACGTCGCCGACGTCGCCCCGGACTCGTCGGCCAGCACCCCCGCGAGGAACGGCTCGAGCACCTCGTGCCGCAGCCGCCCGTCGACCCCCGCCGCGGTCAGCGACTCCGCGAGCGTGGCGTCCGGCCCGTCCTCCAGCGCGCGCACAGGTCCGAGCGCCGGGGCGGCCCAGCGCGCGAGCGCCGCGAGCTCCCCGACCCGGACGTAGCCGCTGCCGAGCGTCTCGCGCAGCCGGGCCGGCGCGCGCCGGGGGTCCGCGAGCACCGCCAGGCCGTCGTCCCGTCGCACGGCGACGCCGGGCAGGAACGGCTGCAGCCGGAGGGCGTCGACGTCGACCACCTCCCGCAGCGCCGGGTACCCGGGGTTGATGACCTGGAACCCGCGGTCGAGCGTGAAGCCGTCGACGTGCTCGCTGCGCACCCGCCCGCCGACCGTCCCGGCGGCCTCGAGCACGCGGACGTCCAGCCCGCGGTCGTGCAGGGTCCGGGCGCAGGTCAGACCGGCCAGGCCGGCCCCGACCACCACGACGTCGCAGTCCATGCGCCGGAGCCTAGAGGCGGTGCGGACGCCCCGCCCGGCGGGCGTCAGACCGGGTCGATGCCCGAGGCCGCCGCCAGGAGCTCGTCGATCACCGCCACCACGGCCGGGCCGGGCTCGCGGCGCGTCGCGCGGTGCCGGGCGACCAGCCGCCGCGACCCCAGCCCCGGCACCGTCGCCACCGTGACGCCGTCGGGCAGCTCGCCCTGCAGCGCCAGCGCGGGCAGCAGCGCGACGCCCTGACCCGCGGCCACGAGCGCGAGCGCCACGTCGAAGTCGTAGTAGAGGTGCCGCGAGGTCACCGGACCGAGCGCGGCGGTCACCCGGCCCATCGCCCGCGCGGCGGCGGTGTGGTGCTCGGCGGCCAACCAGGTCACCCCGGCCAGGTCCGACAGCTGCGTCGGCGTCGCGACCGACCCGGGCAGCACCAGCCGCCACGGCTCCTCCAGCAGCACCACGTCGCGCTGCCCGCGCGGCACGTGCGTGTCCGCGTCCTCGTCCCGCTCCAGCAGCACGATGTCCGCGTCGCCCTCCCGGAGCCGGCGCATCGACTCGCCCTGCTCGCGCTCCTCGACCAGCAGCTCGATGCCGGGGTGGTGCTCGGCGACGACCGCGAACGCCGGGGCGATCACCGCGCGGATGGCGGTCTGGAACGCCGCGACCGTGACCCGACCGGACAGCTCGCCGCCGAGCTCCGCGAGCGACTTGCGCGCCTCGACGAGCTCGGACTCGATGCGCTCCGCGGCCTCCGCGAGGATCCGGCCGGCGGCCGTCAGGGTCGCGCCGCGGGGGTTGCGGTCGAGCACCGCGACCCCCTCCTCCGACTCCAGCCGGGCGATCTGCTGGGACACCGCGGAGGGGGTCACGTGCAGCAGGTCGGCGGCGGCGAGCACCCCGCCGGCGCGGTGCACGGCGAGCAGGACGGCGAGGCGGCGCGGGTCGGTCGGCACCGATTCATCCTAATTCAGTTCCGCTGCATCCCTGTCGCAACATCATTCGATTGTGCTGAACCCGATCTGGTCGCATGATTCTGCTGCCGGCGAAGCGCGGGATCCTGCGCGGCCGACCCTCCACCCACCCCTCCGCCCTGCCAGGAGTACGCCCGTGTCCGCTCTCGTCACCGCGCTCGGCTGGGTCGGCGCGGTCACGTGCCTCGTCGCCTACGTCCTCGTCACCCGCGGGAGGTGGGCACCCACCTCGGGCCGCTACCAGCTCGCGAACGTCGTCTCGGGGCTGTTCATGGGGCTGGTCGCGGCGAGCAGCGGGGTGTGGCCGTCTGTCGTCACGAACGCGGTGTGGGCCGTCGTCGGCGCGCACGCCGTCTCCGTCGTGCTGAAGGCCCGGCGGCAGCGGCAGCGCGAGGCCGCGGAGCGGGCGGCGGCGCAGGTCGCCGAGATGCCGGCCGTCGCCGTCGAGCCGGTGCCGGCGCGCGTGGTCGACCTCGCGGCCTGACGGCCCGCAGCCGGACCCGCGCGCTCAGACGTCGAGCACCCGCAGCCGGACCCGCACCGGCCCGCCGACCTCCAGGTCCTCCGCGGCGCGCACGGCCTTCTTGATCGGCAGCGAGTAGGCGCGCTTCTGGCTGTCCGGGAAGATCGACGTCCGCCAGGTCGTCCCGCCCACGGTCACCTCGACGCGCAGCGACCCGAACCCGCGCGCGAACGCGCCCGCCCGTTCGAGGATCTCGTCGGAGGCGTCCTCCGGGACGCTGACGAAGGTCCAGCGCTCGGCGCGCCGGGCGTCCCACACCCACAGCGGGGCCTCGAAGTCGAACGTCATGCCCCGATGCTGCCGCACCCCGCCGACACGCGACGGCGGTGCGACAGCACCGGGCGCGGGATCACGGCACCGTGTGGCCCGCGGCGCGGTACAGCTCGTACCACTCCGCCCGCGTCAGCGGCACCTCCGACCCCGCCGCCGACTCGGTCACCCGGGACGGCGTCGTGGTCCCGAGCACCACCTGCATCTGCGCCGGGTGCCGGGTGATCCAGGCCACCGCGATGCCGGTCGGCGTCACGCCGTACTTCTCGGCCAGCCGGTCCAGGACGTCGTTCAGCTCCGGGTAGGCCTCCCGGTCACCGACGAACACGCCGTCGAAGAACCCCTTCTGGAACGGCGACCAGGCCTGCACGGTGATGTCGTGCAGCCGGCAGTAGTCGAGCAGGCCGTTGTCCCGGGAGATCGACTGGTCGAGCGCCGCCATGTTCGCGGCCACGCCCTGCGCGACGAGCGGCGCGTGCGTGATGCTCCGCTGCAGCTGGTTGACCACGAGAGGCTGCTGCACCGACTTCTTCAGCAGCTCGATCTGCTGCGGCGTGTGGTTCGAGACGCCGAACGCGCGGACCTTGCCCGCGGCGGCGAGCTCGTCGAACGCGCGGGCGACCTCGTCCGGCTCGACCAGGGCGTCCGGGCGGTGCAGCAGCAGGATGTCGACGTGGTCGGTGCGCAGCGCGCGCAGGGAGCCCTCGACCGAGGACACGATCTCCTCGTACGAGAAGTCGAAGTACGGGCCGTCCTTGATGATCCCGGCCTTGGTCTGGATGACGAACTCGTCGCGCTGGGACGGCGTCAGGTCGAGCGCCTCGGCGAACCGCGCCTCGCAGCCGTGCTTCTCGTCCCCGTAGACGGCGGCGTGGTCGACGAACGCGATGCCCGCGTCGCGGGCGGCGCGGACGAGCTCGCGGACCTCGTCGTCGGACTTCTGCTGGATGCGCATCAGGCCGAGGATCACGTTCGGCGCGACGATGTCGGTTCCGGGCAGGGTGAACGTCTTCATGCTGGTCCCTCGGGTCGGCGGTGACGACGAGGCCCGGCCGGAGCCGCGGCGCTCGGATCGAGCCTAGAACGGCGGCGGGGCGTCGTGCGCGTCGGGGGTCCGCCCGGTCCCGGGGCGCACCAGGTACCGGTGCCCGGTCGGGGTGATCCACTCGAACAGCCCGGGCGGGATCTGACGCAGCCGGAAGCCGCCGTCGGTCGTGAGGCGGTGGTGGCGGTGGCAGGCGCGCCCGAGGTCGGCCGCGCACGGCGTCGATCGGGCCGTACCCCTCCAGGTCGGCGGGCCCGTCGTCGAGGCCGAGGAGGGTGGCAGCGGAGACGGTGACGCGGACCTCGGCGCCCGGGCGGGCGCAGCCGCAGCGCCCGGCATGCGGGGCGGCCTTCGCGGGGGCGTCGGGCACAGGCCCGGCGGGATCGAGGGTGGCGGGATCGAGGGTGGCGGGATCCAGGGTGGCGGGCTTCGGGGCGTCGGGCTCCCGCGCGGCGCCGGCGGGCGAAGCGGGCTCGGCCGCGGCGGGAGCGAGGGCGGTCGGGGCCGCCGGCGCCTGTGGTCGGTTCCGTGACCCTCGACGACCCAGGACGCGAGTCCGGGCGACGGCGCGGGCCCCCCGGAGCACGCCCGCCCGCGCGAGGGTCAGCGCCGCGCGCCGCGGGCGACGACCCCGCGCGCCAGCAGGTGTCCCAGCGCCCCGCCCCAGGCCGCGCACCCGACGCCGAGCGCCACGATGCCGGCCCACGGGGGTCGCGGCGGAGCGTAGGTCGCGTCGCTCAGCGGCGCGTACGCGAACCAGCCGGCCTGGGGGCGGGTCAGCAGCCACACGCCGAGGACGGTCAGCACGACGCCCGACGCCGCGACCAGCCACGGCCAGGGCACCCGGGGGGCGCGGGACGGGTGGGCGCCGGCGGGCGGAGCGGGAACGGTCACGACGCGATCCTCCCCGACGCTCAGCGGACCGCGACGGAGACGCGCAGGTCCACCTCGTCGCCCAGCGCGACGCCCTCGGCCCGCCGCACCGCGTCCTTGATCGGCACGAGGTACCCGCCGTCCTTCGGGAACAGCGAGGTCGTCCACCGGGTCCCGCCGAGCGTCACCGCGACCGGGATCACGCCCCAGCCGTACGAGACCAGGGACGACGCGGCACGGAGCTCGTCGGCCTCGGGCTGGGGCACGGCGACGTAGTGGTACGGCGAGGGGCCCCGCCAGTGGATGATCTCGCCCCGGAACCGCAGGTCCATCGCGCCAGCGTACGGACGCCCTCCCCCGCGCGGCAGACC